>CAZRAD010000064.1:0-13906 GCA_964597945.1 uncultured bacterium
CTGGAAGCGACAAGCGCGTCCTCGTGCTCTTCTGCGGCGGCACGCTGGTGATGGAGCGGGATGAGCGGGGGAGTCTGGTCACGCCGGAACTCGACCGTGCCATCAGGAACCTCATGAGCATGGAGACACGGCTGGGCGAGCTCGCCGAACTCGAGGTCGCGCACGTCGACAACATCGACAGTGCGAACATTCGCCCCGAGCACTGGGACCGCGTGGCGGAGCTCATCGATGAGAAGTACGACGAATACGACGGGTTCGTGATCACGCACGGGACCGACACGATGGCCTACACGGCGAGCGCACTCTCGTTCGTGCTCGGCGACCTCGGCAAGCCGGTCGTGCTGACGGGCTCGCAGATACCCGGCTCGCAGATCGAGTCGGACGCACGGCGGAACTTCGTCAATGCCGTTCGAGTGGCCACGACGGATGTGTCGGGCGTGATGGTTGCGTTCGACAGGAAGATCATCCTCGGCGCGCGCGCGACCAAGGTCTCGGAGTCGAAGCTCGACGCGTTCGACGGGATCAACGGCGGACTGCTCGGAGAGATCCGCGTCGACTTGCGGTTGACAGACGAGGCGAAGCCGCGACACGAGAGCACGCTCGATCTCCGCAAGGGATTCGAGACGAACGTGGCCATCGTCACGCTGGCGCCGGGGATGCCGCTTCACGTGCTTGAGGGGCTTGTCGACAGCGGGGTGAAGGGGCTCGTGCTCCGGGGCTTCGGAACCGGGAACGTCGCCTACGAGCATCTCGCGGCCGTCGAGCGCGCCTGCGAGGCGGACATCCCGGTGGTCGTGACCACGCAGGGACTCCAGGGCGCCACCAGGATGCACTCGTACGCCCTCGGCCGCCGTCTGCTCGACGTCGGCGCCATCCAGGGCTATGACATGGGGACGGAGTGCATCGTCACGAAACTCATGTGGGCGCTGAGGCGCGCCGGAACGGTCGATGCGGTCCGTGCGCTCATCCACACGAATTTCTGCGGTGAGATCCGGATTCCGCCATCGGAGCAGCTGCCCGGCAGCTAGCGTTCGCGCCCGTGAGGAATGCGCCGTAGCGATCAGGCTCCCGGGGCCCACGCCTTCCGGAACAGCACGAACCTCACGAAGAGCCAGAGGACGATCGCGCCCAGCGTGATGAACCATATGGGCCACGGGTTCGCGCGGAAGATGTAGAGCAGCGGGATGACCGTGCTCGTCCAGAGGCCGCCACCCATGAACGGTTCGTGGAGCAGCTGTTTGTAGCCGAACGCGTCGGGGGCACGGGTCTCGAGCTTCGGGTCCGCGACCCGAAGCAGCAGGATGCCGGTCGCCGTCACGCCGGTCGACTGTCCGAACTCCGCGATGCCCCGTTCGAACCACGCGTCAGGCAGCATCCTGCGAGCCAGCCACATCGCGCACCAGACGTTCCACCCCAGCCCGACCAGCATGAGCACGGTGAACGGGACGATGTGCGCGACGATCGTCTCGATTCTGAGCGTGGCGAGCGCTGCGACCACGAGATAGTCGAGGGCGAGCCCCTGGAGTCGCTGCATCAGTCCGCGATCGATGACGTCGTGGCGGTCCGCCCGGTCGAACAGTTTCTGGACGATGACGCCGCCGAGCATCGCGAGCGGGAAGAGCGGGAAGCTCCCGAGGATCGCGTTCTTCGGGTTGTCGAGCCAGAGCGTCTCCAGCCCGGCGAGACCCTTCTTGAAGATGAGGCCGATGAGGATCGCGGCGGCGACGACGGCGAGATGGACGGTCAGTGTCTCGACCGACTCGGTCCGGAAGGTCAGAAGTCCCGCGGGCTGTCGTTCGGCTCTGGGGACGACACCGTCCCCGAAGGCGGCCTCCGTGCCCGCCTCCGACGCTCGGCAGTACCGCCTTCGGGCGGCCCAGTTGATGAGCGCCATCCCGATGACGACACCGCTGACGACGCCCACCGTTGCCGAACCCATCGCCAGGTCTGCTCCCGCGGCCCATCCCTTCTCCGCGAACACCGGCGCCAGTCCGGCCGCCGTGCCGTGGCCGCCCTCGAACCCCACCGGGATGATGGCGCCGAACATCGGCGGGAGGTCGAAAAGCCGTGTCAGGATGATGAGCGTCACGCCGAGTCCGACAGCATACTGGCCCCACGCGACGACCTGCCCGTAGGCGAGCTGTGGACCCGCGATGTGCCAGACCTTCCTGATCGGCGGGATGACCGCGCCGAGGAAGAGCGTGGCGAAGACGATGTTGATGAGGAAGCCGGGGAGCCTGTTCCACCCGGTGGTCGCGTCGGCGAGGAAGGTCGCGTCCGGCATGTACCGCTGGATGAGCTGGATAGCCACGAGACCGATGATGCCGCCTATGACGGACGCGGGGAGGAGCATCCGCTGACACCATCGGACCCGGAACCGGATGAGCTGTCCGGCGAGAACGAGGAGGCTCAGAATGCAGAAGGACAGGACGACGCGTTCGATGGTGGGCCTCCTTGTCGGGGTGCTGCCGGCTCGCGGTGCATCGGGGTCGCGTGACGCCGCGCCGGTTACCGCAGCAGCGTCAGCTTGCGCGTGAGCCTCGTGTCTCCGTACTCGAATGAACAGAGGTAGACGCCGGACGAGACGCCCTCCCCGAGTTCGTCCCTTCCGTCCCAGCTCACGAGGTGACGTCCGTACGCCAGACGCTCGGACGCGACCTGCCGAACGAGTCGTCCCGCCACGTCGTAGATACGAACGGTGACCTCACCCGCGGTCTCCGGGAGCGCGAGCTCGAACGAGGTCGACCCGATGAACGGGTTCGGTACCGCATGCGAGATCGAGAGCGGGAGGCTCCCGGGCACACTCAGACGAGCATCGCCCCCGGGAATGGTCGTCTCGCTCCCGGACGAGCGGACGAGCACGAGGCGGTATCTGAGGTCATCACCCGCGACGACGTCCTCATCGAGGACCGAGCCGTGCAGGGTCGGTGGGTGATCACTCGCACCGACCGGTTCGAACGCTCCGTCCTCCGACGTGGCGCGCTCGATGCGGATGGACGTCAGCGCCTCGATCGTGTCCAGTGTCCAGCTCACCGACACGGCGAGCGGGTCGACGAGCGCCGCCGTGAACGCACCGTTGTAGGGAGCGGCCTGCGCCGCCGAGACGGCGTACTCCATGTTGTCGGCTGTGAACCAGGGGGCGGCATTGGCGACGACGAGGACGATCGATGAGAGCGTGTCCCAGTTCGCGAACTCGAGCGCCGCGTCGCCCACTCCATCGAGAACGAGCTCGGTCTGCGATGCCACGGCACCCGAGCCGTCGAGCGTCATCAGCGCGGCGCGGTTCGGGATCTGCTGGGGAAGCGGGCCGTCGTAGGCGATCTCGATCGACTCGCAGATATCATTGGGATTGTCGAAGACGATGTAGTTCGCACCGAGATGATCCGGCCGCACCCCTGTGCTGACCATCACATCGACAACCGGGTAGCTCGACGTTGTCCATGTGGCCGCGACGTCCGGCCATGCTGCGCCCTCCTCGTAGTGTGTCCCGTCGTCGCGCGAGCCAATGAACCAGTTCCAGACGGTGAACTCGAAGAACTCGTCCTCGAGGCTCGTGCCGAGCGCGCCGAGCCTGGCCTCGAGGGCGTCGATGGAGCCGCTCCCGCTCTCCATCTCGCTCCAGACCGCCGGGACGACACCGCGGCCGAACTGCTCCGCGAGGAAGAAGTTCCATACGGCGGAGCCGTACATGGCGGCCCCCCTGTATTCCAGAGAGCGGTACGGGTAGCCGAGGTAGTAGGGCAGGAACTGGTAGTAGTCGTTGAGGTCATCGTAGACGAGGTCCTCGGCCCAGACGGCAGAGCACTCCATGTACCAGACATCCTCGGCGTCGAGGACGTGCGCGAACTGACAGGCGTGGTTGAACTCGTGCGCGACGGTCACACGCATGGGAACCGTCGGGTCGGCGTAGCCGAAGTCGTCGTAGTCGTTGTCGATGAAGAGGTAGCTCGTAACATCGTTCGGTGGGCCGCCGGGCGGAGCGTATCCTACATGCGTGATTCCGTAGAACGACGTGCCCAGATCGAGGAGGTAGCAGTCGTAGAGCCCGCTTCCACCACCACCGTCGGGATCGTTCTCGTCGCTTGGCGGGGGACGGAAGCCGAGCGTGTCGACTTCGATCGCCCACGATCGCTCGAGCGCATCGGCGACCGCGTCGAGATACCCGGTGTCGGGCCACCCGAGGACCGCGTCCGACCCGCTGGTGTCGTAGTGAATGCGGAAGTGCTCGGTGTCGAGCGAGGCCTGAAGGAGCGGGCGGCTCCTCGCGCTCTCGTACGCGTCACGCTCCGCCGTTGAGAGCAGCTCGGGGTGCTCGAGGGCGGCATGTATCTCGAGGGCCCACGGTGTTCCGCAGCGCTCGGGACGAGCGGCGCGCTCGGGATCATCGCGGTGCCTCGATTCCGCGCGGGATGGCAGGTGGATACCGGCGAGCAACACGATAGACAGGATGAGGAGAGATGCGGTCCTGCCTCGGCGCCGTCTGCTGGAGGAGCGTTCCACTGGAGCTCCTTGTGCGAGCCTCGTTTGCCTCAGACTAGCGAGAGCCGGGGCCGCGCGCAACCCTGTTTCGCGCCGGGTCGCAGGAACGCCCGGACCATAGGAACGCCCCGGGACCGTGAGACCCCGGGGCGAGAAACGATCCGCCTGTGTGCAGGGTGGATGATGCGTGCGCCGCGTGGCGTGTGCCGGCCGGCCCGCACGCGGACGACGATCGATGACCGGCGGCTAGCGGATGAGTATCAGCTTCTGCGTCCTGCGCTCGCGGTCGACCGTGAGCACGCAGAAGTACTGGCCCGACGCCGCGAGAGAACCAGAGTCCGTGTGTCCGTCCCATGCACAGGTGTGACGGCCGGCGCCGACGGTCCTGTCGACCAGTCGTGTCACAATGCGCCCCGCCGCATCGTAGATCACGAGCGTCGCGCGTGCGCCATCGTACGGCGCGGTGAACTCGAGCGTCGTGGTTGCGCGTGCCGGATTCGGGAAGACGGGCGCGAACGTGACGCCGGGCGCGTCGCCCAAAGCCACCGTGATCGTCCCGGGTTCAACGACATCCGTCTCGCCGTGGTGGTCGGTCGCAACGAGCCGGTACCGGAGTCTGTCACCGGGGCGGACGTCGGTGTCGAGGTAGAAGTCAAGCGGTGAAGGCGCCAGCGGCTCGTCATTGAGCGCCACGAACTCTCCGTCGGATGAGGTCGCGCGCATCAGGTCGAGCGAGACGACGTCCGACGGGTCGGCAAGGCTCCAGCGGAGCATCACCTCGTCGCTGTCGTACTCCACACCATAAAAGATGCCGGCCACCGGTGATGCCCTGTCGACGCTGTATGTGTAGACCATGCCGTCGGTACTCTCGGATATGTTCATGACGACAAGGCAGGCGCGGGACAGCGTGTCCCACTCGTCGACCGTCGTGTTTCCGTCGCCCCACGGGTTGAGCGCGATCGTCCCGAGTTCCAGAGTCATCCCGCCGGATGCCTGGCTGCAGACACTGGCGACGTTCGCGGTCGTGCTCGTGAGCGGACCGTCGTAGCTCAGCTCGAGTTGGTCCTGGACGCCTCCGTGATTGTTGAGGTGGATGTAGTTGCATCCCCAGTTGTTCGGCCGGAGCGCCGCGGATGGGGCGTCGTTGATCACCGGATAGCTGTCCACGGTCCGCTGGACCGCGACCTGGGTCCACGCGCCGCCCTCCTCGTAGTGGAGACCGTCGTCGCGCGAACCGGTGAACCAGTTCCATGTGGCGAACTCGGCGTACTCCGTAGCGAGCGACGAGCCGTAGTCGCCGAGTTCGACGTCCATCACCGTGAGTTCGTCGGTCGAACCCTCGAGGGCGTACCACATGGCCGGCACGATGTCCGCGCCGTAGCGTTCGGAGAGGAAGATGTTCCAGGCGCACGAGCCGTACCATTTCATGCCCGTGCCGTCCTGCTCGTCGATCGAGAGATAGGGGTGTCCGAGGAAGTAACTGAGGTAGCCACGGTACATGTTGACCGCATCCTCGATCTGTTCCTGTGCCCAGACCGACGTGCACTCCATGTACCATACCTCCTCATTCACGTCGTGCGCGAACTGGCACGCGTGGCAGAACTCGTGGATCGCCGTCTGGCGCATGATCGTCGTCTGGCCCCAGCCGAAGCCGAGGTAGTCCTTGTCCATGACGATGTAGCCCGTCGCGTCGCTCGCCGGTCCTCCGTAGGCATAGAACGTTGCCTGGCAGTAGCCGAGCAGGCCGCCGGCGAGGTTCTGCAGATAGACGTCGTAGTGCGCGCTTCCGCCGCCCCCGTCCGGGTCGCCGCCGTCGCTCGGCGGCTGTCGGAACCCGAGCGTGTCGACCTCCATGTCCCATGCGAACTCGAGTGCCACGGCGACCGAATCGAGGAAGGACGTGTCGGGCCATCCATCGACCATGTGCGTGCCGGTCGTGTCGTAGTGGATGCGGAAGTGCTCGGTATCCATGAAGCTGTCGCACGACGGTCGAGCCCGCATGTCGCGGACGCGATCGGCATAGGCTGTCGGAAGCTCATCGATCGCGGCATCGACCTCGAGCGCGATCGGCGTCCCGCAGGGTTCGGGGAATTCGGTGCGGAACTCATCGGGGATCATCTCCGGCATGTAGAGCATGTACGCCTTGAAGAGGATCATCTGTTCGTACGAGATCTCGCCGAGTACGTAGGCGTCCTCGATGTTCATACGCGCGGTGCGGCCGTCGCCCGGACGTCCCGCGGAGGCGATGCCGGGGAACAGCATCAGGCCGACCAGGGCGGCCAGAAGCCCCATGGCAAGTGCCAGAAACAGCGATCTCAGGGCTCTCATATGTATACCCCCGTGGCGAAGTGCAAGGCAGGGCGCGCACGGAGGGCCCTTTCGGGCCCGCGCGCCGGTCTGTCTGCCATGAAATGCAATGGTTGTGCCAGCGGAGGCGCGGACTCTCGGCTTGTCGACGGGATGGTGGAACGGTAGAATCCGCCGAGCATTCAACACGGCTGCTGCTGAGGAGGAGCCTTTGCCCGAAAGCGAACGTGTCAGGCTTTTCGATACGTGGGCTGAGAACTACGATGATTCGGTCGGGGAGTGGTCGAAGCAGTTCCCGTTCGAAGGGTACGAGGATGTGCTCGGTGAGATCGAGCGGCTCTCGCATCCGGCGGCCGGGCTCTCCGTTCTCGACCTCGGGATCGGCACCGGCCGGTTGGCGGAGCGGTTCGTGACCGCGGGCTGCGCGGTCTGGGGTATGGACTTCTCACCGATGATGCTGGCGAAGGTCCACCGGAAGCTCCCGCAGGTCGAGCTCATCAAGGCGGACCTGCTGGGACACTGGCCGCTCCCGACAGGCAGGACCTTCAATCGCATCGTCTCCGCCTATACGTTTCACGAGTTCGATCTCGCCTCGAAGGTGCGGCTTCTCAGCCGACTCGCCGGTGACCACCTCACGACCGGTGGTCGCATCGTGGTCGGGGATGTCTCCTTCCCGAGCGAATACGTCAGGGATACGGCCGCGGAGAAGTGGGCGGACTCCTGGGATGACGACGAGTACTACTGGGCGTCCGATGAGGCGCGCGAGGCACTCCACCACGCGGGCCTCGACTCCTACTACCATCAGGTCTCCATCTGCGGCGGTGTCTATGTCATCGAACCGCGATAGCCGTTCCACGGACGACGGTGCCATCGGAGTCGGCCCACGACTTCTGATGGGCGAGCACGTCTACCTGCGCCGCATGGAGCGTACTGACCTGCCGCACGTCTACCGGTGGCTCTCGGACGCGGAACTCTGCGGTCTGATAGGGCATTCCGGCGTGTCGTCTGTCGACGAGGTCGAGGCGTGGTTCGAGCGCGTCTCGACGGATCCGACACGACGCTGGTATGCCGTCGTCACGAGCGACGGGGACCGCGTCATCGGTGAGGCGGGGCTTCTCCGTCTGAACGATGGATGGCGCACGACGGACATGAGCATCATCATCGGTGAGCGTGACGACTGGAGGAGGGGCTTCGGTACGGAGGTCGGTCGGATACTGCTCGACTTCGCGTTCAACTACTGTGGCGTTCACCGCGTGGCCATCGGTGTCGTCGGATTCCACGAGCCCGCGCTGCGATTCTGGGAGAAGCTCGGCTTCAGTCGCGAGGGTGTGCAGCGCGACGGGTATCTGCACGGCGGGGAGTTCCACGACTTCGTGATGATGTCGATCCTCGAGGGGGAATGGAGAGAGCAGCAGGCGAGGCGCTAGTCAGGCGGAGCCGGAGAGAGACGCGCACCCGCAGCGGAACAGCCCCATCGACAACGAAGAACGGCCGGGAACGCTCCCGGCCGTCCGTTGTCTTCATGCTGCTTGAACGCGCCATCGCAGACTACATGCCTGTGGCCTCTTCTGTCTCCTCGACCGTTTCGTCCACGGCCTCGCCGGCCTCATCCATGCCGCCGTCGACGGCCTCTCCGGCTTCGTCGACTGCGTCCCCGACGGCCTCGCCGGCCTCATCCATGGCCTCACCGGCCTGCTCCATAGCGCCTTCCATCGTCTCTTCCGCCTCGGTCTGCTGCTCCTGCGAGCAGCCGGCGAATGACATGGCGGCCAGAGCGGCGATGAGGATCACTGCGACCCATCTCCTCATGATCTGCCTCCTGTCGGCTCCCTCCGTTTCGGCGTCCGCGCGACGCCATTGCAACTCTCCGGGGCAGACTACACCGGAGCGCCGAATCCGGCAAGCGCATTCTGAAGATGAACGATGGGCCACAGAAGCCGGTAAATGGCATGAACATTGCATTGATGTGTACGCAGTACGAGGTATCCCGGTGCTCTGCGGCCGGGAAGGGCCTGATGTGCGCGCATGTGGGGGGTGCTATGGACCGCGTGAACATCTTCGAGGCGATGCTCGACAACCTCTCAGACGGTGTCTATTGCACCGATCTTGAGAGAACCGTCACATACTGGAACCGCACGGCTGAGCGGCTGACCGGCTATTCGTGTGACGAAATGGTCGGACATCAGTGCCGCGACGGGTTGCTCGTGCATGTTAACGACGACGGCGTGACGCTCTGCGATTCCTTGTGCCCAATGATGGACGCGGCGATCGACGGCCAGGAGCAGACTGCGGAGCTCTACCTGCACCACAGGGACGGACACCGCATCCCCGTCATGGTCAAGGTGGCACCGGTCTGGAGTGACGGCCCGGGCAGCGAGATCGTCGGCATCATCCAGGTGTTCAGCGACAACTCGCCGACCCTCGCCGCACGCCAGAGGATCAAGCACCTCGAGGATCTCGCGCTGCTCGACGAGCTGACCAGACTGCCGAACCGACGGTTCGTCGTCCGGGAACTGACGAGCCGCATCATGGAGATGTCGCGCGTTGGAGAGCCGTTCGGCGTGCTTTTCGCCGACATCGACGACTTCAAGAGCGTCAACGATTCACACGGTCATGAGACCGGTGATGAGGTTCTCCGCGTTGTCGGCCGCACACTCCTGCACAATTGCCGTCCGCTCGACGCCATCGGCCGGTGGGGTGGCGAGGAGTTCGTCGCCGTCATCAGAGAGGTCGATCGGGGACAGCTTCGCATCATCGGCGAGCGGCTCCGCGCGCTCGTCTCGAGTTCCAAAGTCCGCCGCAATGGTGCACAGGTCGGTGTGACCATCTCGGTGGGCGGCACCACGGCTCGGCCCGGCGACTCGCCCGAGTCGCTGCTCGAGCGGGCCGATCAGATGCTCTACCGCAGCAAGCAGGGCGGCCGTAACAAGGTCACCATCTACGAGGGCTGACACATCCGCGTCGAAGGACACCCTCGTATCAGAAGACACGTCCGCAGCCATGTCCGCATCACCTGACCCACGCCACAGCAGAGATCCCATCCCTGTTCCGACCTCAATCGTTCCGGCTTTCATCTGAGGAACCGGCACGCTATGCTCGTCACGCTCGCGGGGTGACGATTCACAGTGAACCGGGGGGTCCGGATGTTCTCGTCCCACAGGTCGCACGCCGCCGTCCCGGCGGCGGTTCTCGTTCTCACGGCGTTCTTTGCTCTCATGGTCTGCACGCTGCCGGCCGCGGCGGATGAGGTCGATGACGACGCCTCGGTCGAGGCGGTGGTCCGCGAGGTGTTCGGACTGAAGCACGTTACGTTCGGCGGGCGTCTCTTCTGCGATTGGATGGAGTGGGGGAGTGTGGACTCGTCGCTGGAGACAGCGTTCGGAGAGGACGAATTCGTCGGGGGCACCGAGTTCCGGACGGCGCGCGTGCAGATGGCGGGTGAGGTCTCGGACCGGATCGGCTTCTTCGTCGACTACGACTTCTCCGGCGGTGAGGCGAAGCTCAAGGATGCGTACATGGAGTACCGTCGGATCGAGCATCTCGGCAACATCCGGATCGGACATATCAGGGAGCCGTTCGGGCTCGAGGGACTCACAAGCAGCAAGTACACGACCTTCATGGAGCCGGCGCTCACGTCGGCCTTCTACCCGTGGAGGAACACGGGCCTGATGCTCCACAACACCGTGGCCGACGATGTCGTCACGTGGCAGGCCGGCATCTTTCGGGACGCCGACGCGACCGGTGCGGGGAGAGGGGAGGACGAGTTCTCCTACACGGCGCGACTCGCGAGCGAGGCCTGGAGGAGCGAGGACGGCCGGCGGATCGTCCATCTCGGCGCATCATACAGCCACCGAAACCCGGGTGACGAGATCGCCCGGTTCAAGTCGGCGTCAGAGAACCACCTGGGTCCCGTGCTCGCCGACACCGGCGAGCTCCAGGCTCACGGAGTGTCGCTTCTCGGGTTCGAGATCGCTGCGGGGTTCGGACCGGTGCTGCTCCAGGGTGAGTACGTCAAGGCGTCGGTCGATCAGGTGGAGGGGACGCCCTGGCTTGGCGACCCGGTCCGCGGCGGCAGCTCCGCCGACTTCTCCGGGTACTACGTCCAGGTCAGCTGGCTGATGACGGGCGAGACGCATCCGTTCTCGAAGGGCGCACCCGGGCGCATCAAGCCTCGGAGTCCGCTCGGTGACGGAGGTCGCGGCGCGTTCGAGCTGGCCGTCCGCTACTCGGGGCTCGATCTCACGGATACGAGCGCGCACATCGAGTTCGGTGAGCTCTCGAACACCACGGTCGGCCTGAACTGGTACACGTCGGCGAACAGCCGCATCATGCTCAACTATGTGATTTCGGACTACATGGGACCGGATGCGGAGGAGCGGGGAGAGGACATCGAGGGGAGTACGTCAGCACTCTTGACAAGATTTCAGATTGATTTCTAGGTGCCGGGAAACTGTGCGAACCGCCTCGCATCAAAAATGGGTGCGGGGCAGCGAGGTGTCACTCCCGCGAAACCGGGGGTTCAGAAACAGTCCTAAGACTAATGAGAGCCCCACGACGGTTTCGACGCCAAACTGACCCAAGGCAGGCCCTCCCGAAAGGGAGGGCCTGTTGCATGTCGGGCCGGTTGCATGGTCTTCGCTGGTCACCTATGCTGGGCCGCACAGGCTCCTCCACGATATGCTCAATGTCTCCTATCGAGACCGTAACACTCTGCTAACATCCCTGAGGCACCATGGAGATGTTCTGTCAGCGCCAACTCAGCGAGGAGGGACCGCGGCGATGAGCAGGAACGGCATTCTCATCATCGAGGACGACAAGGACATCCGCGAGCTGATGGTGTACAACCTCACGAAAGACGGCTTCGCTGTGACCGGCGTCGAGTCCGGGGAGGATGGGCTCGATGCGGTCTCGCGAGATCTCCCGTCACTCGTGCTGCTCGACCTCATGCTGCCGGGGATTGATGGATTCGAGGTCTGCCGACAGCTCAAAGCAGGAGAAGGGAGCAGACACGTCCCGATCGTTATCGTCTCGGCGAAGGGTGAGGAGACCGATGTCGTTGCGGGGTTGGAACTCGGGGCCGACGACTACATCACAAAACCCTTCAGTCCGAGAGTGCTCACGGCCAGGGTCCGGGCCGTCCTCCGGCGCCGCGCACGACAGACTCCGAAGGAAGAGGATGTGCTCACGATCCTCGATCTTGAGATCCATCCCGGGCGCCGCGAGGTCGTGTACGACGGCAAGCGGATCGAACTGACGAACACGGAGTTCAAGGTGTTGCATCTCTTGGCGCGCAGGCCGGGCTGGGTCTTCACTCGCTACCAGATCGTGGACCGCGTCCATGGAGAGCACTACCCCGTGACGGAACGCTCAGTGGATGTCCAGATCGTCGGACTCCGCAAGAAGCTCGGGAAGGCAGGAGTATTCGTCGAAACAGTCCGCGGAGTGGGGTACCGGTTCCGGGACGATGATTAGCTCCGGCGCCCGAGGGCGCCGGAGAGCTGCGACGGCAGGAGCACATGCGCAGACACGGTCTTATCTGGCACATCTTCCCGACCTACTTGCTCATCACGATCATCTCAGTTGTCGGTGTGAGCTGGTACGGCTCGGTCGCGCTCAGGACGTTCTTCTATGACCGAGCGGAGAGCGACCTCCGGGCGCGAGCCGTTCTTCTGGAGAGCCGCTTCGCGGATGTCTTCGAGATCGTATCCGGATCGATCGACTCTGAGATGAGTGGGGACGGAGCGCTCCAGTCGATTGTCGTGCGACTCGGTGAGGCGACCGATAGCCGCATCACGCTCGTTCTGCCGGACGGGACCGTCGTGGCGGACACGGATGAGGACCCGTCTGCCATGGAGAACCACGCCGATCGGCCCGAGATCGTGGAGGCGATGGGCGGCAACGGCGGAAGTGCCGTTCGGTTCAGTCACACTCTGGGCATGAACAGGATGTACGTGGCCGTTCCCGTGAAGCGTGACGGCGCCGTGCGCGGCGTGGTGAGGGTGTCGCTCCCTACGACGGCGATAGACGATGAGCTCAGGCACGTCCGCAAGCGCATCGTGCTGGCCGCGCTCCTGATGGTCGCGCTGGCTTCGGCAGTGAGCTACGTGGTCTCGCGCCGCATCACGCGCCCGCTGGTCGAGATGCGCCGGGGCGCACTCCGGTTCGCGAAAGGCGGTCTCGGATATCGTCTTCCCGTGCCCGGCTCGCTTGAGCTCGCGAGTCTGTCTGAGACCCTGAATCGGATGGCGGAAGATCTGGATCAGCAGATCAGCACGATTCGTCAGCAGCGCGCCGAACAGGATGCCGTGTTCCACTCGATGCAGGAAGGGGTTATCGCAGTCGACGCCGACGAGCGACTGCTCATCGTGAACCGGGCCGCGGGCGAACTGCTCGGAGTCGATCACGATCGCGCGCCAGGGCGCAGCATCCAGGAGTTCATCCGGAACACGGATATCCACGCCTTCGCCTCACGCTCTCTGCTGGCGTCGCAGGCCGTGGAGGAGGAGATCGAGCTGCTCGGAGATGACCGGCGAGTGCTCCAGGCTCGCGGTGCGGCACTGCGCGACACTGCAGGGCGCGAACTCGGTGCCGTGATCGTCCTCAACGACGTGACACGGATGCGTGAGCTCGAGAGTGTTCGAACCGATTTCGTGGCGAACGTCTCGCACGAACTGAGAACGCCCGTCACGCTCATCCAGGGGTTCATCGAGACGCTTCTCGACGGCGCGATCGAGGATCCAGCTGAGTCGACGCGCTTCCTCAAGATCGTTCAGCGGCATTCGGAACGTCTCAACTCGATCATTGAGGACCTGCTGTATTTGTCCCGCATCGAGCAGGACGCCGGAGAGTCTCGCGTGTCACTGAGTCCCGGCTCCGTCAACGACGTGGTCGCTCGGGCCATCGATGTCTGCCGGTCGACGGGATCCGAGAAGAGCATCCGCATCGAGGCGACCGGCGATGCAGGGATCATGGCGCAGATCAACCCGCAGCTTCTCGAGCACGCCATCATCAATCTCCTCGACAACGCGGTGAAGTACAGCGACGAGGGGGCGATGGTCCAGGTGGAGGAGCCGTTCGACATCGTGATCACCAGCAACTCAGGGTATCCGCTCGACCTGAA
>CAZRAD010000065.1:0-13801 GCA_964597945.1 uncultured bacterium
CGCTGCTCGGCGTCGGATTCGTCATCGGTCCGAGGATTGCGGGCGTGATGCTCGCCGGCGGTGCGCTCGGCTGGCTCGTGCTGATACCGATGATCAAGCTCTTCGGCGAGGGGATGCAGACGCCCATCTTCCCGGCCGAGGTTCCCATCTCGACCATGGGGCCGAGCGACGTCTGGGATAACTACATTCGCTACATTGGAGCGGGCGCGGTGGCGTTCGGCGGCATCGTGACGCTCATCCGCGCCATCCCGACGATGACCAGCTCTTTCAGCGAGGCGTTCCGTGAGATGCTCGGCAAACGCAAGGCCGCGGCTGCGGCGGTCCCCGGTGGAGGGGCAGAGGGTTCGGGCGGCACCGGCGTGGGCGGCACCGGTGAGGCCGCGGGGGACGCAGGCTGCGCGTGCCGGAAGCGGACGACGATCGACATTCCGCTCCCGTATGTCGCGGCCGGTGCGGTCGTGCTCGGTCTCATCACGTGGCTGGCGCCCGGCATCCCCGTCAACGCGCTCGGTGCGCTTCTCATCGTGATCTTCAGTTTCTTCTTCGTCACCGTCGCGTCACGGATCGTCGGGCTTGTCGGAAGTTCGTCGATGCCCGCATCAGGGATGACGATCGCCACGCTCCTCGGGACGAGCGTCATCTTCCTCGCCATGGGCTGGACGGGTCCCGCGGGGATGATCGCGGCGATCACCGTCGGGGCCGTCGTCTGCATAGCCATCTGTATCTCGTCGGATACGTCGCAGGACCTCAAGACGGGGTTTCTCATCGGGGCGACGCCGTGGCGCCAGCAGCTCGGAGAGGTCATCGGCGTGCTCAGCTCGGCGATCTTCATCGGCTGGGTCGTGCTGTTCCTCCACGAGACGTACGGCATTGGATCTGAGGAACTCCCGGCGCCGCAGGCCGTCCTCATGTCGATGGTGGTCAAGGGCGTGCTGACGATGTCGCTCCCGTGGACGCTCGTCCTCATCGGCGCGCTCATCGCCGGATGTGTGGAACTGCTTGGCGTTCCCTCACTGCCGTTCGCGGTCGGGCTCTATCTTCCGGTCAGGCTCTCGGTGCCGATCATGATCGGTGGTCTCGTGCGACGTTTCTCGGAACGCGCGCGCGACGAGCATGTGCGTCAGGAGCGGCGTGAGAACGGGGTGCTGATGAGCTCGGGGCTTATCGCGGGTGGGGCGATCGTCGGTCTTCTC
Organism: uncultured bacterium; assembly: GCA_964597945.1. Classification (GTDB taxonomy): domain Bacteria; phylum Joyebacterota; class Joyebacteria; order Joyebacterales; family Joyebacteraceae; genus JAPEKQ01. Next base: position 1,194 of record CAZRAD010000065.1, read on the forward strand.
GTCGCCTGGTTCGACAACATCGGTCTGACCGAGCGGATATCGATCGGGAGCGCGTGGGCCGGAGGTTCCAGTAGCCTCGTCGGTATCGTCCTGTTCGGACTTCTGACGTGGTCGCTCGTGCGGGCCGCAAGGAGCAGCCGGATAGGCAGATAGCTCCGGGACGCGAGCTTCTCGGAATGCCCAAACTATCTAGGAGGAAAAGGCTTGACGGTGGGCGGACGTCCTCCTAGCATAATGGTGCGTCGCACAAACCTCTGAAGACTATAGATGATTGGTGCTCATGGCGAGGCTTATCCATAAGTATTCCAATAGGCGTCTCTACGACACGCATCGTGGACGCGCGATCACGCTGCTGGAACTCGCCGACATCGCGCTGCGGGGAGAGAGCGTGCGTGTTGAGCATCGGTCGACGCGCGAGGACATCACGACCGTGACGCTGCTTCATGCACTGGTCGAGCGCCTCAAGCACCATCCAGACGACGCGGTTGCGGGTCGCGTCGCCGACAGGTTGTTCTCTGTGCTGACGGAGACGCACGATATCGTCTCGCGTGATGCGGACGAGCTGGAGGAAGCGGGGGTGGGTATCGTATGACCGCACGGACGAACAATCGAGACGGGATGGCGGCCGGCCGGGCGAAGGGCTTCTTCGGCCTCTTCCGTTCGCGCGGGTTCTCGCTGCTCTGGGCCGGCTCGCTCCTGTCCCAGGCCGGTGACCATCTCAATCTGATGGCGCTGACCGCTCTGATCTTCGCGGTGAGCGCCGGTACGAGGACGAGCGGCCTCGAGTTCTCCAAGATCCTCCTGCTCGCCAGTGCCCCCGTGCTGTTCTTCGGTCCCATCTCCGGGGTCTACGCCGACCGCGTCAGCCGGAAGACCATGATGATAGCGTCCGACCTCATCCGAGCTGCACTGGTCGCACTCGTGCCGTTCGTATCGGGTTCGATGGCCGCCGTCTACGTCATCATATTCCTCGTCTACACGGTCAATCGGTTCTATCTCTCAGCGAAGTCGGCCGCCCTTCCTCAGATCGTTCCCGTCGAGAAGCTCATGGAGGCGAACGCGCTGCTGAATGTCTCGATGGTCGCGGCGCTCATCGTCGGGCCGTGGGGCGGCGGGATTCTCGTGGAGAAGTACGGCTACACACTCGGGTTCCTCGCCGACGCAGCGACCTACGTTGTCTCAGCCTCGGTCGTGGCGTTCATCGCTCTTCGCAGCATCTCCGAGATCGCCGCGGAGCGCGCCGCGGAGATAGCCGAGCGGCGTAAGGCCCTGGGCGAGACCGCAAAGCACGCGTTCTCCGCGCATAGCCGGGCCGAATTCGCCGAGGAGGCGGCCAAGCTCGGACACGAGATCGCCGTCCCGATCGAGGAGGAGGCCGAGGTCATCGGGTCAGCCTACCATCGGCTGGTCGGTGATCTGAAGCAGGGGCTCTCGCAGATGCGGCGGAGTCCCCTGGTCGTCTACTCCACCATCTCCTCCGCGAGCGCGATGATGCTCTCCGGCTTCGTGCTGATCGCGCTTCCGGTGCTCGTCAGGAATGAGTTCCAGATGGGGACCGCCGGACTCGGTCAGCTCTTCTCACTGGCCGGGATCGGAATGCTCGTCGGTTCGCTCGTCGTCGGCCGGTTCTTCGCGCGCGCGCAGCGACGCGCGATCATCGCGGTGAGCATGGCGCTCGCGGGACTGACTATCGTCATCATGACGGCCGCGAACAGCCTGACGGGACTGAGCGTCGGGATCTTCCTCGCGGGGCTGTTCCTCGCGCCCACCAACGTGACCTGCGACACCATTCTCCAGGAGATGATGACGGATACCAGTATCGGCAAGGCCTTCGGCTTCCGCGACATGGTCTCGAAGGCGGCGTTCGGACTCGCGGGAATTCTCTCCGGTGTCATCGTCGACATCATCGGCGCGAGGCAGCTCATGGTGGTCGTCGGCATCGGCGGGATCGGCTACGCCGCCATCTCGCCGTTCCTGTATGCGGACACGTCGAAGCTCAATCTGCTCAACGCGTACCCGGTGATGAAGTTCGCCACGAACGTGGCGTCGCGCATCCCGCGCGGCATGAGCTATCGTCTCGCCGGCGCGCTCTCCGGCATCGCGGCGTTCCTGCTCCGCACGAAGAGGAACACCGCCCGGTCGAACGCCTCGCGCGTTATCGGACACCCGGAGGACAGCCCGGAGGTCAAGGCGCTGGCCCGGTCGATGTTCAGAAGCTACGGGCACTACTATGTCGACTTCTTCGGTCTGACCGGAGGCGGACTCTGGCGCAGGGTCGGGGAGATGGTCCGCCTTGAGGGGATAGACCACCTCAAGCACGCGCTCGACCGGGGCAAGGGCGCGATATTCGTCAGCGCGCATGTCGGGAGCTGGGACATGGGCGCGGCGGCGCTCGCGCAGGAGCACGGCCTCCCGAACATGTCCGCGATCGTCGAGCCCGTGACTGATGGCTCGTCCGACGAGGCCGTCACACTGATGCGCGAGGTCCGCGGCATCAGCGTGATACCGCTCGGCAAACCGATGCGGATCTGGCGGGCGCTGAAGCGCAATGAGATCGTCTTCCTCGTCGGTGAGAGCCTTCTGGGCGCCAGCGGCGTGGACGTCGAGTTCTTCGGTGAGCGAGCCGTGCTTCCGAAGGGCGCCGCGTGGCTCGCGCTCAAGAGCGGAGCCGCGATCGTCCCGGGGTTCTGCATCAGGCAGCCGGACGGCAGCTATGTCGGTCACATCGAGCGGCCGATCTTCCCTGAGAGCACGGGCGATTTTGAGAATGAGGTCCGCACCTACACTCAGCGGATCGCGCATGTCTTCGAGGACTACATCGGGAAGTACCCGGAGCAGTGGTGTATGCTCCAGCCGGTCTGGGGACGGTAGGGACTCCGGTGCTCTGCACGCGGCCGGGGACACCGACACCAGGACTGAGCGGGAAGGATGAGATGAAGATCGGTATCGTGACACCGGCCTTCTATCCGTATCCGGGTGGTGTGACCGAACACGTCTACCACACGTATCTGGAGCTCGAGCGTCTCGGGCACGACGTGAAGGTCATCACCACGTCGTTCGGCCCGGGAAGCTCGCCGTGTGAGCACGATGTGATTCGTATCGGTCGGGCGTTCTCCGTGCCGGCGAACGGGTCGATTTGTCCCGTGGCCATCGATCTGAGGATGTCCAACCAGTTCCGAACCGTCTTCCGCGAAGAGAACTTCGACGTGGTGCATCTGCACGAGCCGCTGATGCCTGCGCTCTGTCTTGCCGCGCTCTCACAGATCGATATGCCGGCCGTTGGGACCTTCCACGCGAGCAACGACCGGTCGCTCGGATACAGGCTCTTCCGCCCGCTGCTCGATCGGTACATCCAGAAGCTCACGCGGCGCATCGCCGTTTCGAGCGCCGCCAGGGACACCGCCTGCAGGCACTTCGACGGTCGGTATGAGATCGTTCCAAACGGCGTCAATGTCGAACGGTTCTCGTCGGCCGAGCCGATCGAGGAGCTGCGGGACGGTTCGTTCAATCTGCTGTTCGTCGGACGGATGGAACCTCGGAAGGGAGCGAAGCACCTTCTTCGCGCGATGCCCCGCATCTGTGAGGCGATACCGGGCTGCCGTCTGGTCGTCGTCGGTGGGGGACCGCTCGCGGCGCACTACGGGAACTACGTTCCGGAGAGCTGCCGGGGCCGCATCGTGTTCACAGGGCACGTCTCGAACGAGCTGCTCGCGCGCCACTACGCCACGGCCGACGTCTTCTGCTCTCCCGCGACGGGCGGCGAGAGCTTCGGCATCGTTCTTCTCGAGGCCATGGCGTCGAACTCCGCGATCGTCGCGTCGAACATCACCGGATACAGGGACGTGATCGAAGAGGGGCGGACGGGCATTCTCGTCCCGCCCTCGTCCCCGGATGCCATCGCGAGTGCGATCATCCGCCTCGCCCGCGAACCTGAACTGAAAGCACGCATGGTCCGTGCCGCGCGCGCCGAGGTCGAGCGCTACGCGTGGGACCGCGTCACGAGGGATATTCTGCGAGTGTATAAGGCCGCCATCGGTGGAACGTCGGGAGATCATCCCGCCGACGCCGGCCGTGTGAATCGAAAGGAGAAGATCGGGGAGAAGGAGACGGTCGCGAACTGACCGCCCGCGCCCCCGACCGGAACGGGAGAACCGATCGTTCGAGGCTGCCCGCGATGCGAACTCCCGGCGTGCGGGCCGGTCTGGAGATCGGTGCCAGATGGAGGCAGGGGCTCATGACTACGGGCTTCAAGCAGTTCACGAAAGCGCAGGCGGCCAGGACGATCCTGGGACTGGTGCCGCACGTGTCCGTTGAGAACCTGATTCGCGCGTCGCACTTCGCGGAGAAGCTGACACGTGTGGAGCGCGACAGAGAGGCGATTCGCGCGCTCAGGGAGTTGTTCGAGAGACGCCATCCGGCGACGATGATGGCGAAGGAGGTCATCGAGCGTCTCTCCCCGAACGTGCAGCGCAAGATCATCAGCAACCTCTTCGTGAACGCCTTCCTCATCGGCACGGACAAGCGAGAGATCGAGATGCCGAAGGAAGAGGGCTTCAAACCGCCGATGCTGCTCGTCATCAGCCCCACCATGCGCTGCAACCTGCTCTGCCCCGGCTGCTATGCGGGTGAGTACCAGCAGCATGAGGGTCTCTCCACCGAGCTCGTCGACCGGATCATCCGCGAGGCGAAGGCGATGGGGACCTATTTCATCACGATGAGCGGTGGCGAGGTGTTCATGCGCCCCGACATGTTCGACATCTGGGAGGAGCACAGCGACGTCTTCTTCCAGCTCTACACGAACGGGACGCTCATCGACAAGGAGGTTGCCGCGCGGCTTGAGCGGTGCGGGAACGTCGCCCCGATGATCAGCCTGGAGGGGATGAAGCAGGAGACCGATGCTCGACGCGGGGCGGGTACGTTCGATCGCGTGATGGAGGCGATGGACAACCTCCGTGAGACCGGCGTGATGTTCGGCGCGTCTTTCACCGAGACGCGGCACAACATGGAGCTCATCGCGAGCGACGAGATGATGGACCTGCTCGTCGGGAAAGGCGCTCTTGTCGCCTGGTACTTCCAGTACATTCCCATCGGTCGCGAGCCTCACACGGAGCTGATGCCGACGCCGCAACAGCGGGACTGGCTCCGCAGGAGAGTCCTCGAGATCCGCGAGACGAAGGCGATCTTCGTCGGGGATTTCTGGAACGACGGCTACTACGTCGAAGGGTGCATCGCCGGAGGTCGGGAGTACATTCACATCAATGCGAACGGCGATGTTGAACCGTGCGTCTTCTGCCACTTCGCGGTCGACAATATCAGAGGGAAGACTCTGAAGGATGTTCTGAACTCGGACTTCATGAAGGGTATCAGGTCGCACCAGCCGTACCGCGAGAACTACCTGACGCCGTGCATGCTCATCGATGAGCCGGACGTGCTCAGAGAGGTCGTCGCGAAGTACCACGCGCACCCGACGCACGAGGGCGCTGAGACGCTTGTCACCGACCTCAAAGCCGAGATCGACAGATACGCTCGCGAATATCGAGCCATTGCCGACGACGTATGGGAGAGGGAGTACAAGGAGAAGAACGCGCGACGTGTTGAGTCAGCGCGATACAGCTAGTCGTTCGTAGCCGGTCGTCACCGACCGGCGGCCGGTCACTTGTCGACCGGCACATGCGGTCCTCACCGGGTGTTCCCCCGACGCAGCAACCACCCGAGAGCGGGTGAGGCCAGGTTGGAGTCGAGACAGGGGAGGTGGTGTTCCATGCTCGACAAGGCAGAGCTGGGAAGGCGGGTGAAGCTCGAGAGACTGGCCAGGGCCATGACGCTCAAGCAGGTCGCGGATTCGTCCGGGATGTCCCCGACGCATATCTCCGAGATCGAGCGAGGCCGGACGTCGCCGACGGTCGGTGCGCTCCTGAGGATCGCGAGGGCGCTCAAGAAGCCGGCGACATACTTCGTCGAGGAAGAGCTGCTACCGAGCGTGTCCGTCGTGCGCAAGCACGAGCGGGCGCATCACGTCATCACCGAGGGCGGACAGACCGTCGCGGGAGCGGATTTCCTGACCACGGGGATCCCCGCGGGACGTCTGCGCGTCGTCGAGCTCTCCGACTTCGAGCGGGGTCCGCTTGCGACCCGCCCGCACGGAGGAGAGGAGATCCTGCTCGTCGAGGCCGGTATGCTCAAGGTTATTGTCGGCAGCGAGGAGTTCGAGCTCGGCGCCGGTGACTGTATCCAGTTTCGGGCGAGCATGCCGCATCGGGTCGAGAGACTCGGCGGAGAGACCGTGCGCGCTCTCTGGGTGACGGCGTCTGATGGTATGATCGCTCCGTAGTTCGCAGTGACTGACAGAACGTAGCCGCGCGCGATCTGACCGCGTGCGAGGGAGGGGCTGCGCATATGCGCGAACACCTGTGTCGGACGGCGACCGTGTGTGTCATCGTGCTGGCGGCCGTTGGTATCTTGTCGTCCCGCGCCATCTCGAAGGAGGGCGACACCGGCGGCGCGCCCGATGTGTCCGCCTGGGGCCGCCGCGTGCTCTCGGAGCGCGGCTTCGTCGTCGTGCCGAGTTCTGCGACCGAGATCGCCGAGGCGTACGGGACTATTCGCGCGGACGGCGTGCACACGTTCATCACGGCAGACGCCGTCCTGCGAGCGACGCGTCTCTTTCTGGATGAGGTGCTGTTCGAACTCGAGAACGGTGAGCTGTACGATCGGCTGACGCAGCTCTCGCGTGAGATGGTCCGTCTCTCCGAGGATCAGTATCTGCTCGTGCGCGACCCCACGGTCCGCGAGGCCGCGAGACTCAACTACGCGTACTTCGCCGTCGCCCTGAGTCTGTTGGACCCGGAGTTCTTTCCCTCGGAGGCTGGACTCGCGCTCGTCGAACGCGAACTCGATCTCATCGAGGAGGGACGTGTCCTCGGATTCTCGCCGATCATGGGCGCCTCGCCGCTCGATGATGTTGCCGGTCCGGGCGAGGACTACTCGGCCTACATACCGGTCGGCCATTACGCGACGAGCGACAGGCTCTCCCGATTCCATCGGGCCGTCACGTGGTACGGCCGGATGGCTTTCGCGCTCCCCGAGGGGCGCAGAAGCGACTACCGTCTGACGATCCAGGGTATCCTCGTGGCTCGTGCGCTCGAGGAAGAAGCGGGGGAGTGGTATGAGCTGTGGGAACGCACCTACGAGCCTCTGCTGTTCTTCCGAGGGGGCGCGGGTGACCCGACGGTCGCCGACTATATGGAGATCGCCGACGCCGTCTTCGGAGAGGAGTTCGAACTCGAGGCGCTTGCCGACCTCGAGGCCGTGGCGCAGTTCGCGGAACGTGTCCGTGAGATCGCGCCACCTCATTTCGAGACGCACTCGCTGCGGGGCATGCGTTTCCTTCCGCCCCGCGAGTTCCGTGATGCCGCCTACTTCCGACGACTCGGCGTCGGGGTTCGGAGCGGACCGTCCCCGTCTCTCAGCCTGATGGCGCTTCTCGGGTCGAGCGCGGCGCGACGAGAGCTCGACCGAGCCGACGTCTTCGCCAGCGAGGTCTACCGCCTCGGCTATCGAGAGATCGAACTCGAACTCGAGGAGTTCACCTACGGTGATTGGACACGCGACCTCTACTGGAGCTGGCTCCATATCGTCGCGGCGCTTTTCGAGCGGCCGCGAGGTCAGCGACCATCGTACATGAAGACCGATGCGTGGGAGACGAGGATGCTCTCGACGGGGGCCGCAGCGTGGGCCGACCTCAGGAGAGCTCCCGCGAACGTAACGGAGCCCACCAGGGCGCTCAGGGCCGCGCTTCCGGTTACAGAGGGTGCGTGCGCGATGGTCGAGCCGTACCCGGAGATGTACGTGCGGATCGAGGACCTGATCGGCCACGTCCGCGATACACTCTGGGAACACGAACTCCTCGACCGCGGGCTCGCTGACCGACTTGACGCGTACGCCGGGTTCATCGGCGGACTCGAGCGGTCGTGCTTCGCCGTCTTCGGCGGAGGAACGCTGGTACAGATCTCGGCCGGCGCTGACGCGCGCACGGCAGACGGCGGAGAGAGGTCTGCATACGATCCGCAGCCGTTCGTAGCGACCGCCTTCAGCGATCTGGCGACCGGCATCGCCATCGACGTCGGTCTCGGACGTCCGGATATCCTCTATCTGCGGGTTCCTCAGGACGGCGGTGAGACGACGATGTTCGGCGGCGTCATCTCGTCGTTCTACGAGGTGGAGCGAGAGGTCTCGACCGTGCGCCGGTTGGGTTCGTGGGAACGGCGGTTCGACGGGTCCCCGCCCGAGCGGCCACGCTGGGCGCTCGAGTTCATCGAGGAGTAGCCGGAGTCGGACGTGCGGGTACGAAGGGTGGTATGGAGAATCCGGAGCGCGGGAGCGATCCGGGGCCGTCGCGCGACACGCGCGGCGGCTACTCGTATCTGAACGCCATCGTCGCCGCCACCGCGAAGACCACCGCGAAGCCGCATAGCACAAGCACCTGCGGGATCACGCGCTCCAGAGCGTAGCCACGACTCAGCATGTTGTTCATCGCGTCCATCGCCCAGCCGGTCGGGATCAGATGACCGATGGCCTGATAGCTCCTCGGCGTGATCTCAAGCGGCCACCACAGCCCGCCGAGCGCGCACATCGTCAGCGCGAGCAGGAGCGAGAGCGATTCGGCCTGCTTTGACGTCCTCGAGAGCGAGCCGATGAGGACCGAGAGCCCGGCGACCGCCGCGACGTATGACGCGCTGACGAGCGCAAGACCGACGAGTGTGTCACCCCAGTCGACGCCGAACACGAGCCGCCCGAAGAGGATGAGCGCCCCCATCTGAACAAGCCCGATCAGGAAGCGCCAGAGCAGATTTGCGGTGATGATCTCCCCGCGGCGGATCGGCGCGCTCATCAGACGCGTCAACGTGCGGTCCCGTCGTTCGGCGACCAGGATGGACGACAGCATCAGGCCGTTGAGGAGGACGAACATGAGAGCCATCGCGGGCGCGCTGTGCGTGAATCCCATCTCCGGGACCTCCGCCTCGGGGCGGCCGACGCGTTCGGACCGCACAGTGAGCATCCGAGTCTCAAGCCCGTCGACAAGCCTGGTGCCCACCCGGGTTGCGAGGCGTTCGGCGACCTCCTGAGTCGGCGCGCCGCGGACGAGCTCGTACGCTTCAAGAACGCCGTCAGATGCCATGGCCTCGACGTTCCGCCTCGCGATGAGACGCTCGACCACCTGTCGCGCCACAAATGGCTGCATCCGCTCGGGGTTTCTCATGAACTCGAGCGTCGTGCCAGTACCCGCCGCGAGCCGCTCGGAGTAGTCCTCCGGTATCAGTAGAACGGAAGAGCGGTCTCCACTCCGGACGAGCTCCCGCGCACGTTCCTCCACGGTGATGCTGTCCGGCGGCGCGAGCGGCAGGAGGTCGATCTCGTCGTCGGCCGCGATCTCGTCCAGGAGCTCCTTCCCGGCGGCTCCCGTGTCCAGGTTCGCGACCGTGAGCGCATATCGCGTCGGTCCCTCGGCCCGGCCGCCACCACCGCGGAGAGTGAAGCCCATAGCGGCCGTGAAGACGAGCGGCATCACGATGAGCCAGAACAGCGCCCCGCGGTCTGATGCGATGAGCCGGAGGTTATGGAGCGCTATGTGCCAGATGTTGCGCATGCGCTAGTTCCTTCTCAGGATGAGCACGGACCCCACGAAGAGCACAGCCGCGATCGAGAGCACGACCGTCGCAGGGAGCGCGATCCCCTCGAAGCCTGCGTCGTGGATGACGAGGTTCGAGAAGCCCTTCTGTGCCCAGTAGTTGAACGTCAGCCGCGAGACCGGCTCGAAGCTCCGGGGCAGCGGCCACATGCTCCCGCCCGCGACCGACATGACGAGCACGACCACCGTCCCGATCTGGTCCGTCTGCGGTCCCGTTCGCGACGCGGCCGCGATGAAGATAGCGATCGCGGATGCCCCCGCGGCCGTCGCGAGCGCCATGGCGATGACCGCGAGTGGCGACGTTCCCCAGTCGAGATCGAACAGAAGCGTTGAGAGGCCGATGAGCACGAGGATCTGAAGCGCGCCCTGGACGTACGTTCCGAGCATCTTTCCGCCGATGATCGATGACCTCATCAACGGGCACGACCGAAGACGTCGGTATGTGCCCGCGTCGCGTTCCTCGTGGATCGACCTCGCGCTGCCCAGCAGCGTGAAGAGCATGAAGAACACGGCGAATGCCGGAGCGAAATACGAGGCGAGGGAGATCTCCCGCATTGCTTCGTCGGTCGCCTTGATGGCAATAAGCGGATTCTGCCAGCGGTCGCGCATCCAGTCGAACATCCAGCCGTTGAGAGCGAGGCGCTCCGAGTCCGTGAGTTCGCGTTCGTCCCCGATCGACAGGAAGATGGCCCGCCCGAGCGCGCTGCCCGTGCCGGCTGCTACCGTGAACTGCTCGGCCATCGTCAGGACGATGCTCGATTTCACCGAGCTCACGGGGTCCTGGTAGACGAGGAACTCCGCCTTCGTCCCGGCCTCGAGAGCTTGAAGGAGGCCGTCCGGCACGACAACGGCGGCCGCGCGCCGCCCGTTGCGCACCATCTCCACGGCGGTCTCCTCATCGGCGATGTCGACATCGAAGAGTTCGTGCCGACTGAGCATACCGGCTGCGGCATCTGCCAGGAAGCCGCCGTCCTCCGGGGTGACGATGGTCACCGCGATCTCCGAGATGCCGGAATCACTGCTGAAGGCGAACCCCATGATTGCCGTGAGCGCGACGGGGAGCAGCAGCCCAGTGAGAAGCGTGCTACGATCCCTGCCCCGGATTCTCAAGTCCTTCATCGCGATGTGCAGGAAGGTCATCTACTCTCCGTCGTCCGGCATCTCGTCGAGCGTCTTGCCCGTCATGTGGAGAAACACGCTCTCCAGGTTCGGTGACGTCACTTCAATGGACGTGATGTTGGCCCCCGCCGCCGAGAGCGTCTGAACGACTCGGGGGAGGGATTCCGAGCCCGCTGCGGCGTCGAGCGTCAAGCGTCCCTCACTCACCACGGCCTGCCGTATCCCCTCGATCGAGCGGACGGTCGACTCGATGTCGCCGGGGAGCCGCTCGGCGTCGACCGTGATGACGTCGACCGCACCGATCGACTCGACGAGCTCGGAGCGTGTTCCGACAGCGATGAGACGTCCCTCGTCCATGATGCCGACGCGTCGGCAGAGGTACTCCGCGCCCTCGAGGTAGTGTGTCGTGTAGAGAATGGTCAGCCCGTCCTCATTGAGGCTCTTCACAAGCTCGAGGATGCTGCGTCTGGTCTGGGGGTCGATGCCGACCGTCGGCTCGTCGAGGAAGAGCACCTCGGGACGGTGGATGAGCCCGGCCGCGATGTTGATCCGTCGCTTCATGCCGCCGGAGTACGTGTCGATCCGGTCGTTCGCGCGGTCGGCCAGGCCGACGACGCCCAGGAGCTCATCGGCGCGGCGTCCGAGTTCGGACGCGGGCACGGCGTACATACGTCCCCAGAAGAGCAGGTTCTGTCTCGCCGAGAGACTGGGATAGAGCGCGATCTCCTGCGGGACCACCCCGATGCTCCTGCGCGCCCGGAGCGAGTCCCTGGTGACGTCGAAACCGCAGACCCGGGCCGTGCCCGATGTCGGCGAGATGAGGCAGGAGAGGATCGAGATCGCCGTCGTCTTCCCGGCTCCGTTCGGACCGAGGAAGCCGAAGACCTCGCCGCGTTCAACCGTGAAGGACAACTCGTCCAGCGCGGTGAAGGAACCGTATCGTTTCGTGAGGTTGCTGACCTCGAGGACGGGTTCGCTTCTCATCGTGCCCTCCGGATCGGGTCTGTCTATCAGGGGCGGTGGAGTCTTCGGTCGGCGACGTCCGCCCGGGATCAGACGACGGAGTGGTCGAGGTCGATGTCGCCCTCGAATCGACGAAGATTGAGGCGGTCGACGTCGAGGGCGGGAGTCTCGCCGAGAACGATCTGCGAGAGCAGCGTGCTCACCATCGGGGCGATCATGAAGCCGTGCCCGCTGAACCCGCTCGCCTGAAAGAGCCCATCCACACCGTCCGTCTCGCCGATGATCGGCTGAGCATCCGGCGTGACGTCGTACAGACCCGCCCACTGACGAACGACCTTCACATGCTCAAGCACGGGCATCAGGTGCGCGAGCTTCTTCGACATCGTCGTCAGGAAGTCGACGCTCGACGTCTGATCGAACCCGGGCTTCTCGTCGGGGTATGCGAACCCTCCGATGACCGACCCGTGCCGCACCTGACGGAAGTAGATGCCGAAGCTGAACGAGATGATCATCGGGTGGAAGAAGCGCTCGAGCGGCTCCGTGACGAGGATCTCACGACGATACGGCTTGATCGGCAGCTCGACGCCCACTGTCCGCGCAAGCGGAACGCTGTGGCTTCCGGCCGCGTTGATGACGCGCGATGTGCTGATGACGCCTCGGTCGGTCTCGACACCCGTGACCCGGCCGTTGTCAGCGAGAATTCGCCGCACCGGAGTGAACAGCTCAACCTCGACGCCCAGCCGCTTCGCCGCGGCCGCGTAGGCGCGGGTGGCGAGGAACGGGTTGGCGCTTGCGTCCTTCGGGCTCGGCGGTGCGGCATTCACGCTCTATTCCGTGG
>CAZRAD010000066.1:0-13790 GCA_964597945.1 uncultured bacterium
GACCGCTCAGTACATGGTGACGTTCTACACCACCGACAACGGTTGTGGTCCGGGTCTTGCCGGCGGCGCCGGTATCAACCTCGACGACACCTGGTTCGAGGGCAGCATCTACGACCCGAACCCGGTCGAGGAGAGCAGCTGGGGTGGCATCAAGGCCATGTACAGGTAGTGTAGAAGTCCTGCACTAGCCCTCCCCTTTGGAGCCCGCCGGTTCGCCGGCGGGCTCCTTGTATGTGCGGGCGGTCTGGTGTATGCGTTGTGTTGGTGGCGGTACTGTGCGTGGTGTCGTGTCCGTGATGAAGCGGAACTCGGAGGACGAATCGTGTTAGAGGCTCCTGGTGAACGGGCGCCGCGTCCGCGGCTTGCTCACGTAGTAGCGGTAGCTCGTCCACTGTCGTCCGGCGCAACGATCGCGCTCGCATGCGGCGATCGTGCCGCCGGCTGCGAGCACCGTCCTCTCGACGATGGGTTTCGGGAGGCAGTGCATCGGGATGCGGGTGGCCGGGTCGCTCTCATCGCATCCGTTCCCTCCCGACGGATGCTCAGGGCGGAGGGCGGAGGGAATGTGTCGCTTCGCGACCGATCGGAACGTAGCGTTCTCGTGGCTGGGTACCTGGAAGACGGCGAGTCCGTGAGTGGACAGGAGACGGACGAACTCGCGGATGTAGGACAAGGCGAGTTCCTGCTCGAGATGCTGGAGTGTGATGCATGAGTAGACGAAGTCGAAACTGCCGCTCTTGAAGCATCGAAGGTCCGACTCGCAGTTGACCGAGTATGTGCAGGAGCGGCGGAATCTGTTGTGCCTCTCGGCCTCTTCCACCATGGTCGGGGAGATGTCGAGACCCCAGACGCGCTCGAAGTGAAACGCGAGCGCCTGCGTGATCCGCCCGACGCCGCAGCCGAAGTCGAGCGCGGTTCGCCGCGGTACGTCCAGCTGGAGCCGACGGATCCGGTTCATCACACATCGGATCTCGTCCGCACCCGTGGCGAAGAACTCGTCCGGCTCCCAACGACCCCGCTTCTTCGGCCATGTGAGCACAGCCCACATCGGGTCATCTCGAGCGAGTGTCTCCCAGAGTTCCTGTATGCCTGTGAGAGTCGGCATAATCTCCCTCACGACCGGAGTATACAAACAGAGTCCTGTTTACAAGTGATAGAATAACACATATGACTGCTACCGTCAACTTCAGGCATACGTGGGGCGTAGTTCATAATAAGACCGCGGCATAGTGTCCTGCTTAACTCGCTGCCGTGCATCGTCCGGCGTGGGCGAACGCCGAGCGTGAATCATATCGATGGCGACGGCCTCATCATGAGAGAGACGCTCGTGGGGCTGCGGGGTGAGAGCGGCGGGGAACGGTGAGGAACGGTGAGGAACGGTGAGTTCACGAGTCAACTGGTCGATCAGACCTGAGGAGGTATGTATGAAGGCAAGAGCAGTGGGGGTGATGGTACTGACGGCGGGCGTTGTGATGGTGGCGCTGAGCTTCGTCCCGGCATTCGGCCAGGAACTGGAGCCGGTCTTCGGGGGGCCGGAGGATGTCGGGTTCGCCGAGGCGCTCTGGACGGGGATGGACGGCTATCAGAACTGGCCGATGGCCTCCGACGTCTACGTCGGCGCATCGCCCCATGGAGCGTTTCTGAGAATGTACTACAGCCTGGTCTCGGTCGATGGTGTTCCCTATCACGTCATTGTGAAGGACAACTTCGGCGGCGAGGGGGCGACGATCGAGAGAGTTACCGAGGAGCCCGGAGCGTATCTGATGGCCGTCACTGTGATGGTCCAGCGAGAGGCTGGATACGATGACGAGACGATGAACTGGTTCTGGGTGAAATACGACGGAGATGGAGCGGTCTCCCGGAACGACACGGGCATGAAGCTCGCCGGTCGCGTAGCGAAGGGGACGCACCAGGGTTGCATCGCGTGCCACGCGAACGCGTCGGGCGAGGATTTCCTGTTTGTCAACGACTGATCTGCATCAGAAATCTACTACAGCAGATCGATGAGATACGACGGCCGCCACGCGTGTGGCGGCCGTCCTTGTCCCGGAGGACCCTGGCGATTAGGGGGGCGCTGAGTGAGAGAGCCGGGCTCGGGCTGGGGTGGGCGCGGGCGCAGAGCCTAGAGGAGCGCGAGCGCGAGAGTTCTGATGCTGAGTACCGTGATGACGACGCCGACAGATATCATGAGGGTCCGAGCTGGCAGCCTGCTGCACAGCACGGCGGCGAGCGGTGCCGCGACAGCACCGCCAATGATCAGTCCCACGATGGCTTGCCAGTGGACGAGGCCAAGGAATGCGACGAATGTCGTGGCCTCGGCGAGCGTGACGAAGAATTCCGAGAGATTGACCGACCCGACGGTAGAGCGGGGATTGTGCCCGTTCGCGACGAGGGTTGATGTGACGATAGGACCCCAGCCGCCTCCGCCGATGGCATCACAGAATCCTCCCGCGAGGGCGAGTGGCGTGAGTCTCGCCGTTCGGGTGTGTGCATCGGGGTCCTTGTGGGCCTTCCACAGAATGCGAAGCCCCATAGCGAGAAGGTAAACGGTGACGAGGGGCTTGATGACGCCGCCGGGGATCGAGGTGAGAACGTATGCACCGAGTACGCCGCCGATGATGCCTGGAAGGACGAGCTTGCGGATCAGCTTGCGGTCGACATTGCCGAGCTTCCAGTGCGATGCGCCGGAGACGGCGGTCGTGAAGACCTCGGCTGTGTGCACGCTCGCACTTGCCGCGGCGGGGGGGACACCGATACTGAGGAGAAACGATGTAGAGGTTACGCCGTACGCCATGCCAAGTGCGCCGTCGATGAGTTGAGCCACGAAGCCGACAAGCGCGAAGACGATGATGCTCTGTTCCATAGTGAGCGCTCCGTGCAGGGAGCTCCCGAGGCGTTGCGGGGCGAGCAGCGCGGGGGGAGTGCGACAAGAGGTGTGATCAAGGGACACTCTTATTGTAGCCTGATAAGAGTGTTCTGTCAAGGTGATTCACGCTTCAATCTTCGGCTCCAGCTCATCCGATGGATGCTCGGTGTGGTCCCGATTCGGCCGGACGTACGGCTGAAAGCGCGCGTGGGATGGGTGAATAGCCTTGACTCGGACCACGGGCGATGCTAGCCTCATACGTCAGATGTGATACCGGATTCGCGAATCGGAGCCACTCCGGCTCACGGAGGCCAGCATGAGGTTGAGAGTAGGGGGCGGTGCCCGCCACGCGCTCGTGGCGGTTGTATTTCTGTGTGTACTCGCGTCGGTGGCTGCTGCGGACCTGTGTCCGCGCATCAAGTACGTTGCCCTCGATGACCAGATGATTGAGATCGGATGGACGCTCGGTATTGATGAGCGCGACATCGATGACTTCGGTGGATACAGGGTATGGGTCCGGGAGGTGTGGAACTCCGAGGACTTCGGGCTCGCCAGGGAGTATGTCTGGGGTGAGACAGACACGTCGGCGGCGGGCTACTGGGACTTCGAGCCGTTCTACATCGATAGTGTTCGTGTCTTCCGA
Organism: uncultured bacterium; assembly: GCA_964597945.1. Classification (GTDB taxonomy): domain Bacteria; phylum Joyebacterota; class Joyebacteria; order Joyebacterales; family Joyebacteraceae; genus JAPEKQ01. The sequence continues at coordinate 3,510 of CAZRAD010000066.1, forward strand.
CAGACGACCTATCAGAACGCGTTCCCGTATATGCTCTCGGTCACCGCTTTCGAAGAGGGCGTCAGCGCTGTCAACGAGACGTGTCTTGAGGCGAACCGTACGGACGAGGTCTCGCCGCGCGTCGGCCAGCAGACACAGCTCGCCAGGATCCAGCCCATCCCGAATCCGTACCGCTCGGACGCCGACTGGGAGTACGGGGGCGACCGTCGCATCGTGTTCGTCGGTCTTCCGGGGAAGGTGACGATCCGCATCTACACGCCGGCGGGCAAGCTCATCACGACGTTGTATCACGAGGATCCTTCCAACGACCAGATGAGCTGGGATCTGCGGAACTCCGACGGCGAGGAAGTGGCGCCGGGGGTGTATGTCTGGTCTGCTGATGCCGAGGGCATCGGCACGGCCGCCGGAAAGATGATGATCATCAAGTAGCTTCGATGCGGCCTCGTGACAGCCGTGAAGCACATGTGTGAATAGTGAAGCCGCTCGGTCCAGGGCGCGACGGAGGAGCAACTCGTCGCCATCGGGATCGGGCGGCTTCTTCATGCGTTCGGCGAATCATGAGTGCGCGTGGCGAACGGTGAGTGCGTTGGGTTTGTGGCGAGCCTCGCGTCAGCGACCGGAGCAGGCGGGGCAGGCGGGGTCGCACTGCAGTTCCAGAACATCGCACTTCATCGCGAGCCCGTCGACGATGAGGAGGCGCCCGGCGAGCGTCTCACCGACGCCGGCGAGATACTTGACCGCCTCGGTCGCTTGGAGCGTCCCGATGAGTCCGGCCGTGCACCCGAGAATAGGCGCGGCGGTGGGCGGTTCCTTATCCGGGACGAAGCACTCGAGGCATGCCGTCGCCGGCGGTTCGAGCAGGCTGACGTGCCCGGTGAATCCCGCGACCGCCCCGTACACCATCGGGATGCCGAGCCGGAGCGCGGCCCGGTTGAGGACGAACCGGGCTTCGAGCGTGTCGAGGCAGTCGATGGCGATATTGTGCCCGGCGAGAAGCCCCGGTGCGGAGTCCGCATCGACACGTTTGCGCAGCGCCGTGATAGCTGCCGATGGATTCAGCGAGGCGAGTCGTTCCGATGCGGCGCCGACCTTGTCGCGGCCGGTGTCGCTGGTCGCGTAGAGGACCTGACGATTGAGATTCGAGAGTTCCACGATGTCGGGGTCCGCCAGCGTGATGCGTCCCACACCGGCGGCGGTGAGATAGAGCGCGACGGCCGAGCCGAGTCCACCCGCACCGGCAACGAAGACATTGGCGTCGCGCAGTCGCTCCTGCGCGGCCTCGCCCCAGTCGGGGAGTTCCAGCTGTCGCGAGAAGCGCTCGCGATCTTCGGGTGTGAGGCGTTGATCCGGAGGGAGCGTCACACGGACCTCGCTATCCGCCCGCGACGGGCGACTGGAGGGTGATCGTCTCGCCGTCCGTCGGGACGTAGTCGAGCTTCTTGACCTTGCCGTCGGCGAACGCGAACGCGACCATGACCGGAGCGACGCCGAGCACCGCGAGGATCTCCTCGATCGAGAGCCCCGCATCGACGTCGACCTTCCTCGTGTACTGGTCGACGTCGGGCTTGAGGAACTCACGAAGCTTGCCGCCGGAGCGGAGGTAGACAATCACGGTGCTCTCCATGGTGATGTCCGTGGCTTCGCTCGCCGCTCCCCGCGCCGCCAGGTGCGCGCTCCGGCGCGGGTTCCGCAGCGGACTTCGCTACATCGCGTTCGGCTTGAGCTTCTGACCGCGGACCTTCGGGACGCCCTCCTCGAACGGCTCGCCGATGAGGCCCGCCTTCTCGAGGTTGTCGGCGGCGTATCCGATGCCGAGGATCTCGAGCACTTCACGAGTCGGGTTACCCTGCTTGTCCCAGCCGCGATTGAAATAGTAATCGTCGATCATGTACTCGAAGTTCTCGCGGCCGACCGTCTTGCCCTTCGCCGGGCCGCTCGGGACCTTCTCTTCGAGGTGTCTGACCGGTGCCACATCGAACTGGCGACCGGGGCCGCCGTTGCGCTCGAGGTAGTGCGCGCGTGTCAGGTTCCAAATCTTCTCCGAGACCAGCATGCACTCCTCCATCGTCACGTCCCAGCCCGTCAGGTACTGGATCGTATCGACGTGCTCCTCCGGTGTGATGTCGAGCTCGCCCCAGAAGAGGCGGCAGCAGCACCACGTGTCGAAGAGCGGGCGGATGTGCTGGAGGTAGATGACCACGGGCGCTTTGCCGACCGGCGTGTCCTGACCGATCTGGATATCGGCCGTGATCGCCCAGCTCCGGTTATGGTGCGCGCCGATGTCGGACGTGCAGTAGGAGAGGAGCTGCGCGGAGTACCAGCGTGTGTCGTACCCCGAGAACTCCATGCCCTTCGCCTGCGACGCGATGTTGATCGTGTCGTGTCCAATGCGCTCGGCAGCGCCTTTTGTTCCGTACGAGAGCACCTCGCCGATGCCGCGGCGGTCCGCGATCATGCGGATGACGTGCTCGAAGTCATCGATGTTGCCCCACCGGAGCTCGTGGCCCTCGAGGTCGTCCTTCGTGATGATGCCCTTCTCATAGAGCTCCATCGCGAAGCCGATGGTGTTGCCGGAGCTCATCGTGTCGAGCCCGAGGTTGTCGCAGAGCCAGTTGGCGTACGCGACGTGATGGATGTTCTCCATCGCGCAGTTCCCGCCGCAGAGGGCGATGGTTTCGTACTCCGGACCCTCGACGTACGTGTCCGGCTTCCCTGGTATCTTAGCGACCGAGTATTTGCCGCAGTTCATCCAGCAGCCGAAACAGGCCTTGTGCGTGACGAGGATTTCATCGGCCAGCGTCTCGCCGCTGATCTTCTCCCAGTGCTCGTGGTAGGTCGTCTGGAAATTCTTCGTCGGGAAGCAGCCGTGCTCGTTCGCCCAGCCGACGAAGAGCGCGGTCCCGTATTTCTGCCACGGGTCCATCAGCGGGTGCGGCTTCGTGCGCTGGATGATGTCGTAGGTCGACTTCGTCATCGCGGCGACGTCGTGGACCGGCAGTGACTTCGTGCCGCGGACCGCGATGGCCTTGAGCTTCTTCGATCCCATCACCGCGCCGACGCCGCATCGTCCGGCCTGGCGGCCGAAGTCGTGCGTGATGCAGGAGAAGACCACGCCGTTCTCGCCGGCGGGTCCGATCGTGGCTATCTGAAAGTCCTCGCCGAGGTCCTCTTTCATGCGCTTCTCGAGGTCGAGCGATCCCATGCCCCAGTAGTTCTTCGCGGGGCGGATCTCGACCTTGTCGTCATCTATATAGAGATAGACCGGCTCGGGTGAGATCCTCTCGAAGACGACCATGTCGTAGCCGGCGTACTTCACCTCGGCGCCCAGCATACCGCCCATGTTCGAGTCGGCGTGTCCGTTCGTCGCGGGGGAGATGCATCCGAACCCGATCTTCGAGCCGCACGGTGCGAACGAGCCCGTCATGACGCCCGGCGCCATGATGAAGATGTTGTCGGGACCGAGCGGGTCGGCGTCGCGCGGGACCTCATCGTACAGCGTCTTGGCAATAAACCCTCGCGCCCCCATCCACTCGCGCGCGAAGTCGGCGGGCGTCTTCGTCCGCTTGACGTCCCCCGTTTCGAGGTTGATGCGAAGGATCGTTCCTCCGAAGCCGTTCATCGTGACATCCTCTCGTGTGGTGCTCAGTTCGTGGGTCTGTGCATCGTCAGGCATGGCCGCGCCGTCCGGGCGACCATCGTCGTCGATCGGCTACTCCTCGACCGTGAGCGCACCGGTGTTGCAGACCTCAGTGCACTTCAGGCACATGTCGCACTTGATCGGTGTCGGGGCGTCGGCGTGGACGAACATCACGTCGAACGGACAGGCGTCGACGCAGACGCCGCAGTTGGTGCAGGTCTCCGGGTTGATGACGTAGACTCTGTCCTCGCGCCGCTCGATCGCATCGACGGGGCACGCCCGAGCGCACGCGCCGCACTGGACGCAGAGCTTCGGGGTGAAGATGCCGGGCTCGGGGAACTCGCCGTAGACCCGGATGGCCGCCTTCTTCGGGTTGACCTCAGCGTAGTGCTCGATCGTGCAGATCTGCTGACAGAGCTTGCAGCCCGTGCAGTTCTCCTTGGTGACCTTGATCTTCATCGACTCCTCCGTGATCAGCTCTCGTCGTCGGCCTCGATGCGCGTGCAGCGGAATTCGAGTTCGTCCCCGCCGTCCACGCCTCTGAGACATGTGGTCATGCCCAGGAGCGCCGAGGCCATGACGTCCTGAACGAAGGCGTTGAGTTCCACCTCTTCTCCGTTGATGAACAGACGGCTCGCCCAGGTCTCCCCGGTCTTGGCCGTCGCGAGTCTCTCGATGAGGTCGCAGATCTCTGCGACCTGGTCGATCGTGAAGCGAAGCCCCTTCGTGTTCCCGGCGGTCGTTCCGGGCGCGTCCGAACCTCCGGCTCCCGAGCTATCGGGAGCGCTGCCGTCGTCCTTCGGCCCGCCCGTGACAACGGCGACGACACCGACAAGCGCTCCGATGTCCAGGTCGCCACCCGCGACGGCGATCTTCCTGCCGGGCGCGCTCTTAAACCCTTCCGCGAGGACGATCTCGCCGGGGAGCGCATCGCGGAAGGAGAGACGCTCGATGCTTTCCTTGCCCGCGCGGTGGACGACGATGGTCGAGTCCGCCGCGGCGAGCACGGCCGTTGTGGCTCCCGCGTCGCGGAGTTTCGCCGTGTCGGTGTCCTCGTTGTCGAAGCCGGGCTCGGAGTGCGTGTGCTTGATATAGCAGACGGTGCGTCCGCGCCCGACGAGTTCCTCCGTCAGTGACTCGATGAGCGTGGTCTTGCCGGTCTTCTTCGCGCCGACGATCTGGATCCATGTGTGAGCCATGTATCGGTCCCCGTTCGGTTGCTCGTCGCGATCGAGTGCGGGTTGGCGCCTGCGCTAGTACTTGAGCGCGAGCGCCGTTGCGATGCCGGCGATGCCGGAGCCCGCGGCGGCGACGCGGTAGACGAGCCAGTTGGCGGTCGTCCAGCTCTCAGAGGAGAGCGACAGGCGCTCGCTCAACTTGAGACCCACCCAGGCCGCCGGGATGGCGAGCGCGGTGGCGATGGGGCCCTGCGCGAACATGTAGTCGACCATCTTGCCTGTCATAGACCAGTACGGGTTGTGAAGGACGTACTTGGCGAACGGGCCAAAGATGAGGAACGATGCGAGCGTCGCGACGGCGCTCAGCGCGACGACGCCGCCGACGGTGATGTCGCGGTTCGTGGCACGCTGCCTTGCCTCATAGAGTGTGAAGGTGATGTCGAATGTCAGACCGACGATGAGTACCGCCGCCACCTTGCAGCCCCAGAACGGATGCTGGAGGAACTTGAACGCCGCGGCGAGAGCGCCGAGCGCGAGCGAGCTTCCCGGGACGTTCCAGACGCGCCGGGCGAGCACGAGGAAGAGGATGCCGATGGCCGTGAGGATGGGCGCGCGCGGGATTCCAGCGTTCCATGCCATCTCGCCGATACCGAGTTCGGCCAGTCCCCAGAGCGAGCCGAAGAGGATGACGCTGGCTATGATCAGTCGCTTCTTGCTCATCGGATGGTCCTCCAGATTGCGATACGGGTCCGCAGGCAGCCTGAAAACAGGCCTTCTACGGGGTATCCGGCAAACGCCGCGGCGAGCCGGCCGCAGCGAGCCGGCCGCGACGCGGGTCAGTGCATTGTGGTGTCATTCTATCAGAGGCGCAGGGGGGTGTAAACCCGGGGCCGGAGCGGACGGGGTGGCCGCGGAGGGCGGGAGACCGAAGCGCCCAGGAGAAGCTCGTGGCGGTCCACAGCAAGTGGGTCGCCGGCGGCTATCGGTAGAGGGCCTTGATTGCACCCCAGGACATCGGTTCCACGATGGAGTAGCAGTCGCCGCAGCCTGCATCCAATGCGCCGACGAGTACACCCCACGGGTTGTCGGCCGACTGGGGGAGGCATGGTGAGTCGGCGCAGAGCGAGAGGTCGCCGGACGGGAAGCCGCAGAAGAGCGGGTCGACGAAGAGGTTGTCCGCGTGGCTTGCCCCGAGCGAGTCGCCGTGCTCGTTCTGGAAGACGACGCACTGCGTCGTGTAGGCGGCTGAGCCAGAGATGAGATCGCACGGATCGGAGTCGCTCGTATTGAAGGCGATGATGCAGTGCTCCATCGTTACTCCGTCCGTGAGGTAGAAGAGCCACCGGCGAGTGTAGTTCGCGACGAAGGTGCAATTGCGGATGGAGACATCGCAAGGCGACGACCAGGAGGGGTCCCAGGCGGCGATCACGCCCGTCCTCCAGTCCCAGACGCAGGTGTTGCCGAAGAAGCTACAGTCCGTTACCACGCAAGGCAGCGGTCCCTCGATGTTCACTCCGCTGCCGCAGTGCGACGCCGAACACTCGTTGAATGAACATCGAGCGATCGTGACCGACGCGTCCTCCACGTAGATGGCGCCCCCAACCGGGCCGTAGGCGGCGCATCGTGCGAACACGCAATCCTCGATCGTTGACTGCTCGGCAAGTGCGCCTCCCTCTATGTAGATGGCGCCTCCGTTGCCCTCGACCTCCCAGTAGTCTGTGTGTGCCCGGCAGTCCTCGAAGACGCAGTCTCGGACCGTGATGGCCGAGTTCCCGCAGTAGATCGCGCCACCGCCGGCCTCATAGACTCTCGCATCACGGATCGTGAATCCCTCGATGACGACGTGCGCTGTCGCGGCCGACGTGAGGACGAACATGCCGCCGTCGTCGTGGAACATCGCCGTTCCGACGATCGTCGTCACGTCCGGTCCTCCGGCCGACTCGATCGTGATGCTCTTCGCCTGGAGATCGACGTGCTGGTTCCCGGGACCGTCGTAGGTGCCGGGAAGAACCAGCACGATGTCCCCGTCAGCGGCTGCATCAACCCCCTCCTGGATCGTCACGTAGTCCCCGCCGCCGGAGTCATCCACGTGGATCGTGGCCGCACGCGGGGCTGTCGCAGAGAGCAGCATGAGCACGGCGACGAGCGCCAGAGTTCGTATGTTCAAGCTTAGCCTCCAGGGGGCGATCCCGGGTGAGCGTCGGGCGGCTTCGGCCCGTCCCGCAACCATGAGCTGAGCGTCGCGTGTCATCGATAGAGCGCCTTGATTGCGCCCCAGGACATCGGTGTAACAGGCGAATCGCAGTCGCCGCAACCGACGCCGAGTGCGCCGATGTGGGCCCCCCATGGGTAGCCTCCCAGACGGCACGGCGAGTTCGCGCAGAGCGTGACGTCGCCATTGCCCACTCCGCAGAACAGCGGATCATCAGTGTAGACGCTGCTGAAGTAGCCACCGTGTCCACCGTCGTTCTCGTGGAAGCAGCAGTGCATCACCTGCGAGTCGACGAACCCCTTCAAAGCGCATGACTCGGCCGAGAACGCGACAATGGACCGGATCAACTCGCTCTGGTCACTCTCTGTCTCCTGGATGGCGCAGCCGTCTTCACCTGAACACTCGTTGAGAGCGAAGCTGCAGTTCAGGATCGTGGTCCATTTGACACCGAGCGCACACACATCTCGTGCCACATTCCCCGTGAACACACATTCCCAGAACTTCTGTACGTACTGTGAGTGACACGCTCCGTAGTCCTGGTAGGCCGTGTTCGCGTGGAACACGCAGTGGTCAATCTCGCTGTATCCGTCGTACCACCGCGCATGAATGTGCATGCCGCCGCCGTTATTGGCGCTGTTGCCCTCGATCCGGCACTCGGACATCGTGACTCTCTTGCCCAGTGACAGGTAGCCTCCGCCTCCGCATCGTCCGGCCGAGTTGCCCTTGAACTCGCACGCCACAGCAGTCACATTGGCCTCACAAGTCGCAACTCCTCCGCCGTAGTGGCCGGCCGAGTTGTCCTCGAAGCTACTGGATACGAGAATCACGTGCCCGTCCAGTGCGTATGCGTCCTGGGCGTACACCGCCCCGCCGCAATCGCCGGAGGTGTTCGCCGAGAACGTGCAGTTGACGAGCCGTAGCGTGTCTGTCTCGGAGCTCCAGAGTGCTCCGCCTGAGCCCGTTGCCGTGCAGTGCTCGAACCTGCAGTTGCGGATCTCGGGAGCCGCGAACTCGCATCTGATGCCGCCTCCGGTCTCGGCGAAGCCGTTCCGGATCGTGAAGCCGTCCACGACAGCGATGGATCTCGAAGGCAGGTGATACTCAAGTGCCCGGTCCACGCCTTCGCAGTCGATGATCGTCTGGGTGGCGCCCGACTCCGCGATCAGCGCAATATCCCGATCCCCGAAGTCGAGTCCGCGGTTCTCTGGTCCCGAGTACGTGCCTGTGTTCACAAGAATCGTGTCGCCACCTGCGGCCGCAGTGAGTGCTGCGCCAATCGAGGTGTGATCGTGTCCAGGTCCCAGGCCGACGTGGTGGGTTTCCGCGGGTGCGAGAGGAGCGAGCAACAGGAGGGCTGCGACGAGTGTGAGCAGGGATGACATGCGACGGTTCACAGCGGCTCCCAGGGGGCGATTCGTCTGGGGGAGGCGAGCGCGCTAAATCACGCGCGAGGGTATGATACCATATTTGCGACCAGGCGTCCAGCGATTGCCGGAAGCGGTCCGCTCGCGCCTCCGCGTCGCGTCTGATGGCGGCCATGAGTCCCGTCCGTGCGCCCCCTGCGGTATTGCATTCCGCCCCGTAGACGGCTAAGGTTGTAGGGAGAATCTTTGACGCGGTGAGTGGTTCGTACGCGACGGCTCCATCGGGACTTGTGGGTGCGCAAACAGGTCTCGACCCGGCGCGGACAGCAGAACCGCATGCACCGCGTCTCATGACGCGTACCCAAATCATACAGCCTCACGGGGCGCGCGACGGCAGAGAGGTTGAGGCGAATCGACTCAGAGGACGGAGAGGCAACGTGAACACCCGACACGAAGACCAGACGAAGAACACGCCGCGCGTCGCGATGACGGACGCCGACGTCAGCAACATGCTGGACCGCTACCAGTACCCCGCCGAGGTCCGGGCGACCATCGAGAAGGAGCATCTTCTGCCGCGCGGGCTGCTCAGCCGCCTGCAGGCGAACTACCCGCAGCACTCGGACTTCATGCGGACCGACAGGCTGATGTTCGTGGACAGCAGGAAGTACGCCGGGCTCAAGGGCTTCCACGAGATCGTCGACATACTCAAGAACAACGGCATCGAGCTTGACCACATCGAGGAGCGTGAGCTCTTCATCAAGGTCTACCGCTTCATGGCGACCGGCCACGTGCTCAACAGCATCCAGTGGGACGACTTCAACAACGACCCGCTCTTCACGCTCGTCTTCCCGCAGCCGGGGATGATCCAGGAGGACACCGAGCGCGCCTACCTCGGGACCAGCTCCGAGGATGCGCAGCAGGAGATCATCGAAGGCTACATGGGGAAGACCAATCCTCATGACGGCAACCAGCTCCTGAACAAGCCGTGGTTCGAGAACGCCAACGGCGAGGTCGAGTTCGTCGAGGGGAGCCAGCACAAGTATCCGCAGTGCCAGCTGATCTTCGATAAGACGACACAGGACTGCTTCGCGTTCTGCACCTACTGCTTCCGGCACGCGCAGGTCCGCGGTGACGAGGACATGTTCTGTCAGCGCGACGTCGGGCAGATCATCGAGTATCTCAAGCAGCACAAGGAGGTCACGGACATCCTGATCACAGGTGGCGACGCGGGATACATGCCGGTCGAGCGCCTCAGGGAGTACGTGATGCCCATCATCGAGGATCCGGAGCTCGTCCACATCCGCACGGTTCGCCTCGGGACGCGCGTGCTCACCTACCTCCCGGAGATGATCCTCACACCCGAGTACGACGAGATGCTCGAGCTCTTCGACACGATGTACGACCACGGGATCCAGCTCGCGTGGATGGCGCACTTCTCCACGCCGCGCGAGGTGCTCAACGCAACCGCCGTTGCCGCCATCCGGAGGCTCCAGCTTCACCACGTCGTGCTCCGCAGCCAGAGCCCGATGATGAACCAGATCAGCCGGTTCACCGACGCGGACGGCAACGTGGACGTCGACCGGACGGCGCAGAACTGGATCGACCTCGCGCTCGTGCTCGGCACGATGCACATCGGATTCCACTCGATGTATCTCGCGCGTCCGACAGGCGAACACCACTACTTCACCACTCCTCTCGCCGACGTCGCGAAGATCGCGGACAAGATCCATCGCGACCTGGCGTCCATCTACCGCCCGACTCGTTACATCTCGATGACGTCGTCGGCCGGGAAGATCTCGCTCCTCGGGACCGCCGATGTTGGCGGCGAAAAGGCGTTCGCGCTCAAGTTCACCGAGGGACGCAACATGGAGTGGCTCAACGGCGTGTTCC
>CAZRAD010000067.1:0-13764 GCA_964597945.1 uncultured bacterium
CGTTCCGCACGGACTTCGACGACCGTGAGATGAGCGTCGGCAAGAAGATCCGCGATGCGGGACGCCACTGGATCCCGTTCACGTGTGTCGTCGGCGACAACGAGATGGAGAGCGGAAAGCTCACCGTCCGCGTCCGCGGCGGCGAGCAGGAAGAGATGTCGATCGAAGCTTTGAACGCGATCATCGAAGAGAAGATCGCGGGCAAGCCATACAAGCCGCTGAACGTGTCCGCGAGGCTCTCGGAGCGACCGATCTTCGTTGGCTAGCGGACGATGTCGCAGGACAAGCAGGGGTGAGACATGGACAAGATAGGGATGGGTTCGCCACGCACGGTCGATCTGGCCAACGGCGTTCACGCGATACTCGATCTGACGACGATCGGCGATCATCACGCCGCGAACGTTGGGATCGTCACGACGCGGAAGGCGCTCGTCTTCATCAACTCGGGGCAGACCGAGGCGCAGGCACGCGCGATCTGGGACTACGCGCAGATGACGGCGCCCAGACGCGAGATGACCTACCTCGTACTGACGCATCACCATCTCGATCACTGCTTCGCCGCGAGCTTCTTCGATGACCGGCACGCGCTCATCTACGGTCACCGCTCGTTCTCGAGCTGCATGGCGGAGATGCGCAAGCACCTCGGGCAGCACGACTATCAGGGCATGCTCATGGAGATGCTCAAGATGACGCCCGAGACGTTCCGGACGACGGTCGGCAACGTCCACCCCGTAGCGCCCCACCGGCACGTCGCCGAGGAGCTGTCGCTCGCCATCAGCGGCGAGGAGATCGTCATCCTGCACCTCCCCGGCCACACCCGGTCGGAACTCGTGGTCTACCATCCGCGGTCGAAGGTGCTCTTCGCGGGTGACGCCATCAATACAAAGGCCGGCCCGGTGACCATGTTCGGACAACCGAAGGACTGGCAGCAGTGGATCGCTGGTCTCGAGAAACTCAAGAAACTCGAGATCGAGACGGTCGTCCCCGGCCATGGCGACATCGCGGGCCCGGAGATCATCGACAAGCACATCGCGATCCTCGAGCGGAAGCTCGCGGCGGCTGCGAAGTAGCGGCTACGTCCTGGCATTTCTCCGCCCCATGCGCTACTATGGTGGTGAACCACCGTGTTCGCGTCCACTGAGGCGCGACCGCAGTTCTATCCCGCAGCAGCAGAGCCTCCGCTGAGGCGCGCCCGCGGCTGCATCCGGCGGCATCGCCCGTCGACATGCGCCCCCGGGCACTTCCCACGGTCGCCCAGCGTCCCACCGGGGACGCCCATGCCGACGCGCCCTCCGAGAGGAGGAGCCCGACCGCGCATGCGCGGACCTTGCGCGAGTTCCACCTCGCCTCTGTTCCGCACGCGACCTCATCACGACGAAAGGAGACCCGATGCCCGGCAGGCTCATGGACATCCTCTCAACGCTTCGCAAGCACGCCGGACCCGCCGTCACGACCGGCCTGTCCGACGACGTCATCGAGCGCGTCCTCGCCGACTCACCAACACTCGCCCGGGCCATCACGCTCGCCGGCGAGGCCTTCAAGGCCCTGAGCGACGAGGACCGCACGCTCCTTACGCAACCCGAGGAGGAGCTCTACCGGGCGCTTCAGGAGGACATCCTCAACTTCTACCCGGCGGGCGGCATCAGCCGCTACGTCCCGCTCGGTGCGGCGGGGCCGTGGATCGTCACGGCGCACGGTGCCGTGCTGCACGACTCGGGCGGCTACGGGATGCTCGGCCTCGGCCACGCTCCGGAATCGCTGCTCACGGCGATGTCGGAGCCGTTCCCCATGGCCAACGTAATGACGCCGACGCTCGTCCAGCGCCGGTTCACACGCAGCCTCAAGCGGGAGATCGGCCACCGGCGGGGGGCATGCCCGTTCACGAAGTTCATCTGCATGAACAGCGGGTCTGAAGCGGTCACCGTCGCCGCGCGCATCACCGATACGCACGCGCGTCGCATGACCGAGCCGAACGGACCGGCCGAGGGCCGCGAGGTCCGCGTACTCGCGCTCGAGCAGGGGTTCCACGGTCGCACGTACCGACCCGCCAGGTTCTCCGAGTCCACGCGCGCCGCCTACGTGAAGGCGCTCGCCAGCTTTCGCGGCGAACCGAGGGACGTTCAGTTCGTCCCGATCAACAAGGTCGATACGCTCAGGAAAGCGTTCGACGATGCCCAACGGGACGGGATCTTCTATGAGGGCGTCTACGTCGAGCCCGTGATGGGGGAAGGCGACTCCGGGCTGGCGCTCACACGCGAGTTCTACGACGCCGCGCGCTCGCTCAGCCGGGAACACGGCGCCATGATGGTCGTTGACTCCATCCAGGCCGCGCTCCGCGCGCACGGGTGCCTGAGCATCATCGACTACCCGGGGTTCGAGGACTGCGACCCGCCCGACATGGAGACCTACTCCAAGGCGCTCAACGCCGGGCAGTTCCCGCTGTCCGTGCTCGCGCTCAACGAGAAGGCCGCCGAGACGTATGTGCGTGGGACCTACGGAAACACGATGACGACCAACGCCCGGGCGTTGGCGGTCGGCTGCGCCGTGCTGGACACTCTGACCGACGAACTTCGTGAGAACGTCCGCGCGAGAGGCAGGGAACTTCTGGAGGGTTGTGAGGCGCTGGCGCGCGAACACGAGGGGGCCGTGCGCGCCGTGCGGGGCACCGGTCTCATCGTTTGCATGGACCTCAACCCCGAGTTCTATCAGGTCGAGGGAGGCGGCGGCTTCGAGGAGTTCCTGCGGACCAACGGCATCGTGATGATCCACGGCGGCCACAACGGCCTCAGGTTCACGCCGCATCTGGGCATCACGTCCGCCGAGATCGAGCTGATCCTTGGCACGGTCGCCGAGGGTCTGAAGACGATGCGGCGCGAGAGTGGCTCGAAATAGCAGTGGCGCGGTCTGCCTGAATGAGATGACGTGAGTCCGGGACAAGCAACGCCGCCGGCATGGCTCGACCCCGCCGGCGGCGTGCTTCAGGCCAGGTCCTTCGTGGACCCCCCTGTACATGGCTGATCCCTCTGACCAGATCGAGCGTCCGTATCGCTCCTGCCGGGGCATTCGCGTCCCGGCCGAATCCTCATGCGGTTCCCGTTCCATCGAGAACACTGAACGGACTAGAACACCGAACCGAACTCCGCGAACAGACTGGCGCCGTATGTCATATCGTCACCGTGGAGCAGCCCGGTGAGGTCGATGCCGAGGCCCCACGGGTTCCACCGGTAGCCGCCGCCCGCCATGATCTCGCCGTTGACGCGGTCGAGCCCCGTCGCCGCGTGCCAGCCGGTCCTCCACTCGTAGCCGACGTACGGCACGGCCGTGAAGGCGCCCTCCTCCCCACCGTGGACGGGCATGGCCGTCGAGCCGATCACCAGGTCGCCCGGATCGGCCATGTACTTGTACCCGACCGCCCACCCGTCGTGGACGATCTCGAGCGCGTAGGTCATGTCGTTCATCGGGATGCCCGGCACGTTCAGCCAGACCTTGTCGTCACGTTCCGGCGGATCGGAGTATGACGCATACGAGAAGTGAAGATCGAGTCCGAGAACTCCGGAGGCGACACCGACGCTGTTCGCCGCCAGGTCCTGGACCGACACACCCTTCGCGTCCATTCCCCGCACCTCGAAAACCTCCCAGACCAGCATCGTGCCCATCGCCGTGCCCGCCGCCTGCCACTTGCTCATCCCGAGTTCGTTTGAGCGCTCATAGAGCCCGCGTGTCACCCACGCGTGCGCGCCCTCCGAGGCGCTCCCGACCGGCGCATTCTCCTCCCACGCCTCCCACGCCAGGTCCCGACCGTATGCCTCCGTCAGGAGCCCATCGATGAACATGAACCAGAGGGCGAGAAACAGGCCCATAACTACGATAGCAAGTCGCATGGGAGACTCCTGTCTGATAGGGAGAGCGGAAGAGGGAGGATGAACTGGTCTGCCGGCCGGCCCCTGCGATGGTCATTGCACCAGGAGGCTCTCCGATGACTTCGATCAGGTGACCGGCCAGCAGGTTCTTTCCCAAGGCGTTAGCTCTCTATCGCATCAGCACCATCTTTCTCTCGGCGACCGACCCGCCGGTCAGCATCCGGACGAAGTAGGTTCCGGACGAGACGTCGTTCCCCGACGAATCGGTGCCGTTCCATTCCACACTGTGCTCGCCGGCCTCGAGCTCCTCGTCGACGAGAACGCTCACGAGACGGCCGGCCACGTCGTAGACCTCGACACGCGCCCGCTCGCTCGTCCCGAGGGAGAAAGCGATCCGGGTGCGCGGATTGAACGGGTTCGGGTAGTTCTGCTGAAGCTCGGTGCGGCCCGCGACGAAGACATCATCGTCGACGTCGGTTGCGCCGCCGAGGGTGATGATGGCGCCGTACGGGACGCAGTTGTGCGCGGTGACGGTCAGGAGCGCCTCGCTCGGCTCGCTCTCGTCGATACTGATGACGGCGCGGCCGGCGGCATCGGTCTCGACGACCGTGTAGATGGCATCGTTCTCGCCCTCGGTCATGAGGCAGACGGTCGCGGCTTCAACGGGAGATCCAGCGACCGTCACCTCAATCGCGAACTCAGCGCGCGACCCGTCGAAGATGACGGCGTCGTCGTGAGTCACGGTGACGAGCTCCGGGGACTCGGTCCAGATGGGAAGCTCCGGGTCCCCGAGGAGGTTGAGCTCGTACATCGCGTACCTGGTGTAGTCGTCCGTCCGCGCGATACCGACGAAGTTGTGCTTCGCGTCCGCGTGGACGATCCCGGCATGAACCAGGTCCTTCTCGAACAGCGACTCGAAGAAGCGCTGGCTGAACAGGTCGGAGACACACTCGCCGGGGTAGCCGGGGCAGCCCCAGCCGTACCGCGAATTCCCGACGTAGGCAACTCCACCACCGTTGCCGTTGGTCAGCCAGTGCTCGCCAAAGGTGTCGTAGTCGATCGCCGCGGACCAGCACCCGACCGAGTACCAGAGCCCACCCCGCTCACCGTTGGTGAGACCGTCGAGGTCGGACATGGTCAGTGAGCTGGAACCGATGCTCGCGTTGCTGATGTTCGCGTGACCCTCGTGGACGACGATCCCGTAACCGGTCTCGAGCGCCGACATCGCGGCACCGTGCGAGAGCGTGCCGTCGCGCTCGTAGAGCTTCGTGATCGGGTCATGGTCGCTCGGGATGTGATTGTCATCGATCATGTCGAGAGCGACGCCGCCGTCGGAGTACGGATCGGGGTCGTCCCACAGGATCTCGGCGAGGAAGAGGATGTCGCTCTCGTAGTCACCGGCGACGGTGAACGAGGCGCCCTCGTACTCAAGAACCTTGTCGACGAAGATGCCGGCCTCGACCGAGGTCTTGACCGGCGCTCGGCCGACGAAGACATCGGTGAACATGTCGATGTTGTCCGAGTCCTCTTCGCCCCACCGTGAGTCCGCGTCCTCATTCCAGCTGCGGTCGAGGTCGGCGTAGTAGAGGTCGCATGGGATGCCCTGGTCGTAGAAGAAGTCGTAGGCGTCACGAGCCGGAAGCACGTCGGTGTCGCCACCAAGCAGGACCCACTCGACCCCGCCGGCGTAGCGGTCGGCGATGCACTTGCGGATCTCCTCGGCCTCGTCGCGTCCGTTGTAGAGCGGCGTCGTGTAGATCTCCTCGAGGGTGATGATCTCAGCCGGAACGCCCTTGCGGGTCTTCCACTCAGCGAGCGGCTCGAATGCGGTCGCCATGCTCTCCGGACAGATGATGAGGTATTCGGCGCTGCCCCGGTCGCGGCTTCCCATGGACATGTAGGCGGACGCGGCCTCGGGGTTGATGGCACTCGAGGCGAGCGCAGCGCCGGCGGAAGAGGAGAGAGCCAGCGCCGCCGGCGTGCGCTCAGCCAACACGGTCTCAACGGTGATCTCGACGTTCGTGTGAAGGAGGAGTTCGCCCGTCGCCGGGATGTACTGCAGAGGAGTCACGGCGACCGAGGCCATCCGGTACCCACCAGTAGAGCCGCCCCCGGCCAACCGGGCAACCGATCGTGGGTAGGGCAGCACAGAGCTGTAAGTCTCTGCGTTCGGATGGGGTATGTTCGCTGCCGCGTCAGACGAGAACCGAGTCGGCCGGGGAGCGGGCAGTATGGAGTAGTCACCAGGAATGTAGACGGTGCCGCCGTAGACACAGCTGATGTCGGACGGCTCAGTGTCAGGCGGAAGCAGGAGCTGGATGCTGAGGAGGGGAAGCATGGGGTCGGCGGGTGTCGTGGTGTAGTGCGCCCCGTCCAGGGTGACCAGATCGTACCCCTCGTGCTGCTCGAACGACAGGTCGCTCAGCTCGAACGACAGAGAAGCGGCCACGGATCCGGCAGT
Source organism: uncultured bacterium (assembly GCA_964597945.1). Classification (GTDB taxonomy): domain Bacteria; phylum Joyebacterota; class Joyebacteria; order Joyebacterales; family Joyebacteraceae; genus JAPEKQ01. The sequence goes on from CAZRAD010000067.1 coordinate 6,322, forward strand.
GGCCGCCTCGACGGCAGCGTCGCTGTTCGTGGCAGCGGCGCCGGCGCTTGTCAGAGCAGGAAGGGTGACGAGCAGCAGACAGATGACGATCTGGCAGAGAGCCCGGGTGGTCGCCCCGCTCTCTTCACTACCTCCGCGCCTTGTCCATGCTGTGTTCGGCATCCAGCTTCCACCTTCCGGTTGTTTCGTGTCCGGCGGTCGCTGGTCCCCAAAAAATAGAAGCCTGCGACCGATGCCGGCCGTAGGCTTTTGTGATCCCCATCACAACTTCATACTATCACAGCTTGTGCAAGCTGTCAACAATCAATCTGAGGTGTTGTTCGATTTCTTCGAAGGGGCGCTGTAGGGGTAGGTTATAGGGGGCTTCCCGGGCAAGCCCGGGTGTGCTGATTCTGCTCAATCGCTGAACAGAGCCTTGATCGAGCCCCAGGTTCGCTCCTCGACGACGGTCTGGGGGCGCCAGGGATCGTAGTCGACGAAGCTGAATCCGCCGGTGTCGTTTCCATCGTAGATGCTGGCCTCAATCTCCGCGCGGTCTGTCGTCCCCCACCAGTTCCACTCCGCCATGATCGTAACTCTCGCCGCGTAATCATTGAGATACACGTTGTACCCGGCGTTGTCGAAGAGGTTACAGTCGTAGATGACCGGTTGGCTGATCGGCGGTCCCCTTCCATCGCACAAGATACCCCACAGCGCCGTCTCGCTGACCCAACAGCTCGTAATGGCGGGCGACGACTTGGCGCACCGGATACCGGTCTGGCATCTCCGGAATGCGCAGTGTGTGATGGGGGCATCCGACGTATTGAGTTTGAGTCCCGTCTTCGCATCGAGCACAACGCAGTAGTCGAAAGAGGACGCGCTGTTCAGGCTGAGATAGATGCCCTGCCACTGGCTCACACCGCTCTGCGCGCGGAAGTAGACGCTGTCGTACGGCGCGCCCTGGACCACGATGGCGCCGCCTGTTGAGCCCTCCGCCGTCAGCAGCCAGTTCCCCGTGAACTCGACGATCGCTCCCGCCTCGACCGTCAGGGTCGCGCCCTGCCTTACCGTCACGTTGGTCGCGACGGTCCAAGGGTTGCCCGCGCGGTACCACGTCGTGTCGACCGAGATATTGCCTGTCACATCGTCCGCCTGCGCCATTGGCGCGAGCACCACGGTCGCGGCGATGAGCATCCACGCGCATGTCATCCGGACACCGGACCTTCGATCACGCACGCGGCCGCCGACTCCCACACCGCATCCTCCTCTACTCCCCCGCTCCCTCATCAGTCGCTCCTCCCCCATCCGTCCTCCGGCGGCTCCATGTGCTCGTATCCCGCCCGGGGAAGCTCCACCGCACCACCATCGGAGAGGACAAGCATGCATCCGTCGGATGCCGCAACAACCTCTCCGACGACGACCATCTCCGTTCCGGTCACTGCCGCCACGTGTTCGATCGTCCTTGCCGCCTCCGACTGGGGAATGCAGACGACCAGTTCGAACTCCTCGCCGCTCCCGATCGCCAGCTTCTCCGGGGTCGACGAGAGCGTCCCGGCGAACTCCGTCGCTGTGGGATCGACCGGGATGGTGTTCTCATTCAGGCGGATGCCCACGGCGCTCTCGTTCGCAATGTGCCAGAGCTCGCTGCCGAGCCCGTCGCTGATATCGATCATCGCGTGCGGCGTGGCGACGTCAATGATGGCCTGCGCCTCGGCGATACGAGGGATCGGGCGCAGATGCCTCCTGATCGCGTCGTTGGCTCTCTCACTCCTCGGCATCCCGCGGGTCAGTATCTGAAGTCCGGTTTCGGACCCGCCGAGTCGGCCGGTGACCAGGATGGCGTCGCCCACGACCGCCCCTGCGCGCGTCACGACCCGGTCGCGACCCACCGCGCCGAGGACGGTGATGGAGATAGAGAGCTCGTACCGAGACGATACGGTGTCGCCGCCGACGATCTCAAAGGAGAAGTGCTTGCAGACATCGAGGAACCCGAGGTAGAGATCCTCGATGTCCTTGGTCGTCATGCGTTCGGGGATGGCGAGCGAGAGCACGGCGCGCGTCGGGAACCCGCCCATCGCGGCGATGTCGCTGACGTTGGCGACCATGCACTTGGCGCCGATCTCGCGATAGTTGGCGAAGTCGCGTCGGAAGTGTACCCCGTCGACGAAGGCGTCGCACGTGACGAGCTCGTACTCGCCGGGCGGCTCGTAGACCGCCGCGTCGTCACCGAGACCCACGATCGTCGCGGGGCCCGGCGCGCCGATGGCGGTCCGGATCCTCTTGATGAGTTCGCGTTCTCCGACGTCCATGGTCACACCTCCCCGCCGTTCACTTCCGTGGCAGCCACCCCGACACGCTCGCGCCGGGAGCTACTCGCTGCTCAGGAGTCTCAGCCCGGCTCCCGCCATGATTGCCGCACCGACCCACATCCCCTTCTCGTCGATATCGAACTTCGGATGATGCCAGGGGTAGGTGAAGCCGAGCTTCTTGTTGCCGGTCCCGAGACGAAGCATCATTCCGGGCACCTCGTTGGCAAAATACGCGAAGTCCTCGCCGCCCATCGACGGCGTATCGAGTTCGACCACACTGCGCTTTCCGAAGAGCTCATACATGGTCTTCCGTACGACGTCGGTCAGCGCGGAGTTGCAGGTGAGCGACGGATAGCCCTGACGGTACTCGAACTCGTATCCCCCGCCGTACGCCTCGGTCACCTTTTTCACGATGCGCTCGATCATCTTCGGAGCGTTCTTCCTGTCCTTCGGGAAGAGCGTCCTGAGAGTCCCTTCCATATCGACACGGTCGGCGATGACGTTCTGGCGGTATCCGCCGTGGATGGTGCCGAGCGTCAGGACGACCGGATGCGTCGGGTCCATGCGGCGACTCACGATGGGCTGGAGCGCCATCACGACGTGCGCCTGGAGCTGGATGGCGTCGACGCCGAGGTGCGGCTTCGCGCCGTGCGCGGCCTCGCCGAGCACCGAGAGGCTGAAGTCATCGGCCGCCGCCATCATGTGCCCGTCGCGAAGACCGATCTTCCCGCTCGGGACGGTTGAGTCGACGTGCACACCGATGATGTAGTCGACCTTCGGACTCTTGAGCGCGCCGTCCTTGATCATCGGGGCGGCGCCACCGGGCGGCGCCTCTTCCGAGGGCTGGAAGATGAACTTCGCGTTGCCCTTGATCTTGCTCTGGCGCGCAGCAAGCAGCATCGCGGTGCCGAGCACCGTGGTCGTGTTCGCATCGTGGCCGCACGCGTGCATCACCCCGGGCACACGCGAGCGGTACGGTTTCTGATTCTGCTCGGTGATGGGAAGCGCATCCATGTCGCCGCGGAACGCGACGGTCTTGCCCTTCGAGGCTCCGCGGAGCACGCCCACAACACCCGTCTTCGCCACACCCGTCCGCACCTCGATGCCCATACTCCTCAGAGTATCCGCAACGAACTCGGAGGTCCGCTTCTCCTGGTACGCAAGCTCCGGGTACATGTGAATCCGCCGCCGGATCTTCGACAGCGTTCCGGCGAGCTTCTCGGCATCGGCTACCAGTTTCTTGTCCACGTGCTCCTCCGTCCCGCAGTATTGAGTCGTATCTCTTCGCTTCTCCGATTCGACGCGAGTCCCTCTATTCTTCGATCTCGGCAAGCTCCGCGTCGAGCTCGAAGAACGCCAGCGGAAGAAACTCCAGAATGTCACCCGCGACCATCCCGGTCGGGCCGACCGCATCGGCCGCCAGGTCGCCCGCGAGGCCGTGCACGAATGCGCCGAGCGTCGCAGCGTCGGGACCGGACATCCCGCGTGCGAGAAGCGCTGCGATGACACCCGTGAGAACATCGCCACTCCCGGCGCTCGCCATCCCGTCGTTGCCGGTCGGGTTGATCATCACGTCACCCGCGATGGTGGCGATGACGGTAGCCGCCCCCTTGAGCACGACGGTCGCCCGCGCCTGCTCCGCGACGGCGCACGCCAGACGCTCGCGGTCGACAAGTACATCTTCGGGCGAGCAGCCAACGAGACGCGCCATCTCACCGGGATGCGGCGTCAGGACAACGGCCGCCTCCCCGGCGCGCGAGCCGATGATGTCCGGCGAGAGCGCGTTGAGGCCGTCGGCGTCGATGACTGCCGGTGTATCAAGCGCGCCAACAAGACTCCGGACCAGTTCGACCGTCTCACTCTGAATGGACAGACCCGGGCCGATGGCCACGGCGTCGGCGGTGACGATGAGCTCGCGCAGTCTCGGCAGCGCCGACGTTCCAAGCGAGCGCGATTGCGTCTCCGGAAGCGGGAGCGTGATGACCTCGGTCGCTCTGGTCTCGAGGATATCGTTCAGACTCGAGGGGATGCCGGCGGTCACGAGACCCGCGCCGCTTCGAAGCGCCGACATCGACGTCAGCGCCGCCGCGCCCGTGTATCCCACCGAGCCCGCGATCACAGCGACGCGGCCGAACGTCCCCTTGTGCCCCACGGGATCACGGTCCGGGACGAACAGCGCCGCCTCCGCGGGTGTGAGCACATGAAGGTGCACGCCGACCGCTTCGACAGCCTCGTCGGGAATGCCGATGTCGATGACATGGATGTCACCGACGAACTCGCGGCCCGGATAGAGAAAGAACCCCTTCTTCGGGAGCGCCATCGTGCAGGTCCAGTCCGCGATGACACACTCGCCCTCGATACCGCCGGTCGATGCGTCGAGCCCCGAGGGAACATCGACCGCGAGCACCGGCAGGTCCGATGAGTTGATCGCGGCTATCACGTCTCCGGCGATGCCGCGGGGCGCGCCTCGGAAGCCGGTGCCGAAGATGGCGTCGACCACTACGTCGGATTCGTCGAGCGCCTCCGCGAGCGCATCGACACCTCTCTCATCCGCGATCTCGATGAGCGAGCCGGGCTCGAGGAAGTCGAGATTCGTGCGCGCGTCGCCCTTCACGTCGCCCGCGGAGCCGAGAAGGAAGACATCGACGTCGACGCCGAACTCCCGGAGTCCACGTGCGATGACGAACCCGTCGCCGCCGTTGTTCCCGGTGCCGCAGACGACCGCGACGCGGTCGCCGGCGTCGATCCCCGCCATCTCAACGAGCACGCCTACGGTCCCCATCCCCGCCTCTTCCATGAGATCGAGTCCGGGGATGCCCATAACCTCGATGGCGTGCCGATCGATGGCGCGCATTGTGTCTGCGGTGACAAGTCTCATAGGTACTCCGTTTCAGGGATCAGATCAGCAACACGAGGGTCTCGGGGCGGAGCGAAGCGGGTTACACGTCCTCGATGATCACGACCGCCGTCGCCGCGAGGTCGGAGTGCGAGAGCGTGACGTGCACGCGCCCCTCTCCGAGGAGCTCACGGCAGAGTCCGTGTGCGACCATGGTCGGCGCGCCACTCCGCTCGTGAATGACCTCAGCGTCCTGCCATCGCATCCCGGGCGCGAGTCCGGTGCGGAGCGCCTTCAGGAAGGCCTCCTTGGCCGCGAAGACAGCAGCGTAGGAGGCCTCACTCTTCTTGTAGCGCTCGCAGTACGCGATCTCTCGTTCGGTGAAGAGATGCTCGCGGAATCCATCTCGCGAGCGACGCATGATGCGCGCGAACCGTTCGATATCCACGACATCCGTACCAACGCCCCTGACCATCACCACCTCCCTCGTCCGCTCCCCATCAGGAGTCCGTCAGGTTCTCTTTGCCGCGAAGCTCATCCACGATGTAGACAAGCTCCGAGATGTCGTCGATCTCGAAGTCGGCGCCTGAGTGTGTGGCCCCGGATGTGTCTCCGTACTTCGCGTAGACGGTCTTGATGCCGACGCCGCTCGCGCCCACCATGTCGCGTGCCGGCCAGTCACCGATCATGATGACTTCGTCCTGGTGCATATCGAGAAGCTCGATGGCCTTCTCGAACGGCGCACGGTCGGGCTTGCGGACCTGCGTATCATCGAATGTAATGACATGGTCGAAGAAGTGCTCGAGCCCAAGGTAGCACAGACGTGACCACGCCTGATAGCGCGGCGCGTCCGACAGCACGACGAGCTTCAGCTGACGCTTCGCCAGAGCGAGCAGCGTCCGCTTCACGTGTGGGTAGAGCACGAGCGTGTACTCGCGGCCGCGGCGATACCCGAGGATGGCGGCCGTGTGGATGCGCGGATCGATCTCACCGAACTCCTCGGTGAGGAAGCGGTCGAAGACACGCTGATCCTCGATCCCCTCGCGGTCGTAGATCTCGAAGAGCTTCCGCTTGGTCTCCTCAGCGGGGAGCAAGAGCCCCGCGTCGATCATCGACTCGATGGCCGCGTCGATGGAGACCTCCTTCATACGCATGAAGTCGGTCAGCGTGTTGTCGAGATCGAAGATCACTGCTCGAAGCATGATGTCATCCTTCGTCTCTGTGTGCGTCCCCGGGCAGGCGAGCACGGGCGAAACCGGGACTTCGCAGTTACACATCCCGACCCAACATCTGAAGCGTCCGGCTCTACTTGGCTGCTTCGTTGACTCTGGAGCCGCGACTGATCTCGCCGTTGTCGATCCTGAGGTGGAATCCACACTCGGGGTTGGAGCACACCCATGCCTTGTACGTAATGGCCGCCCCGTCGCGCCCGTAATCCGACAAGGGGATCAACACACCCTTCTCACACATGCGGCAGGCAGGAAACGAACTGGGCATCTCAACACCTCCCATCCCTCTATCGTCTGATAGCTCCACCCGTGCTCTTCACCTCCCGGGCTGCGTCCGGCTCGCCACGGCGGGCGCCCGAACGGAGTCCTTTTGATTCGCAGTCTACCGCTTCGCGCGCCCGGCTGCAATGTGTGCAAGCCGGGTCGGCTCCGGCAGTCTATACCCTTTTGCCGTCCGAAGCACCCACTCCGCCGCGGATTCCACCGAGATCCGGTGGCCGGGCGAGACGAACAGGGGCTTCGTGTTGTCCTTGCTCCTGAGGACGACGCCCACTTTCCTGCGCTGGATGGACAGCGTCCGCATCGCGCCGCGCTTCTGCTTCGGCTCCTTGAACTCGCCGATGAGGCGCGATTTGGCGCAGCCGATCGACGGACGGTCCAGGAGAAGCCCCATGTGGGAGGCAAGACCGAGCCCCCGCGGGTGCGCGATGCCCTGGCCGTCGAACATGAGAAGGTCCGGCCGGGTCTGGAGCTTCCGATACGCGAGTTCGACCACAGGACCCTCGCGGAAGCTGAGCAGACCGGGCACGTACGGGAAGGTCGGCTCGGCCGAGGCGGAGACGGTCTCGAGAACCTCGAGCGTCCCGGCGTCGATGACGACGACGGCCGCGTGAAGCAGGTCCCGCTCGCGGGAGAAGGAGACATCGAACCCGGCGATGCTGCCTATCTCACCAAAATCGTCCTTGAGAACGAGTCCGGACCTCAGATCTTCCTGAATTCGGAAGGCGTTCTGAACCGAGACGTTCCAAGGGTGACCGCCAGCCACCATCATCCGCATCTCCCCATGTCTAGGCAAGATAGCCTACGTGAA
>CAZRAD010000068.1:0-13688 GCA_964597945.1 uncultured bacterium
TCGGCATTCGGCGGGTGAGCATATGAGTGTCCTTTCGGGTGCAGACCCGCGCGCGGCTCGGCCGGACGCACAGGTCATCGGCATGTGGCGCTGGTCAGTCCACACCCACCTTACCAGAGCAGCGCCCGCGACAAAACGACACAGACCGCTTGACACCCATCGGCCGCGAGGTTATTGTTAAGCAATGGCTAAAGGATGGATTCCTGGAGACTCCATGCCGCAGAAGCACGATCCATCAGAGATGTTCCGCGTGCTCGGCGCGACGATGCGCCTGCACATCATCGAGCTGCTCCGGCGCCGCGGGAGCATGGGAGTGACCGACCTCGCCGACGAGCTCGGCGTCACCCCCGCCGCGATCTCCCAGCACCTCAAGCTGATGCGACAGAGCGGCCTGGTGACGAAAGAGCGCGACGGCTATCGCGTCCCCTACTCGCTCGACGCCGACGGGCTCTCGCACTGCTGCAGCATGCTGGTCGACGCGTGCTCATGCGGCTGTCACGTACACGGGGTCGACGGGATGGCGGCACACGCCCCAGGCGGCTGCGGGGGCCAGGTAACGCTCGAGGCGCTGGAGGAGCGAAGGGCGGCGCTTGAGACGGCGCTGGAGGACGTGAAGTCGGATATCGCCGCGCTCAAGAAGACGGCAGCGAGGCCGAAGGGAAAAGCGAAGACGAAGGGATAGGCCGCGCTCTGTTCGCGAATGACGGGCGGTGATACCGCCCGATGCTTTGGTCTCATTATTAAGTATATGCTGAAATGGTTAATGCTGAGTGTGTTCGTCCGCCCGCAGGGGCGACGGTGAGGAACGGGCCCGTTCCATGGTGCAGTATGAAGAGGAGGATGCGATGGGCAAGTCATCGTGTTGTGAGAGCGGAGGCAGAGGCGGCGGTCACGGGTTGCATGGGCCGCATGGCGGCCACGGGGCGCACCACGACCATCACGATGGCGGCTGTTGCTGCTGTCACTCGGGGCGTCACTTCATCACGCGCGCGGAGCAGCTGGCGCACCTCGAGATGTACAAGGAACAGGTCGAGCTCGAGCTCCAGGGCATCCAGGAGCACATCGACATGCTGAAGCACGAGGGCTAGCGCGGTGTGAAGAGCAGCAATTGGTGATGAGAGCGACCGCCGACACAGAGGGAGGCAGCTGATAGACGGGGCGCGTCGGTCGATACGGCTGGCGCGCTCTACCTCTCTCCCCTGAGCGCGGCTGAGAACTCGCGCCACGGGAAGAAGTATGCGATCAGGACGGGGTAGACCGCGTAGCGCGACAGACCGGCCATGTGCAGACCGGCGAAGACGAAGATCAGCAGATGCATCTTTACGACGTTGCCGTACGGCTTCATAAGATGATCGCCCGTCGCGAGCTTCGCCTTCTTCGGGACGATGTGCGAGATCTTCGCCAGAAGGCTCACAAGGATGAAGGGCCAGTAGAGACGAATCACGACGGAGAGCACGTTGAACGGGTTCGGCTTGATGTGCTCGATACCGCCGGGCGGGAAGAACGCGCCGAGGAACACGCCGTGCACGAGGTGGAACATGCCGAAGTGAAACGTGAAGAACGCCAGCAGTCCAAGACCTCCCGCCAGAGCCAGAGTCAGCGGAAGCCCGCTGTCGCGCACTCCGACGGAGATGGTCGCCACGATCGTTGCGTAGCCGATGACGAGACTCGATGCCCACAACCCCCAGATGAGGTCCGTCGCCTCCCAGCGGAAGACCCCGGCGAGGATGATGGCGGTCGAGAACGCAACCACGTCGAGCAGCACGGTGGGCAGACGCCCGCCGAAGAGCCCGTCCTCCTCGAACGTGTAGAATGTTTCCAGCAGGCGGGCGACCTGCCCGCCCTCTCTGGAACGTGCCGCGGTGGCCACAACCACCCTCCCGGAATGAGCCAAGATTCACACATGTGCCCGCGGTACACAGGTGCAATCCTGGTTCCGGATTGGTGTCGTGTGGCCGAAAGCTCGTGGGTCGGGCCTACGCGGGCTTCCGCTTCAGTGGAGGTCTGCTCTCGGCAGCCTCGACCACCAGCGTGCGCCCCATGCGGGACCTCGTGAGATCGTACTGGGGCATGTGGGGCCTGATCATGGTAACGGCGAGTTCGCGCGAACTCCACCCGCCGGATGCTTGCCTCGGTTGGAACAGTCTGCCTACTTCCCACATCCATCGCCGTCATGCCGTCCTCCGATCAACGCACCCACGTGCTCCAGAAGGTCCAGGTTCTGCTTATCCGACAGCAGTTCCAGGGCCCCCGTTGCATCGCCGGCGAGCGGAGCGTGCATCGGCACGGCGCGGACGCCGCTCCCCTCTCTGGACCGGACCGATATGAGCGGAATGTACCGGACCTCCGGATGTGCCCAGCTCTTCCAGTAGACGCGCAACGCACCGGTGTCGTAGACGACCGAACGCTGCGTGTCGTCGACGCTGACGTCGTCAAGCAGAGCGAACGCGAAGTCGATGCGGTCGAGCGCGTTCCACCGCTCTCTCGCGCCCGTCGTGTCGGCGGGAGCATCCGGCGTGTAGCGGAGCCACGCCCCCCGGCGGTCGCGCAGCCGCTCGGCGACGCGAACGAACCTGCCGTACGAGTCGTCGCCGGACCCGATATCGAGTTCGCCGCCGAAGCGAACATCGAGCGGCACGTGGTTCTCGCACTGCTCGTATGTCGCGTTCGTGATGATGCCGAACTCGTGCCTGCCGGCACGATGGACAACGTGAGAGCCGTCGATGAACTCGACAACGGCCCAGTCGCCGCTGCGGTCGAGGACGAGGAAGTGCCACCCCTCCCCGTCCTGACGCACGTCGCCGAGGTGCTCGACGACCTCGCCGACGTCCCGAAACGAATCGAGCGCGTACTGCATCCACTGCTGCGACGAGACGCCGGGACGACCGTCGTCGGGAGGATAGACCGACGCCAGATTCGCCTGCTCGATGATCAGGCCCTGCTCGTTCATCCCCCCCTCGATGAAGTCGCGACCGAAGCATGTGAGCGTGACGGACGCGTACTTCGCCACCCACGTCGGCGGTTCACCGTCGTGCTCGGACGGTCCGAACCCGCTCCACGGCACGAACGTCTTCTCGAGCCCGCGCGGGTTGACGAGCACGTATCCCTCGAGGTCCTCCGGCCAGTCGAGGTTGGCTCCGCATACCGTCTCATCGGACGCAACGGCGAACGCCGTGCAGGCGGACGCTGGCGAGGCCGGCGAGAGGACGGACAGTGCCGCGACGCAGAGTGCCGCCACAGTGTGCGTCCGTCGCGCGGACGCACAGGGAGAGCACCGAACGATTCCCATCAGAAGCTCCTCCTCGCCTCTCGGAGTGATCACCTGTCTCAGTCCCACGGACTATCCATCGCACGAACGCGGACGGCGACCTCCTTGAATCCCCAGAACGCGATGCCGGCGAGAGCGACGAATACGAACGGAGAGTACCACGGCAGGTGCGCGACCATAGAGACGAGTGGGAGTTCCGTCAACGAGCCATAGCGCCCGGCCTTGGTGGCCGTTATGACCGAGATCGAGAAAACCGTCCACGTGAGGATGAACAGGACTATCACTGCCGTCATTGGATTCTTGCCGAAGAACCAGATACCGACGTACGCGAGGAGACCGAGCGAGTACGCGCTCACAGCACTGTACGTAATGAAGCGCATGTACACACCCATCATGGCTGGCTCCGGTCGAGCCATCGATGCGAATGCGAACATCAGCAGCCAGTAGATGACACAGGCGCCGGTGAGCATCGAGAACTTCCAGCGAACGATCTCGCGATTCGTCGCCGGGAGCGTCTTGAGGAACTGCTCGGACCCCTGCCGCTCTGACCACAACACCGAGCTGGTCACCCAGACCGGGAGCAGCAGCATCGGAACGAAGTACATCCGGTGATTCCCTTTGGCGAAGGGTCCGATGATAGTCAATGAGAACGTGAAGAAGTGCGTGATGTAGAGCAACCCGTACTGTCTCAGTATCGCAAGCATCTCAGGCTCCTTTCACCTGATCCACCAGGTCAGCGTCCTTTCACAAGAGCGATCATCACATCATCGAGTGACGCGTTCGCGACACGGACCTCCCCCGCGGCCTCCGAGGCAGCGAGCTCTGAGTGAAGGCGCCGGTACTCCTTCGTGAGGCCCGAACTCCCGAGCTTCCCGATGCGGACCAGCGCCAGTCGGTCGGCGACGTGCTCGGGGAGCGCTTCGGACCGGTAGTGCAGCCACTTCCAGTCGGACAGAAGCTCGTCCTTCTCTTCGTGGAGGATGATCCTCCCGGTGTTGAGGAGTGCGACGTAGTCCGAGACGTCCGCAAGCGCATCCGTAACGTGCGACGAGAGAAGCACGGCTCGGGTCTCGTCGCTTACGAAGTCGCGGAGCGTGTCGAGGATCTCGCGGCGAACGATCATGTCGAGCCCTGCGGTCGGCTCGTCGAGAATGAGGAGTTCTGCGTTGTGCGCCAGGGCGACCGCCAGCGCAAGCAGCGCACGACGTCCGCGCGAGAGCGCTCCGACCTTCTTGTCGTCGGGAAGCGAGAACCGTGCGGCCAGAAGACGGTACGTAGCCCAGTCCCACTCCTGATAGAATGCAGCCACGTACCGGCTGGTCCACCCGACCGTCCGGTCGCGCGGGAAGAACTGCTCCTCTCCGACGTAGCCGACCCGGTTCTTGATCTCCTTCTCTCGCTCGCGATACGTGTGGCCGAACAGCTGAACCGTACCGCTGTCTACGCGATGGATATCCGCAAGGATCTTCACGAGCGTGGTCTTGCCGGAGCCGCTTGGACCGAACAGCCCCGTGATGCATCCGCCCGGGATCGACAGCGTCACCGGCCCCAGCGAGAAGTCCGCGTATCGCTTCACGACATCCCGTACATCAACGATCGCTGTCATCGCGTCCCTCCTCGAGTTCGGTGATGAGCCCCGCGACATCGCCGGCGCTGATCCCGAACCGCCCGGCTTTCTCCAGCATTCCCTTGAGTTCAGCGCGCACCTCGGCGAGCTGGTCACGCCTCAGGTACGCGCGATCGACATCCGCCACGAACGAGCCGAGACCGGCCCGAGTGACGAGCAGCCCCTCCCGCTCCAGGTCCATGTACGACCGCTTCACCGTGATGACGCTGATGTTGAGCTCCTTCGCCATCTCGCGAATCGACGGAAGCCTGTCTCCGGGGTGAACGTCCCCCCCGGCAATGGCCTCGCGGACCTGGTCGGTCACCTGCTTGTGGAGTGGATCGGGGCTTTCAGGCGACAGAACGATGAACACGTGTTCCTCCTTGGCGGTGTATATATCTATTATATACAGACACCACAGCGCCGTCAAGCGTTTATTGAGCCCTGAAAGTGTGGTATACGGGGGAAAATCCTCACGAGTACCTTCCGAGGCTTCCCGGACCGACCCGCCCGAGGCTGGGTCTGGAACGCCGCGGCCACACCTACGGAGAGACCAACATGATCGACCTTGAGAGGCTGGGAGCGTTCTACCTGGGGAGGATCCACGACCTCGAGTCCGGCGAGACCCGGGAGGATGAACCGGTCATGTACGACGCGCGTGACCTGACGACGCACGCGGTCTGTGTGGGAATGACGGGCAGCGGGAAGACGGGACTCTGCATCGACCTCCTCGAGGAGGCCGCACTCGACAATGTCCCGGCCATCATCATCGACCCGAAGGGCGACGTCACGAATCTCCTCCTCACGTTTCCCGAACTCCGAGGCGAGGACTTCCTCCCGTGGGTCAATGTCGATGACGCGCGACGCAAGGATCTCACGCTCGAAGAGCACGCTCAGAAGACGGCCGACCTCTGGCGGAACGGCCTCGCGTCGTGGGATGAGGGACCCGACCGGATCAGGAAGCTCAAGGACAGTGCGGACTTCGTCATCTACACGCCGGGATCCTCGGCGGGAGTCCCCGTGAGCATCCTCTCCTCCCTCGCGGCGCCGAAGCTCGACTGGGAGGAGAACGAGGAACTCCTCCGCGAGAAGATCCAGGGAACCGTCTCCGCGCTCCTCGAACTCGCCGGCATCAACGCCGACCCGGTCCGCAGCCGCGAGCACATCCTGCTCTCCACCATCTTCGAACACGCGTGGCGCGATGGCACCGACCTCGATCTGGCGACCGTGATCCGCTCCGTCCAGTCTCCGCCCGTCCGGCAGCTCGGCGTGTTCGATGTCGATACGTTCTTCCCGGAGAAGGACCGCTTCGACCTCGCGATGACCCTCAACAACCTCATCGCCGCGCCCGGCTTCGAGCGCTGGCTCGAGGGACAGCCGCTCGACGTTCCAAGCATCCTCAATGCGCCCAGCGGCAAGCCGCGGATGGCGATCTTCTCGATCGCGCATCTCTCGGACCCGGAGCGCATGTTCTTCGTCACGCTCCTGCTCGAGCAGGTTCTCACATGGATGCGTGCGCAGACAGGCACGACGAGTCTCCGGGCGCTGCTCTACTTCGATGAGGTGTTCGGGTACTTCCCGCCCGTTGCGGAACCGCCGTCGAAGCGACCTCTGCTGACACTGCTGAAGCAGGCCCGCGCGTTCGGGCTCGGCGTGATGCTCACGACCCAGAACCCCGTCGATCTGGATTACAAAGGACTCACCAACGCCGGTACGTGGTTCATCGGCAAGCTTCAGACCGAGCGGGACAAGGCGCGCGTTCTCGAGGGCCTCGAGACGGTGGTTTCGGCGGCGGGGACACACCTCGACCGAAAGCTCCTCGACAAGCTGATCAGTTCGGTCGACTCGCGTGTGTTCCTCCTGCACAACGTGCACGAGGACGGTCCGGTCGTGTTCCACACGCGCTGGGCGATGAGCTATCTCAGGGGACCGCTGACAAGACAGCAGATCGGCACGCTGATGAAGGACTCCGTCGCTGAGGCGACCGAAGACGCAGTTGGCACTCCGGCGGGTGCCGACGTTCTCGCGACCGGCGCCTCAGTGCACACTGCCGCGCGCGCCGCCGGGACCGCCGCACCGACAGCGCCTCACACGCCGGCCGCCGCGGCACGTGTGGCGAAGCGCGCGGCCCGCGAGGACGGGTTCGTCGATGCTCCACCGTCGATCGATCCGAAGATCGAACAGGTCTTCCTCCCCGCATCGCTCTCCCTGGATTCCGCCACGCGGTGGCTGAGCGAACGCAATGGTGCTCCGGTGGTACCCGACGATGCGCATCTCGTCTACGAGCCGATGGTGCTCGGCATGGCGACCGTCCACTACGTCAGCCGGAAGTACGACCTGTCCGAGGAGACAGTGGAGGCTCTGCTCATCGACGCCCCGGAGTCGGGCGCCCGCCCCGCGTGGGGCGAGGCCGAGAAGGTCGCCGTGTCCTTCCGTGACCTCCTCGACCGTTCGGCCACCGGTTCGTTCTTCCCGGCTGAGATCCCGGCGGGGGTCGCGAGTGCCTCAAGATTCAAGACCCTGAAGAAGCCCCTCTCGGACCATCTCTATCGCAACAGGAGCTTCACGCTGATGGTCAACGAGGCGGCCGACCTTGCGTCACGGCCCGGAGAGAGCCTGAGCGATTTCGCGGCGCGGTGCCGAGAGGCCGCGCGTGAAGAGCGCGATGAGGCGCTCGACAAGCTCTCGGACCGATATGAGAAGAAGATCGACAGGCTGAGGGACAGGATCGACGCGAAGCAGCGCGATCTCATCGAGGACGAGGCTGAGTATCAGTCTCGGAAGCGCGAGGAGATGATTTCCGCCGGGGAGTCCGTGCTCGGTGTCTTCCTGGGCAGACGCTCGTCACGAGCGGCGTCCACCGCAGCTCGAAAGCGGCGGATGACCGTCAAGGCCGGTGCCGACATCGCCGACACGAAGGCGAAGATCACCGATCTTTCAGAGGATCTGGCGAAGCTCCAGAGCGAGGCGCAGGAGGAGGTCGGGAAGATCCGGCGACGCTGGGAGGAGGAGATCGAGAAGGTCGAGGAGGTCCGTGTCACGCCTCGGCGCGCCGATGTCGACATCGACACGCTTGCGCTTGCGTGGGCTCCCCTCTGGCGCATCACCTACCCGTCGCCCGACGGCCGCGTGAGAACCTCAGTCGTTCCGGCCTATCCGGAGGGCGACACAGACTGACAGGAGCGATGTCTCCGCCCGCGCCGGATCCTCAGCGGAGTTCCGCTCCGACGACGGCACAGGTCACGCCGGTCTTCGAGTAAGCAGAACGCCGCCCAACAGATGTCGGGCGGCGTTTCCGTGACACAACCATCAGGCGAACCGCAATGGCATCCGCGTGCCCGCCGGGCGTACTGCTAGTAGTTGATCTTCCGCGGAAGACCCTTGGCCTGCTTGATCCAGTCCTCGACCTTGTCCTCGGTCGGCAGGGCACGGACGAGCTTCTTGGCCTCATTGACCTCGGTCAGCTTCCCGAAGAGGTTCGCGGCGTTCCGCTGGCCGAGCTCCGGAATGGTATCGACGCCGGCCGCCTCGAGCAGATCAGCGTACTCCTCACCGACGCCCTTGACCCGCATGAGGTCGCACTTGTTGACCCAACCCAGGATCTGCTTCTCACCGATCCCGGACTTCTCAGCGATCTCCTTGCGACCGGCCGGGTTCGCGCCCTTGTCCAGCAGATCATCGGTCGACTTCACACCGACGCCCATCAGCTTCTCGGCATAGCTCGCGCCCACGCCCTCGATCTCTGTCAGCTTCGCCATAGTTCTCTCCTCCTGATATGGCCGGTCACCTCCGGACCGGCGCCCAAGTGTGCGCCCCTTCAGGGGGCTCCTGCAGCAATACAGTGATCCAGCTCAAACCTAGAAGAACTTCTTCGCGACCGAGAGAAGGTCATCGACCACGGCACCGTCGTTGTCGGAGTCGAGGAAGGCCTCGACCATGCCGGCCATGCCGGCGTCCTTCTGCTGCCCGCCACCGGTGATCGAGCCAAGAACACCGCCGAGCGCACCGAGACCGGACGACTGCCCGGTCGGCGCGGCTGCGGACGACGTCTGCTTGCCGAGCGAACCCATCGCTGCGGTGGCCAGCATCGGAAGCATCATCTTGAGGATGCCCGGATCGATCCCGGTCTCCTGCGCTGCATGCCCCGCGACGTTGCGGCTGACATCCTTGCTGCCGAGGATGTGACCGAGGATGGCATTGCCATCGGCAACGGCCGCAGGACGCGCCATCCGCTCGGGCTCGTCCACGTACTTGGTGTGCTGTCCGCCGGCGAGTGCGCCGAGCAGCGACTCGAGGCCGCCCTCCTTGCGGATGTTGTTCGCGATACCGCGCGACAGCGCCGGCGTCAGCGCGGTGACGGCCTTCCTCGCATCACCCTCGCCGAGACCGACCTGTCCGGCCATCTGCGTGACCAGGTCGCCGCCTCCGGCACTGAGAATCGTCTCCAGCAGGTTCATTGGTCACCTCCCGCAACTCGTTGAGGAGATCGAACTCCCGAATGATGCCGCTTGAGTGCATGTGCAAGGAGTCACGAGAGGTCGGGGAGCACACACAGCCTATCAGATGCGGGGAGTGACGCGAAGTCACATCACGGGCACTACTTCTGATGGACGGTGCCATCCGCGCGCGATTGAGCGCCCGTTCGCTTATCGCGCCTCGAAAACGCCCAATGTGCGGGCTTCCTGCGTGGCTGTTTCTCCTATGCGGTATCCCTGAACTGCCGTACAATCGACACTGGGATTTGACTGACGCTCATCCGGGAGCGCGCATGATCGGACGCACTGTCTCTCACTACCGAATCACCGGAAAGCTCGGCGAGGGCGGCATGGGCGTGGTCTACCGCGCCGAGGATACGGACCTCGGGCGGACCGTCGCTCTCAAGTTCCTCTCCCCAGAACTCACACGCGACCCGGCCGCCAAGGAACGCTTCCGCGTCGAGGCTCAGGCCGCCTCCCGGCTCGACCACCCCAACATCTGCACGATCTACGAGATCGGTGAGACCACCGACGCCCGGCTGTTCATATCGATGGCGTGTTACGACGGCGACACACTCGCGCATCGGCTGGAGGACGGGCCGTTCCCCCCGGAGGAAGCGGTCGGGATCGCCGTGGATGTCGCCGCGGGCCTCTCGGCCGCTCACGCCGAGGGGATGGTCCACCGCGACATCAAGCCGGGCAACGTACTCGTCACCGGGAGAGGGCGGGCGAAGATTCTGGATTTCGGCCTCGCCAAGCTCGGCGAGCCGTCGGATCTCACCCGGGCGGGTGTACGGCTGGGCACTGTCGCCTACATGTCACCCGAGCAGGCCCGAGGTCACACAGCCGACAGTCGCACCGACATCTGGTCGCTCGGAGTGCTCCTCTATGAACTCCTCACCGGACGACGGCCGTTCCAGGGTGAGAGCAGCGAGTCCGTGATGTACGCCATCTGCAACGAGCCCGTCGCCCCTCCGTCAACACATGTCCCTGCTCTTCCCCCGGAGCTCGATGCGGTGATCGTACGCTGTCTCGAGAAGACCGCATCGCGCAGGTACGGCAGCGCCGATGAACTCCAGACCGCGCTCGAGCGCGTCGCAGAGCTCCTCCCGAAGCGGAGAGACCGGAGTCAGCTCGATACCACCCCGGTCCCCGCGGTTGGCTCGCGCACTCGCGGACTCCGCGCGCTCGCGACCATCGTGCTGCCCGTCGTCGTGGTCCTCGTCGCGGCGGCCGCCTTCTTCGGTCTGCACTCACGGGGACGGGAGATACTCGGGGTTGGCCGTATCGCACCACCCCCGGAGACAAGGACCATCGCGGTCCTTCCGTTCAAAGGTACGGACGAGGAGTACGCCAGGGGATTCCGCGACTACTTCGTGGAGCGGCTCCAGGAAATGGAGCAGTTCACCACGGGTTTCCGCGTGGTGCCGGCCGCCGACGTCGACGACCTCAAGATCACACGACCGGAGAGCGCTGCTCCCATACTCGGCGCCAACACTGCGGTTCTCGGAACGCTCTCGAGCGGCGACGACAGCGTGCGGGTCCACCTCGAGTTGAGGGCGAGTCCGTCCGGCGACAACATCCGCGAATGGACGGTCGTGGAGCAGCCCGCCAACGTCGCCGCGCTCCAGGACATCCCGACGCGCTTCATCGCCGAGGCGCTGGGCATCGAGCTGTCCGGCCGGGCGCGCAGGCGAAGCACCGCGTGTGGAACCACCGTCCCGACGGCCTTCGTCGCGTACCTCAGGGGCACAGGCGCCCTCGACGCGGTGCGCGACGGCAACTCCGCGGACAGCACGGATGCGGCGGCCGCGACGCGAGCTGCGCTGCTGCTGACCGAGGCGACAACCGCCGACCCGGCCTTCGCGCTCGCTCACGCGGCGTTGGGAAGAGCTCTCTGGCGACGGTGCGAGCTGGAGCGAGACTTCCGGTGCGGTGGAGCCGCGGAATCCAGCCTGTTGCGGGCTCTCGATCTTGACGAGCGGTGCACGCAGGCCCTGGTCGCTGAGGCCGGTCTCCTCGTCCATGCCGGACGGTACGACGACGCGGCGGCGCTTCTTCGCGACGCACTCGAGGTCGATCCGATGAGCATCGTCGCGCGGCAGGCGCTGGCCGACCTTCGCGCCGAGAGCGGCCAGACCGCGCTCGCCGAGACGGCGCACAGGGAGGTCATCGAGCTCAGGAGCGAGTACTGGCGCGGGCACGATGCCCTCGGTGTCTTTCTGTCCTCGCAGGGGCGGTACGATGAGGCTGCGGCGGAGTTCGCGAGTGTGACACAGATCGCACCGGGCAACGCGCACGCCTACCGGAACCTCGGCGCGATGTACTACTACCTGGACCGGCTGGATGACGCGGCGGAGACGTTCGAGAGAGCGGTCGAGCTCTCGCCCGACTACACGACCTACTCGAACCTGGCGACACTCCACTTCGCACGCGCGCGATACGCGGACGCGGCCGCGATGTACGAACGCGCTCTCGCTATTGACGACTCAGACTACCGGGTCTGGGGAAACCTCGGCTCATCCTATCTCTGGGTACCCAACGGAGGCGCCAGGGCGCAGGCGGCCTACCGTGAGGCAGCCGCGCGAGGCGAGCAGCAGCGGGCGCTCACCCCACGCGATCCGCTGCTCCTCACGTCTCTCGCGGCCTACTACGCGGAGCTCGACGAGCCGGGGCGGGCGCGCACGCTTCTTGAGGAGGCGCTCCTTCACGCGCCCGGGGACGTTGAGGTGATGTTCCAGGTGGGACACACACATGAGGTGCTGGGTGACCGGGAGTTGGCGCTCAGCTGGATCGAGATGGCCCTCGAACACGGGTATCCGAGGGCGCAGGTGGAGAGCACTCCGGCTCTTCGCGGCCTGTGTGCGGATGAACGATATCAGGCGTTCGCCGAGCAGACCGACGGACGGGAGTACGGACTCTGAGAACGGAGGCGGCAGTCATGCAGAAGACCATCGAAGCAGCGATCGGCCTGAGTACCACGACGCGGAAGATCCCTGTCGTGGAAGCCGATCCGGGCGATATCGTGTTGTTCTCTGCCGGTACCGACACGATCAGCGTCTGGTTCCCGGAGCCGGGCGTGTTCCCGGCGACGGAGATCGTCACGATGCGGACGGGCGACATCGAGGTCGAGATCCCGGACGACGCCACACCGGGCACCTACAGCTACGTGATCTACGTCCACACGGCCGGCAACTACGCCGAGTGCAACTCGCACCCGCTGATGATCATCAAGGGCCCGTAGCCGTCACCGAGTGTGGTGCCGCCACAGAGGGTGATGCCGCCACCGAGTGATCCACGCCGCCATCAGGCGATGATACCGTCGGCCATCTTGCTCGTGATCCCCTCGGCCTCCTCGCCGAGTTCGTCCGGGATCGTGCACCGCGGAACGATGAACGTCCCGACCGGCTTGACCTTCGCGTACGTACAGACTCGCTCGAATACGATCTGGACGACGTCGGCGTTCCCCTCGACAGGACCACCGCAGGCGACGAGAAGCGCGGCCGGCTTGCCGGCGATGAGCGAGTTCCAATCCTCGGACATGTACCCGCTCACGAGGCTCAGGTGACGCTCGAGAAAGGCATGCAGGGCCGATGTGACACCCCACATGTAGAGCGGTGTCGCATAGACGATCGCATCCGCGGCCATCACGCGCTCGAGCAGGTCATTGCCGTCATCGGGAACGACACACCCGGGGGCACCGGCGGTCTGCTGACACGCGAAGCACCCCTGACAACCGTTGACCTCGAAGTCCTTCAGATCGATCCGGTCGACCTCATTCTCTCCCGCAACATGCTTCTCGAACATCGCCAGCGCAGTGGCCGTGTTGCCGTCTTCGTGCGGACTCCCCATGATGGTCACGATCTTCATCCGGCCGACTCCTCTCGAAAGCGAAAACGGCCGCGTCGAAAGCCGACGCGGCCGTTTCCCGAATATCGATAGCCTGATGTTCTGGAAGAACTAGCCCTCGATCTTCGCAACGTTCTCAGCCGCCGGGCCCTTGGCACCGTCGACGACATCGAACTCAACGTGATCGCCCTCGTTCAGGCTCTTGAACGAATCGGCACCCTGAATCGCCGAGTAGTGGACGAACACATCGGGGCTACCATCATCAGGCGTGATGAACCCGAAGCCCTTGCTGTCATTGAACCACTTCACCTTGCCGGTCGTACCCACTTCTGCTACCCCTCTCGATCTGGCCGCGTGACGGTCGAGCCGCCCTCGTCGACCTGGTTCATCGAAGCGCGCGCGCGCTCTTCGATTCAGCAAACACCGGGGCTCCCGACCCCGGGCAAAGCCGACCACATCTCCGATGACGTTCCAGTTACCCCGACAGCCC
>CAZRAD010000069.1:0-13678 GCA_964597945.1 uncultured bacterium
GGACGGAAGCACGGGCTTCCGATCGTCGTGACGCGCGGCGGCTCACGCGAGTACTTCCTTACGAACCGACAGAAGGCCTACTTCTGCGGAGAGACGGGTACGGCGAGAACGCGCAACTACCGCGGCCTCACCGTCGAGCTGCACAAGTTCATCGAGGGATGGGATCTGGTCGTCGGCGACCGACCGGCGTCGGTCTGGAGCCTGAGGAACGCCGTCGTACTCCCGCAGAGCATGACGCGCACCTACGTCGCGGACGGGACGACCGAGACCGTGTTTCTCGCGGACGATGAGAACCTGCTCCTGGTCTCCTATGATTCGAACTGGCGGGGGCAGGCCTCCTTCGTCCCCCGCATTGACATTCGGAGCATCTGGGAAGAGGTGCGTCCGGAGTACGACGTGCGCTGGGAGTCCGAGGAGGGCGTCCTCTGCGTCCGACGAAGCGACCACCCTTCGAGGACCCAGGAGCAGGACTGGCCGGTCTGGCTGGCGATCGCGTGCGATCGGCCGGTTACCTTCGACGGCGAGTCCAGCTATCGCGAAACGACGTACGAACGCGATTCCGCGCGGCGTTCGATGGCGTCGGCGACACCGTTCGTCCCCGGGCGTCTCACGTTTGAGCTTGAAGGAGAGGAGAGCTTCGCGGCGACAGTGACGATCGCCATCGCCGTCGGCGACACGCAGGCTGAGGCGAAGACCCTTGCGCTCCGCGGGATCAGGGACGAGCTCTCATTCTACGACGCGAAGATGCGGAGGGTCTGCGACCTGCTCGACCGCGTCGGCGTTGCGTGCGCGGATTCGGATCTCGCTTATGCGCTCAGCTGGGCGACGGCCTCGGTCGACGCGCTCATCATGAACCAGATGGGCGTCGGGATTTTCGCCGGGCTGCACTGGTTCCCGAACTACTGGGGACGCGACACGTTCATCTCGCTCCCCGGCGCCTGTCTCTGCCGCGGCGAGTTCGAGGTCGCGCGCGAGGTGCTGAGAACGTGTGCCGGCCTCCAGAACACCGATGAGAGCGACACGACGTACGGGCGGATCCCGAACCTGGCGATGCCGGGTGAGGTCTACTACAACACGACCGATGGGACCTGGTGGTTCGTCCGGGAGGCGCTGGAGTACGTTCGCTGTTCGGGAGATGTGGAGTTCGCGGCTGAGATTCTGCCGGCGGTCGAGCGCGCCATCGTCGGCGCGCTGCTCCACCGAGTCGGAGATGATCTGCTCCTCAGACACGGTGACGCCGAGACCTGGATGGACGCGGCGGGAGAGAACGGTCCATGGTCGCCTCGCGGCGACCGGGCCGTAGAGGTCCAGGTACTGTGGCGCGAGGCGCTTCTCGCGGGAGCGCGACTGGCCGAGATAGCGGCAGCGGCGGCCGTGTCGAGTGGCGGCGAAGGTGGAGAGGTCGTCAACGGAGTGACCGACGATCGTGCGGAGCGGTGGCGCGGGTTAGCGGACAGGATAGCAGAGTCGTTCCGCTCCGCGTTCTGGAACAGTGAGAAGGACGCGCTCTACGACCGACTGCTGCCGGACGGCACGGGAGATGGTCGCGACCGTCCGAATCAGGCGTTCGCACTGAGCCTGCCGGACGACGTGGTGCCGTCAGCGGACGCGTTGCCGGATGACAGTGAGCCGCCGGCGAGGAGTGAGCTGCTCACCTGCGGGCAGCGCGACGCGGTGCTCGACCGGCTGATGGCGACCTGCGTACTTCCGCATGGTGTCGCATCGCTCTCTCCGGATGACCCCGGGTTTCATCCGGTCCACCTGGATCTCGATAGGTACCACTTCGACGAGGCGTATCACAACGGGGATGTCTGGGTCTGGCTGACCGGTCCCGTGGTGACTGCGCTCGTGCGCGGAGGACGCGTCGCTGAGGCATGGAAGCAGACGCGCGTCCTCCGGGATATCTTCTTCAATGAGGGGGCGGCCGGGACGCTTCCGGAGCTTCGCAACGGACGGGCTCCGGAGCGTGGGGAGAATGTCGCCGGAACCGTGTCTCAGGCATGGAGCCTCGCGGAGTTCCTGCGGAACTTCTATCAGGACTATCTCGGGCTTCGGCCGGACATGACATCGGGACGTCTCGATCTGACACCGGCGCTTCCGCCTGGCCTGTCGTGGGTCTCGTGCCCGGTGCGGCTTGGTTCGGGCACGGCGTCCGTCTTCTTCAGGACGGGCGACGCGGCCGCTCCGAGCGATGCCATCCCGGGCGAGCACGGGAAACCGAACGCCGGCGGTCCGAGAGGTGTCTATCGGATCGCGGCGGGGGAGGGTCTCCCGGAGCTGACCGTCCGGTTCACGCCGATGGTTCCGCCGGGCGCCGATGTCCAGCGACGCGGGGAGACGGTCGAGGCCGCGCTGGTTCCGGGCTCCGCGCTCGAGTTCGTCGTTGAACCGGATGGCGATGACTGGCGCACGACCGTATCGAGCATGTGATCAGAGGAGAATCGCTTGTGAGCATCGTTGCCAACCAGCCTCATGCCTGGCTCTATCTCGCCGCGCTCGTCGCGGGGGTTGCCGCTACCCGGTGGTTCTATCGCAGGGTGCCGGAGACGGTCAGTGCCACGATGAGAATGCTCCTGGCCGTTCTGAGGGGCGTGGCGCTGGCACTCCTCATCGTGCTCCTCATGGAGCCCGTTCTCTCGCTCGTCCGGACCGCCAGCGAACGGCCGGTGATCGGCGTTCTGGTGGACCGTTCACGGAGCATGGCGATCGCTGATGCCACGACCGGGGCGTCACGAGGAGACGAGGCGGTCGGGCTGCTCAATGAGATCGTGCTTCCGAGGATCGGACGAGACGCCGAACTCGCGGCATTCTCGTTCGCCGGCGATACGCAGACGCTCGGTACCGAGCGACTGTCAGTGGCGTCCCCTGCAGCGTTTGACGGCGAGCTTACCGACATAGGGGGGGCATTCGAGCGTCTTCGGCTGGAGCTCGCCGGCCGGAATCTGGGCGCCGTGGTCGTCGCGACTGATGGTGCCGCGAATGTCGGTGAGAGTCCGTACGACGCCGGTCTCGCGCTCGGCGTGCCCGTGTTCACCCTCGGACTCGGGGAGAGCGATGCCGGGACGGATATCGCGGTCCGGGAGGCGACGACGAATCGGGTCTCGTACTCCGGCGAATCACTCCCAATCCGCGTCCGCGTGACGAGTTTCGGATACGCCGACGGCGAGGCCGTCGTGGAGCTGCGCGAGGGCTCGGTCGTGGTGGACACGAGATCGATCCACCTCTCGGAGTCGGGGGAGGAAACAGAGGTCACGTTCCGGGTGACTCCGGGGGAGCCGGGGATCCATCGGTACACGGTCACCGTTCCTCCGGTCTCCAGCGAGCGACTGACGAGCAACAACACGCGTGTGGCCGTGACGAACGTCTTCAAAGGACGCATCCGCGTGCTGTTGGCCGCGCCGCGGCCGAGCTTCGATCTTTCCTTCGTCCGACGAGAACTCGAGGGAGATCCGAACGTTGAGCTCGATGTCGTTGTGGATCTCTCGTCGCGCGCGGTGCCGGGCGCAGGTGGCAACGCGCCGCGATCGCGCGAGGAGCTCCTCGAGTATGATCTGGTTGTGCTTGTCGAGCCCGCGGTCGGGGTTCCGCTGCCGGAGGAGTGGTTGACGGAGTACGTCCGCACACGTGGAGGCGGGCTTCTACTGATCGGGCTTCCCGTAGCTCGCAGCGACGGCTCGAACGGCATCGCGGAGCTGTCACCCGTGGTCACGGACGCAGCGCGGGGAACGCCGACCGAGCAGCGGGTTGCGCTGACCATCGCCGGAGAGCCCTCGCCGGTGACACGCGTGGTCGGTGACCGTGCGGAGAACGCAGACGTGTGGCGCGGGCTTCCACCCGTATGGGTTCTCAGACCGGGTGCATCCGCGGTGGTCGGTGATGCGGTCGTGCTGGCGGTCGCGGGTGCGGCCGACGCGCGGGTTCCCGTCGTCGCGTCTGTGCGGCGTGGAGCCGGTCAGGTGATTGCGGTCGCCGCGGAGGGTATCTGGCGATGGGAGCTTGCTGCTGGTGACTCGGGACTTCTTGACCGTCTTGCGGCGAACGCGGCGCGCTGGCTCACGGCGCGCGGGGATCTTGAACGTGTCGTTGTGCACGCGGACCGCGACGTGTACGCGGCCGGCGAAGCCGCGATCATCTCCGCGCAGGTGTATCGGTCGGACTTCCGACCTGCGGCAGGCGCCGACGTCACGTGCACGGTGTCTCGCGGAGCGGAGGCGGCACCGCTTGCGGAGTTCACGCTTGAGGGGGACGGGGAGTTCTATCGTGGTGAGGTTGAGCCGCTGCCGCCCGGGCGGTACGTGTTCGAGGCGAACGCCGTACTCGCCGGCGAGGATGTGGGAAGCGCGCGTGGTGAGTTCACCGTCGAGGAGTTCAGTCTCGAGGACTCGGAGATTCGTCGACGCTCGACGCTGCTGACCAGACTGGGAGAGGAGACCGGCGGTGGCTATTTCACGCCGGAGATTGTGGGGGAGTTTCCGGATGCCGTTCCGCTCGAGTGGGCGTCTCGCACCGTCACTCGGGAGTTCGAGCTCTGGAACTCGCCGTGGATGCTTCTGGCATTCGTCGGTCTGCTCGGCGCCGAGTGGGTGCTCAGAAGGAGCAAGGGTCTTCCGTAGCTAGTACACATGCGGCGCACCTGCGTCGCGAAGAGTGAGGGACCATGGTTCCGCGCGATGGGAGGTGGGGATGTGTGTCGTGCGCGCAGGCCGGTCGTTGGTCGGAGTTCGTCCCCCGAGTTGTCCGCCCCCGTGTAGCCGCCCGTTGAACCGTCATCCCCCGTATGAGCATTTGTCAGACCATCATCGCCCGAGTTACCGTCCACGGCATCGCCATCTGCCGCATCAGCGTGGGTTCCTGCACCCTGTTCTGTTCGTCCTCTGGCTTCTGGCCTCATCCCCGTCCACCGCGTCCGTTCTCATCAACGAGGTGCTCTACGATCCTGACGGCCCGGACACCGGGTTGGAATTCGTGGAGCTGCTCAACTGCGGCTCGTCGGCCGTTCTCCTGACGGGCTGGACGCTCGAGACCGGCAACGGCGCGAGTCCGGACGATTGGACCGTCGAGTGGATCGGCGGTGACTTCGACCGTCTCGAGGCGGGAGGAATCCTCCTCATCGGAGAGAGCGACGTGCTTCCGGTGCCGGACGTCGTGGAGCCGCTCGATCTCCAGAACGGGCCGGACGGACTCCGTCTCACCGACGGTGTCGACGTCGTGGATGTCGTCGGATGGGGTCTCCCGCTTCCCCCCGAGTACTACGAGGGCGAGCCGGCGGATGACACATCGCTGGGTCTGTCGCTCGCTCGCGTGCCCGACTGCTTCGACGAGGGCGTGAACGCGTCCGACTTCGCCGCCTCCGAGCCGACCCCCGGGCGGAGGAATGTCGAGGGGACGGACGTGGCGGTCTCGGTCGTGCATCAGGTCGGCGAGGTTCTCCCTCTCGGTGACGTCACACTCGACTGCGCTGTGGCGAACGTCGGAGCGCTTCCTGTCGTCGGGGGCGCCGTGGCGGTTCGGCTCTTTCTCGATGCGGCCGCTCTCCCTGCCGCCACGCTGTCGATAAACGAGCCGCTGGCGGTCCGAGACACCGTGCGTCTCTCGCTCGCGTTCGATCCCGGCTCAGCCGGCTATCACACGGCGGTCATTGAGGCGTCGCTTCCGGCCGACGCGGACACGACGGACAACCGTGCGCGTACATCGTTCACCGTCGGTTCTCCCGGCTGCCAGGTCGTCGTCAACGAGGTCATGCATTCACCGGGCGAGCATGAGACCGAGTGGCTCGAACTGGTGTGCACATCCGGCGCGCCCGTGCAGATCGACCGATGGCTCATCGGAGATGATGAGGACCTCAGCGCGATCGACTGCACCGGGAGCGGGAGCGTTTCGAGCGGTCGCACTGCGGGTCGTGGTGATCGGTTCCAACTCGCTCCGGGGGAGTTCATCGTGGTCGCGCGTGATCCGGAAGTCGTCGAACCTCGGACAAGCGCCCCGGTCGTGGCGTTGTCGAGTTGGGAAGCGCTCTCGGTCGATGACGTCGTGGTGCTCGCCGATGAGCACGGCACGCCGGTCGACATCGTGCGCTACGAGCGCTCGTGGGGCGGGGACCGGGACGTGACGCTCGAGCGCGTCCGCCCATCGCTGCCTTCCGGCGATCAGGCGAACTGGGGAAGCTCGGTCTCACCCGAGGGTAGTACGCCGGGCCGGGTCAACAGTATCCACGTCTCGGCTTTGCCCGTGGCCGGGCGACTCACCATCTCGCCCAACCCATTTACACCCGATGGCGACGGTATCGACGACCGATGCGCGATCCGATTCGACCTGCCGACACCGCAGTCGACCGTGCGATTGACGGTCTTCGACGTGCTGGGGCGCGTGCGGGCCGTGCTCCGGGATCACGACCTCGTCGCGTCGTCGACCGAGCTCATCTGGGACGGCGGCGGGGAGGACGGCGCGATCCTCCCGGCCGGGATCTACGTAGCGTGCCTCGAGGCGATCGACGCACGTGCCGGAATCCTCGTGACGGCGAAGACGGCCGTCGGACTGGTGCGCTGATGCGTCACCGGACACGTGCTTACGGATCGTTGCCCCGACCTGTTGCCGCAATCGGCGTTCTCCTGTGGTTGCTACTTCTGCTCGGCGCAGTCACGAGCCGTGCGGACGCGGCGTTTGAACGTGATGTCGGGAGTGCGGAGGCACGTGCCGCGTGCGATGCGGGGCCGCATTCACAACTCATTGACCTCCTGATGAGACCGGAGCGCGGCTCCCGATGGTGTCTCCAGGCGACGTCCTCGGAGCTCTACGGGCTCGCGGAGCTTCGCTGTGCTGCACTGGCTCTCTCCCGCGAGTCGCCGGGCGCATGCCTCTGTGCCGGTGTCTCATCTCTCGGGGGGCGACTCTACCGCGAGATGACAGTGGAGGTCATGGGCGCGCGGCGATGGTCAGAGGACGTGGCGGTGGGCCTCCATGGGCGGGCCCTCTCGCTGTCCTGGGAGGGAGGGGCGACTGAGTGGAGCGGCGCTGCCGATTGCTCCGCGGCCTGGTTGGTGCACGGCAGACTCGTCATCGGCCTGTCCGTTCGGAACGTCGCGCACTCGTCCATCCTGTCGTCTCCGGTCGCCTCGCGCGTCTCCGGCGAAGCGGCTCTCGTCCTCGACGGCATGACGGTTCTCGCATCGCTCTCAGGCGAGCCGGGGTTCGCTCCATCACCGGCCATTGGGTGCGAGCTTCCGCTCGCATCGTGGACCCGCGTGCGCGCGGGACTTAGAGCGGAGCCGGCATCGGCGGCATTCGGGCTCTCCTTCGGCCGAGGCCGCACGAAGGGACGGACGCGGTGGCCGGACCTCGGTCTCGCATGGGAGTGGCATCCGGTCCTCGGCGTGAGCTCCTCCCTTACAGTGACAATGTGGATGTGAGGTGACGATACGGATACGAGAACGATGACACTCATGGTACTCGCAGCACTCGTGGCGATCTTCGGAAGCGCAGCGGCCGTGGCCGAGAGCGTCGCCGGGGCGGCCAACGGCGCCTCGCCCGACAGCATCGAGACCGCCGTGGACTGGCAGTCACTCGTCGACCTCGTGGAGTCACTCCCGGACGATGTCGACGACGAGACGAAGCAACTGATTGCTGACCTGCTGGCCGAATCCGGTGGATTCGCGTCCATCCGTGATGACGCACTCGCGAGGGACGGTTCATCCGACAACGAACTCCAGCCGCTGCCGCTGCCGTTCATCACTCTCAGCGTGCTCTCCCGGGCCGAGGGGGTTCTCGAGGGTGTGGCGGGCAGCGGGAGTGGTCCGGGGGGATCTCAGACCGGCGGGTGGAGGGACTTCGATGCGCGGACGTATCTGAGAGTGCGGGGCGATGTGGCCGGCGGCATCACCTTCGGGGGTGCCATCGAACGCGATCCCGGTGAGCCGGACGCCTTTGACCACTCCGCCTGGTACGTGCGGTGGGGCACGGTCATCGCGGGAGATGTCGTCACAGAGTGGGGGCAGCGTCTGCTGGCGGGCGGACCAGGGTTCGGTGCGCCGGGAGGACCCGAACTCACCGACCGGCTCCGGGGATACGATGGCGCAGCCGAGTCCGTGAGTCGGCGGGGCGTTGCGGCCAGCGCGAGGTTCGGCGCGTTCGAGACAAGCGTGCTGGCGACGCGAACCCGGCTGGATGCGGCGCTGGATGAAGAGGGACACGTGACGACGATCCGTACCTCGGGGACGCACGTGACGGAGGGGGAACGGCTGGGGAGGGATGCGATGCGCGAGTCGGCGCTCGGCGTCCGACTCGTTCGGTCGTTCGGAGGCTCCACTGTTCGGGGGCGGGCCGCCGCGGATGGCGTTCCCGGTGATGGTGCGTGGCGCGCAGGCGTGTCGGCATTGCGCATCCAATATGATCGGACCCTGGCGCCGGCTGATCCACTGCGGAGCCGGTTCGGTTTCGCGGGGAAGGCGCTCGAGCTGTACGGCCTCGATGCGTCCGGCGGCGGTGAGAGCTTGCGATGGGGTGTCGAGATAGCGACTCATGCGCCGCGCGAACATGCGGCCTTCATTACTATAGAGGGGCGCCGCGGTCGCGGACGGGTGCTTCTTGGCGCGGATGCGGTCACCCGCGGGTTCTACAGCCCTCTCGGGGAGTCACCGCCCGGCGCGTCCTCGGGCGGGAACTGTCTCTCGTCCTGGCTTCGGCTATCGTACAGCACCCGAGGAAGCTGGTCAGCGTGGTGTCGTGGGCGTGTGACCGGTCATCCGTGGCGCACGTACAACGATCCGCTGCCGCCCCGCAGCGCTTCGCTCGCCGCCGGCGGCGCCGTTCGACTGGGCCGGACCGCGCGGTTCACAGCCGAAGCGAGCATTCGCGGTGAGACGGGAACCAGCGCCAAGCCACATATGACCGAGTCCACGGCCGATCGCCGCGAGCGGTTCTCGCTTGTCGTGGGACGCGACAGACGATGGAAACTCTGGCTTGCCCGGTCGGCCCGGACGAAGGATGGGAGCGGATGCGGCCGGCGCACGGGTGTCGGCTGCTCCCTGGTCTCGGTGCTGAGCGCGCGTGGCGACCGGCTGGATCTAGGGGTAACGCTCGTCTCGAGCGACGGCAGCGCCCCGACTCTCTATGCAGGTGAGCCCGGACTTCCCGGCGCGTTCGGGCTTCGCTCCTTGAAGGGCTCCGGAGCAGGGTGGTATATTCGGGCAAGGAAAGCACTCCCGGCCGGGACTCTCGTGACCGTGCGCATGTCACTGTCCACCACCGGGGAGGAGCTGACGCTCGGGCTCGCCGTTGAGGCGGGGACGACCGGCAGGTGATGAGAGCGGGCGCCGAGCACCTACGAGGCCTACCGGCACCGCGAACCCAAGGAGCCAGCAATGCCAGAGAACACGAAGGCGGCGGTCCTGAGCGAGGACGGCCGTACGTACGCGCCGCACGAGGCGGTCATCGAGGCATCCCGATGTCTCATGTGTGAGGATCCCCCGTGCAACACGGGGTGTCCGGCCTCGGTGGATGTGCGCCGATTCATACGAAAGATCCGCTTCGGCAACTTCCGAGGGGCCGTAAGACTCATCCGCGAGGCCAACATCATGGTCGGCGTGTGCGGACGTGTCTGCCCGCAGGAGATGCTCTGTATGGAGCACTGCACCCGGGCGCAGCTCGATACGCCGATCGACATCGCGGGGCTCCAGCGCTTCGCCGGGGATGTCGAACTCGCGGGGCTCGCTCCGGTTCCGGAGCCTGCCGCCAGGCGCGATGCGCGCGTCGCCGTCATCGGCGCGGGCCCGGCCGGTCTCGGCGCGGCTGCTGAACTCGCGAAGGCCGGTGTCGGCGTCACCATCTTCGAGAAGGCCAACGCTCCCGGCGGCGTTCTGACGCACGGCATCCCGCCGTTCCGTCTCGATCCCTCGTTCGCAACCGACGAGTTCTCCTACGTCGAGCGTCTCGGCGTGAAGACGAAGTACGGTGTGAGCGCCGATCCCGCGACCCTTCTGGCCGACGGGTTCGACGCCGTGTTCGTCGGCATCGGACTCGGGAAGCCTTACACGATCGGTCTCGACGGTGAGAACCTGACGGGCGTGCACATCGCCGGAGAGCTTCTGGCGCGTGTCGCGGCCGGGGAGACGCCGTCGCTCGGCACGGACGTCGTCGTCATCGGCGGCGGGAACGTGGCGATGGATGCTGCGATGACGGCCCTCAGGCTGGGTGCTGCGAACGTCCATCTCTGCTCGCTTGAGTCGCACGAGGAGATGCCGGCCTTCCGCTCGGAGATCGAGGAGGTGCAGAGCGAGGGCGTCGTGTTCCACCCGCGGACGATGCCGGTTCGCATACTGGGTGAGAACGGCAATGTCTCGGGGTACGAAGGCATCGGTATCCGCTGGAAGACGCCGGGCGTCCTTGTCCCGGCGAACGCCGAGCAGATCCCCGGGACGGAGTTCGGGCTCAAGGCGGACTCGGTCATCGAGGCCATAGGCACCGGCGTGCTGGATCGCTTCGACGGCGTGGAGACGGACCAGCGCGGTGTGATCAAGGTGGACGAGGACACGATGCAGACATCGATGGACCGCGTATTCGCCGGAGGCGATATCGCCAACGGCGGAGCGACCGCGGTTCTTGCGTACGGAGAGGGAAAGCGAGCGGCCGGAGCCATCATCGCGATGCTTGACCGAGAGAGCGGGAAGGGAGGTGGCGCCTGATGAAGAAGCCGAACCTTGCAGTCGACTTCTGTGGAGTCCGATTCCCGAACCCGTTCGTGCTCGCGGCGGCGCCGCCGACCGACGACGCTGAGATGATCGCCCGCGGCTTCGAGGCCGGCTGGGCCGGCGCGGTCGTCAAGACACTGGGCCTCGAGCACGTCGAAGTGAACCTCGTGTCTCCGATGATGGTGGGGTTGGACTACGAGGACAAGAAGCTGGTCGCGCTCCAGAACATCGACCTCATATCCGACCGTGATATCCGCGAGGTGCTTCCAGAGGTCCGCGAGCTCAAGAAGAGCTACCCGGACCGTATCGTCATCGTGAGTATCATGGCGAGCACGGAGGCCGAGTGGAAGGAGATCACGCGCCGTGTCCAGGAGGCCGGGGCCGACATGATCGAATGCAGCTTCTCCTGTCCGCACGGGATGCCCGAGCGGGGGATGGGATCGGCCGTCGGCCAGAACGCCGAGCTGACCTATGAGCGCGCGAAGTGGGTCGCGGAAGCAGCCGAGATCCCGGTGCTCATCAAGCTCACGCCCAACGTCACCGACATGCGCCCCGTGGCCGAGAAGGTCAAGGAGGCGGGAGCGGAGGGCGTGACTGCGATCAACACGGTGAAGGGACTCATCGGCTTCGATCTCGACACGATGGCGCCGATCCCTTCGGTCGAAGGGTACTCGACCGAGGGAGGCATCTCCGGGCCGGCCATCAAGCCGATCGCTTTGCGGTTCGTCGCCGATGTCGCGCGCGATGTCGGAATTCCCGTCGCGGGTGTCGGCGGTGTGGTGACGTGGAAGGACGCCGTGGAGTTCCTGCTCGCGGGCGCCGGCATCGTGGAGGTCTGCACGGCGGTGATGCGGTACGGCTACGATATCATCGAGGAACTCAACGAGGGACTCCTGCTCTATCTCGAGGACAAGGGTCTCACGTCGCCGATGGATCTCGTCGGAAAGGGACTCCCGAAGATCGTCGGGCATGGGGAACTCTCGCGTGACAGCAAGGTGCTCGCGGCCGTCGATGAGGATACGTGCATCGGATGTGGTGCGTGCGTCATCGCGTGCCGCGACGGTGGACATCAGGCGATCGAGTTCGCCGGTCCGGATGCGGGGGAGGATGCACGCATCCCGAAGGTCGATGACGAGAAGTGCATAGGCTGCGGATTCTGCCGGACGGTCTGTCCGGTGGACGGGTGTCTGACGATGCAGCCGCGGGACGAGAAGGTCACTGCATAGAGAGACCACCCTCCGGGATGGCGGCCGGCATCAGGACTGGTCACGGGCAGCTGAAGAGACACACAGAGGGTCGGCTCCGACGGATATCGTCGGGGCCGACTTTTTGATGGGCAGCAGCCAGTCACTATATGCGAGCTGGACGAAGGATATACTATGTGCTCGTAAGATAGGGAGAATAGCTTTCGTCTAACTGGATGTAGCTGACAAAAGCAGGTTTCATTGTTCTAACTAGTTGACATGGCAAGTAACACGCAGTATAATGCTCACGTTTCCTCCCTCGGGAAACGCCTGCCCTTCCGTCCGGTCTCGCAGCCGGGCGGGGGGCGGGCAGTGTGAGGGCAGGAAGCGCCGCGTGCGTGGAGAGAGACACGACCACATGCAGGTGAGATAAAAGCGGGCGACTGGTGATGGATTCGCAGCCATCCAGTCGCCCGAGCGGAACCGCAGCGTACCAGATCCGTGAGGATCGGGGCCCGGCTCCATGTGCGTACAATGTGCCCGCTGCGGGCCGGGATGTCAAGGCTGAGCATGGATGCTACGAGGACCGGCGGCAAGAATCGGGAGAAACGACCGCGACAGCTGAGCGGCGGTCAGCACAAGAGAGGTGATGATATGCATTGCGTCAGTGCTGTGCGGAACGGTCGAACGGCCGCGGCGCCACGTCCGCGCGCATCACGGCGATCGGTCGGGTGGCAATGTGTCGCCGGGACGCTCCTGACAGTGTTCCTGTTCGTCGGTCTCTGCACGGCGAGGGAGCAGGAGCGCTCGGCACAGGAGGGGATGTCGGTGCAGTCGGGAGGGATGGTGTGGATCACGACCGACGCGGAGTTCCTGTCTCTGGACGAGCAGGTTGTGCTTCCTCCCGTGTCAGGAGTTCCGTCACAGCCCGCCCTCCAGGGGTCGCTCGCGTTCAGCGTGGCGTCGCCGCTTCCGGCGTGGTCGGTGAGGCTCGAACTCGAGCCCACGGCTGGTCCCGGTGGTCCCATCGATCTCGGCTCTCTGATGGTGCGGTCTCCTGCTACGGGTGGAGAGTTCGTGAGTGTGGGTGACGGGCTCATCATTGCCCGGGGCCAGGGTCCGGCGCCCGCGGAGGATCTGTGGCTCGAGGTCCAGGCTCGGCCGGGGTGGACGGACGAAGCGGGTCTCTATCAAGGGCTCCTTCATCTCACACCAGTCGTGTTGCCCGAGGACCACGACTCAGAGATCGAGCACCCGGGCGGACTGCGGGTCGTGACGGGTACGAATGGAATGCTCGCCGGCGCGTTCGGACCACGGGTGACGATCCCGGTGGTGATGACCGTCGCGCCCTTGACCATGGTCATGACCTCGGAGACGGAATTCAATATCGCAACGGGTCCGGGACCGGGTCGCTACATGGTGGAGCCGGATTTGGATGTGGTCGTTGCGACGAACGAAGAGGAGTGGGACCTGTTGCTGATGGGCACGCCCTTCGTTTGTGAGGAGGACGAGATCTCTCTCGAGCGAGTCGAGTGGGCGGTCCTGGACGCGGGTGGGGAGCCCGGTCCATGGACCCTGGTGGGTGACAGCAACTGTCTCATGTCTGGATACGATGAACGGGGTGTTCTCTCAGCGAGCTTCCGAATGGCGCTCGAAGTGATCGTCACGGATGTCGCGGGTGAGTACATCTGCGAGCTTCACTTGGTCGGGTCGCCGCAGTAGGTCGGCGACCTTCGCTTGTCTGGACAATCCCGGCAGGGTGGAGGCGAGAGCGGTGTTCCTGGGAGCGGTCTCCGTCCGTGCGGGATCCAG
>CAZRAD010000070.1:0-2886 GCA_964597945.1 uncultured bacterium
CATGCAAACGGGGGACCCGATGTGTCGGATCCCCCGCTGAATGCTGCTTGACCGCTCTGGACTACTTCACATGGTCCTTGAGCGACTTGCCAGCCTTGAACTTCGGGTAGTAGTGCGCGCCGACGTGCTTGGTCTTGTCGGTGCCCGGGATCCGCCAGTCGCGGGCCGGACGATGATCGGCGCTGAACGTGCCGAAGCCTGTGATCTGGATCTTGCCATGAGCCTTGAGCTCGGTGGCAAGCACGCCGTCGCCGATGCCGAACAGTGCGTCGATGACATCCTTGGCGCCGCGGTTGGAAAGACCAGCCTTGTCAGCCAGCTTCTCGATCAGTTCCGCCTTGTTCATCTGCCACTCCCCCTTCGGCTACGGACCGGATGCTCCGGTCCGACCCTCGGCCCAGTGCTCCCACAAACTTCAATATCACAACACATCGAATGTGCGGACAAGCTACACCACGCCCCCGAATCTTGTCAATAGCAAAGCCCCCAGAAAGTGGGGCTTTCACAGAAGGGTGTCACGCAGGGCGGGCACGTTCTGTATGTCGTCTTCGCGACGGTATGTATCAGGCTCCCGGACCGACCCACGGAGACCGTAAGAGCGGGCTCTAGCGGACCGAACGGCCGAGGCTCTTCACGCCCGACTCCGCCTGTATCTCGGGCAGGGCCTTGACGTTAATGCGGAAGTAGTACTGCCACTCATCGTTGTAGTAGCGGCCCACGAACCGGGCCTCCCAGCAGTGCATGTCGCGATAGATGGCGTATTCCTGGCTCGCGATCTCAGTCTCCGAGAGATCGTAGTGAAGGCTGTAGTTCACGCGCCAGTTCTCCGTCAACGACAGAGCAAGCCGCCCGTCGATCCAGTAGTTGGCCTCTCCGGGGTCTTCCCCGCGCGAGTATCGGAAGGTCCCGGACGCGCTCCAGGGGCGTGATGTCGTCAGGTCCATGGTGGAGCGCTCCGCGAGTTCAGCGCGGAGCTGATCGGCCGGCGAGTCGGTCCCGCTCGTGATCCGGTCCTCCCAGCTCATGTCGGATACGAGAGGCGGCTGCCCTTTGAAGTCGAGACTGACGGTGAGGTCGGTGCGTTCCAGATCGCCGTCGTACGCATCGTGTCTCGTATTGACGCGGAGCGACGAGTTGCTCAGCGGCCTGACGTCGAGACGCGAGGTCAGGTCCGACCACGGTCGATCATCCTCCGTGAAGTCGTGGGCCGTGGACATCGAGAGACTCAGGAAGTCGTCCTTCTTGGTGGCGCTCTCCCCGTCCCCCAGCTTGAGCTGGAGCTTGTTCACGAGTGAGAGCGATACCGACTGCCGCTCGCGCGGCGTGCTCCCGAACCCCGAGAAGCTGTAGAAGCGGTCGCTCCCGTCGTCGAAGTAGTCCGAGAAGTCCGGGGTCCAGCTGTACGAGACCGACGGCTGGATGAGGTGGCGGACGCCCTGCACCCTCGCGATTCCGGGATAGAATGTGCCGTAGACCGTCGTCCCGGTCGAGACACTCGCATCGTAGGTGAACCGCGACGGATACTCGTTGCCGTCCTTGTCCCGGTCGTACCAGTTCTGCTGAAGGTTGAGTCTGGGCGAGAGGTTCATCCACCCGAAGAGCTTGCCCGAGTAGCGGACCGTTGCTCTGCCGCCGATGCCCTGATGGACCTCGCTCCCGTCGTTCGACCGTTCCCGGTCGTTGACGCCGCGCGCGCTCCAGCTGTAGGAGACCTTGGAGAGCCAGGAGCGTAGCCCCGTAGCCTCGCTCCCGGCCTCCATGAGCGGCTTCTGGGACGCCGTCACCTCGACCTTCGGCAGAAGCTCGGAGATATTGCCCTGATCGAGCTGCTCCTGCCGATCGAGCGTGACGCCCGTGGTGAAGCTGCTCCAGCGCCCCCGCAGCCACAGTTGCGAGTGGAGACTTCGGTTGACGCTCTCCTGGATCGACTGGTTCGAGTCGCTCGCGTACGCCTGGTCACTCCGGAAGTCGCCCGAGACTCCGGCGGTCCACGTCCGCCCGAACTCCTGCCGATGGTCGACCTTGAGGTCCCAGCGGCGCTTGTCGTAGAGCAGCTCCTGCATGAATGAACTCTGCACTGAGCCCGAGAGCTGATAGCGCACCTTGTACCGGGCCTCCAGGTTCGCGATCCACTGTGTCTGCTCGTAGTAGTCGAACCACCCGGCAAGGTCCCAGTAGTCGCTTGGGGCCCAGTAGTAGCCGAAATTCTTGACGAAGCGGCCGCGGCTGCCGGAGAAGCCGACCTCGATCTGCGGGATCAGGAAACCGGAGTGTCGGTCCTTCCGAATCGGGAAGACGTAGAACGGAAGCGCGAAGACCGGGATCTCACCGACGTAGAGCACCACGGGCTTCGCCACGACCTTGTCGTCGAGGTAGACCTTCATCCGCCCGGCCTCGAGCCGATAGTGCGGCGTCGGCGCCCAGCAGGTCGTATAGATGCCGCCCCAGGCGCGGAGCGTACCGTCCTCTTCGCGTACGATCCGATCACCGTAGTAGATGCCGTCCTCGAACTGCGTCACGCCGTCGGTGACCGACCCGGCCCGGGCGTCCATGTCGTATCCGAGCGCCTCACCGACGAGGCGTTCCTCCTTCTCGCGCAGGTCGGGATTGCCCTCCGCCGTGAGCAGGTCACGGTCGGGATCGAACTCCACTCGGTCGGCGGTGAGAACGGTCTCCTTGTACTCGGCTCTCGCCGCGCCGCTGAGGAGCATCCGGTTCCTCGCGACGTAGTAGTCGAGCTGCTCGGCGGAGTAGATGACGCTTTCGAGCGGAGTTCCCGCGGGTGCGGCGGCTGAGTCGGCGGCCGCAGAGCTCGTGTCGTTCAGCGCCATCTCGATGACGTCGGGCGGTGATGCGGTGGTGTCGGGCGGTGATGCGGTGGTGTCG
>CAZRAD010000070.1:2986-13497 GCA_964597945.1 uncultured bacterium
CTCGATGACGTCGGGCGGTGATGCGGTGGTGTCGGGCGGTGATGCGGTGGTGTCGGCCGGAGACGCCGTGGTGTCGACTACCGCGGCCGCGAGCGTGTCGGCCCCGGAGCGCTCGCCCTCCGCGAGCATCCAGTAGGTACCGGACGCTCCGCCCCGAAAGGTCGCCCGGCTGATACGGCCGTCGCTGAACCGGACGTCCACCTCGGGCGCCGTCACGATGTTCCTCTCACCATCCGTCCCCATGACGTGACCGCTCTCAGCGCCCCCGCGGACGGTCAGCAGGTCCGGCTTCTCATCGGCGAAGAAGAGGGTCAGCGTGTCCCCGGAGACGTGCCCGGATTCCGCCGGCTTGCCCTCCGAGCCCTCGAGCTCGTAGGCAAGTCGGGCGGCCCCGGCGGACACGAGCCGTGATACCTGGTCGTTCTCCGCGTAGATGGTGATCTCATCGCCGGAGAGACGCTCGGTCGCGCGGTCGACGACGGGCTGGCCGGTCAGCAGAATGCTCTCCCCTGCCCCATCGATGTGGATGATGCGTCCGCTGCCGCGTATCTCGCCACGCGTGATGACGGCATCTCCGAGCGCGGTGACCGTGTCCTCCCGGGGACGCAGCTCGATGATGCTCCCCGTGAGCACGGCGACGTCTGGATCGGGCCCCGAAGCTGTGTCGGCCCGCGCCGCTTCAACGGCGCCGATGGGCGTGTCGATGGGCGTGTCGATGGAACCGGCGATCCCGGTCGTGTCGGACTCCTCCTCCGCGAACCGCGTCCGGAGGACGGGGCCCTCAGAAGCACGGGCCTCACGCCGGCCGAAGTCGTAGACGATCAGACCCGCCGTGAGGTCCGAGCCGCTCTCTTCATCGAGCGCGCGCGCGTTCCCGCGCGCCACGGCCAGATCCTCTCTTCGGTGGATCTCGATCCGGTCGGCGGTGAGCACGCCGGCGGAGTCCGCGTATGAGGCGTTCCCGGTGAGGATGGCGAGGTCCTCAACGCGGAAGTACTCGAGCATGTCGCAGGCGATCCGTGAACCGCGATCCTCACCGTGAACGTTCCCACGGATGATCGCGATCTGCTCCTCTTCCCAGTAGATGCCGCTCTCGCCGATCAGCGTGGCGCCGTGCCGCGTGATGGTCACGTTGCGGTCGAGCCGAAGCCAGCGTCGCCCGTCGTCCTCCCCCGACTCCACCTGCTCGGCCGTGATGAGAAATCCGTCCCCCGATGCCGCCGCCGTGCGCATGACCGGATCGGTGATCTCGGGAACGGTGATCGGGCCGATGTCCGGACGCGGCTCGCGGAAGACCGGCGTGACGTCCCCGGCGACGGGTTCGTAACCGTCGGTCTCGCCGACAGCCCCGGTGACGGAGTCGGAGACGGCGTCGGTTGACGCGGCTGCAGTGTCGGCCGGGGCCTCGCCCGAATCGTCGGGAGGCACGTCGGGGATGTACCCCGTCCTGACCTCCTCAGCGGGCCTTTGAGGCATATCGGGAATCTGCCCGGGAGCGACCGATGCCGCGGCGACGAGAAGGATGAAGATGAGAGAT
Source organism: uncultured bacterium (assembly GCA_964597945.1). Lineage (GTDB taxonomy): Bacteria > Joyebacterota > Joyebacteria > Joyebacterales > Joyebacteraceae > JAPEKQ01. The sequence goes on from CAZRAD010000070.1 coordinate 4,524, forward strand.
GTCAGGCGAGTGCTCTGCATGTGGACCGTGGGTCCTCGTGAGGTTCATGGGCGAACGCGTCAGCACTGTGGCACAAGGGCGGGGCGAACTACGGGCGCGAGGATCCTGCCAGGAGCGCTGCCCCGACAACACCGGCCGTGTCACCGAGCTCGGCCATCACGATGCGAGTGGCCATCCCCTGATACTTGGCAGTCCTCTCGGCGAACTCGGCGTTCGCGGCGTCCATCAGACTCGACCCCGCGGCGGCGACCCCGCCGCCGATAACGATGACGTCCGGGTCGAGGTAGGCAACGATGTTGGCCAGCAGGACGCCGAGCGTGCGGCCGATGTCGTCGGTCACGCGACGGGCCAGCGAATCTCCCGCGGCGGCCGCCTCGCCAACGGCACGCGCCGTGAGCGGCGCTGCGCGTTCCGCGAGCACGGACTCCTCGCCCTCCTCCATGCGCTGTTTCGCCTGCACGACGAGCGATGCGGCGTTGACAAGCGGCTCGACGCACCCGGTCGAGCCACACGCACACCGCACTCCGCCGGAGAGGTCGATGACCGAGTGTCCGATCTCCGCGGCGAAACCGTGGCTCCCCCGGTAGATGGAACCGTCAAGCACGATCCCGCCGCCGATGCCGGTCCCGATCGTGACCATCACGGCGTTCGTCGCTCCCCGCGCAGCACCGGCGGAGTACTCACCGTAGGCGGCCGCGTTCGCGTCGTTCTCGACAAGGACAGGGATGCGGAGCCGTCGGGCAAGCTCTTCAGCAAGTCTGACGTCGTGCCACTGTGGAAGATTCGGAGAACTGCGGACGATACCGGTCTCGTGGTCGACGAGACCCGCGCATCCACACCCGCAGGTGTCGAGGGGAACTCCGGATGCGTCTCCGACCGCGGCGGCGAGACGTTCGATGGTCTCGAAGGCGTCGGCGGCCGCGCCCCCCGACCACGCGCTCGTCTCGAATGCGGCGACGCGGCCGTCCGCGTGGACGACCGCCGCCTTGATGTTCGTTCCGCCGATGTCGATACCGAGACTGGTGGACACGAGCCTACCCCTGGTTGCCGTGGAGGAGTGAGGCGCCGGTCTCCTTGTCGAAGAGGTGTGCATTGCCGATGTCGAGGAGGAGATCGACGTCCGAGTTGACGGCGGGCGGCTGCCTCACATCGATGCGGGCCACCATGTCGTCGCCGGCGAGCGAGAAGTAGAGGAAGATCTCGTTTCCCATCGGCTCGACGACCTCGACGTGTGCCTTGATGGCCGCGGGGTGCTCGATCCTGTCCGCATCGGCCGCGTCGTAGATGTCCTCCGGTCTCACGCCCAGGACCATCTCGCGACCCGCCGATCCGCGCGCCTTCTCGGCCAGCTCTCCGACCAGCGGAGCCTTGAAACTCCCCGTCTCGAAAACGACGGAGCCGCCATCCTCGACGAGCTTGCCCTCGACGAAGTTCATGGCCGGACTTCCGATGAACCCTGCGACGAACCGATTGACGGGCTTCTGATAGATGCTCAGAGGGTCTGCGACCTGGTGCGAGAAGCCGTCCTTCATGACCATGATCCGGGTGCCCATGGTCATCGCCTCGGTCTGGTCGTGTGTCACATAGATCATCGTCGCCTTGAGGCGCTCGTGGAGCTTGCTGATCTCGGTACGCGTCTGGACGCGGAGTTTGGCGTCGAGATTCGACAGCGGCTCGTCGAACAGGAAGACCTTCGGCTTTCTGACGATGGCACGACCGACCGCGACGCGCTGGCGCTGGCCGCCGGAGAGCGCCTTGGGGCGCCTCTCAAGGAGCTGCTCGATACCGAGGATCTCGGCCGCCTCGCGGACGCGCGTGTCGATCTCATCCTTCGGGTACTTCCGGAGCTTCAGACCGAACGCCATGTTGTCGTACACGGACATGTGCGGATAGAGCGCGTAGTTCTGGAAGACCATCGCGATATCGCGGTCCTTCGGGGGAACATCGTTGACCAGCCGGTCGTCGATATAGATCTCACCCTCCGTCACATCCTCCAACCCCGCGATCATCCGAAGCAGCGTCGACTTCCCACATCCCGACGGACCCACGAGTACGACGAACTCGCGGTCCTCGACGGTCAGGTTCATGTCGCTGACCGCGACGACGGTGCCGTCGAAGACCTTCTTGACGTCCTTGACCACGACGTTAGCCATCTACGCCTCCCGGGATCTCTGGGTCTTCGGAAGCCTCTCCGAAGCCGAGGCTCGTCATAATATCGCCTACAGTGTAGTGGGAACCGGTGACCAAGACAAGGTCTCCTTCGGCCGCATCCGACACCGCCCTGGCGATCGCCGCGCCCGGTGAGGGGACAGCGACGGCCTCGACATTGTGCTCCCGGGCCACCAGCGCGAGGTCGGCCGCGGGAGCGGCGCGAGAGGTGCCGGGCTCCGTCAGGACGAACCGATCCGCTACATCGGCCAGCGCTCCGATGAACCCGGCCGCATCCTTGTCGGCCATGAGCCCGAGCACAACGGTCAGCCGATCGTACTCGAAGACCTCGCCCAGAGCGACGGCGAGCGCGTGAGCGGCCTCTGTATTGTGCGCGACATCGGCGACCACGGTCGGGCGCCGGTCGAGGATCTGGAGCCTCCCGATCGACATCGCCTCGGAGAGTCCGCTTCGAAGCGCCGGTTCGGTCAGGGTGAACAGTCCGCAGCGCGAAAGTTCGTGGACGGCGACGACCGCGTTGACCGCGTTGCCGACCTGGTGTCTGCCCAGCATCGACGTGCTGAGATTTCGGTAGGCGTACTCGCCGTACTCGAGATTGAAGATGCTGCCGGTCGATACGATCGAGACCCGCCTGAGATCGGAATCCTCTCGGGTCGCGATGAATCGAGCATCGAGCGCCGATGCCACACCGCGAATGATCTCGAGCGCGTCACCCGTCGCGCCGCAGACGACCACGCCGCCGGGGCGGATGATCCCCGCCTTCTCCGACGCGATACGCCTGACGTCGTTTCCAAGCACCTCCACGTGGTCCAGCGCGATCCCCGTGATCACGGAGAGCATCGAGTCGAGCGCATTGGTGGCGTCGAGACGGCCACCAAGCCCGACCTCCGCGACCGCCACGTCCACGTTCTCCTCGGAGAAGTAGAGCGCCGCGACCGCCGTGGCGATCTCGAAGAACGTCGCTCCGATGTCGTCGGACGCGGGCTTCAGTCGTTCGACGTGGTCGAGAACACGGGCCCGCCTGATGCGCACACCGTCGATGGCGTACCGCTCGCTGAAGTCCATGACGTGAGGCGATGTGAAGAGCCCGGTGCGAAGCCCATGCTCGGAGAGGATCGAAGCGATCAGAGTGGACGTCGAGCCCTTGCCGTTGGTCCCGGCGACGTGGACGACGCGGAAATCATGGTGGGGATTGCCGACCGAGCCGAGCAGGTACTCGACCCGCTCGAGGCCGGGCTTCATAACGAAGCGGTGGCGTGCGAAGAGCCACTCCAGGCAGCCGCGGTAGTCCCTAAAGGCCCTGCCGTCGCGCCTGTCCAAGCGTGTCCTCCGCTCTGTCGCGCCCGTCGTCGGTGAAGAAATCGAGGAGCTTCGCGAGCGCGCTCTTCAGCTCCTTGCGGTGTACGACGCGGTCGACCATGCCGTGTTCGAGAAGGAACTCCGAGGTCTGGAACCCCTCCGGGAGATCCTGCTTGATGGTCTGCTGGATGACCCGTGGCCCGGCGAATCCGATCAGCGCTCCCGGTTCGGCCAGGATGACGTCTCCGAGTGAAGCGAAGCTGGCGGTCACGCCACCGGTCGTCGGGTGCGCCTGAACCGCGATGTGCGGAAGGCCCTCGTCACGGAGCTTCCCAAGCATGGCACTCGTCTTCGCCATCTGCATGAGTGAGAGGATGCCCTCCTGCATGCGGGCTCCGCCGGAGCTGGCCAGCGTGATGAGCGGCACGCGCTCCTCGATGGCCATCCGGGTCAGCCGGGCGATCTTCTCCCCCATCACCGAGCCCATGCTTCCGCCCATGAAGGAGAAGTCGAGGATCGCGATCATGGCAAGGTGCCCGTCGAGGCGCCCGCTCCCGGTGACCACGGCCGAGCCGTGCCCCGTCTTCTTCCTGGCGGCTGTGACGCGGTCCGAGTAGCGTTTCGAGTCCACGAACCCGAGTGGATCGGTCGACTCGATACCCGTGAGCAGCTCGACGAAACTGTCCTCATCAATGAGGATCTTGACGTACTGGTCCGCCGAGATACGGAAGTGATGGCCGCACGAGGGACAGGTCCAGAGATGCTTCTCGAGTTCCTTGTGGTAGATGATCTCGCCGCAGCCATCGCACTTCTTCCAGAGTCCGTCCGGCACATCACGCTTGGACGACTCCTTAATGCCCTGCTTGCGACGCTTGAGCCACGATGTCTGGTTCATGCCGGTCTCCCGGTACGGTTGTGTATCATGCGTGAGGTCCAGCGCGGTGCGTATGGTCGGGTGCCGCACGTCCGCTCATCATGGCACGATTAGAGGCGCTCGGCAACCCCCGAGACCAGGCTGAGAAGTGCCTGGCCGCCGAGCCGTCCCGCATCGAGAACCTCCCTGTGCGTCGTGGGCCCCGGCCCGCCGGGGATATTGGTGATCAGCGCGATGCCGAGCGAGTCGAGCCCGAGTGCGGTCGCCGTCTGAACCTCGACGACCGTCGACATCCCGATGGCGGAGGCACCGATGCGACGGAGCATTCGGATCTCGGCGGGTGTTTCGTAGGTCGGTCCGAGTGCGCCGGCGTAGACCCCGCGGCGGAGCTGGATGCGGCGCTCGCGTGCGACATCGGTCGCGAGCTCACGCAGACGCGGCGTGTAGGCGTTCGCCATCCGGAAAGGGAGCGACGGAAGGCGTCGGGGACCCGTGACAAGAGCGAGCTGGTCGGTGATGAGCATCAACTCTCCGGCATTGAAGTCGGGATCGAGCCCACCCGAGGCGTTGGTGACGACGAACGTGTCGGCGCCGAGGCCGGCCATCAATCGAACGGTGAATGTGACCTCGAACGGCTCGTAGCCCTCATAGAGATGAACCCGCCCCGCGAAGATGAGCGCGCGGTGGCCGCCGATGCTCGCCACGAGAAGCGTCCCACTGTGTCCGGAGACCGTGGAACGCGGGAATCCGGGGATCCGGTCGTACGCCCACGAGTCGACGACGTCGATGCCGCCAGTGAACGACGTGAGTCCGGAGCCGAGCACGACGCCGAGTTTGGGATCGCCGACGTCCTTCTTCCGAAGCCATGTCCGCGCGCGTTCAAGCCTGGCCTCCTCGGCCGGCGTCATTCTGAGCTTCCCGCGTTCGCGCTCCACCGTCATGCGCCCTCGTCTCCCCTGAGATCCGCGAGCATCACCACTGCGTCCTCGCCGTTGTCAGCGTAGTACCCGCTGCGCACGGCGACGGCCCGGAAGCCGTGTCGTTCGTAAAGCGCGATCGCCCGCTCGTTGGATGCGCGCACCTCGAGCGTCGCGATAGCCGCTCCGCCCTCGACGGCCTCCTCAAGCGCCGTCCTGATGAGTTCGGTCCCGACTCCCCGGTCCCAGCATCCGGCCGCGACAGCGAGGTTCCCGATATGAATCTCGTCCGCGACCGGCCACGAGATGAGGTAGCCCAGGATCTCGCGACCCTCCTCCGCCACGAGACAGAGCGAGCGATGGCCCTTATCGATATCGCTCTCGAACGACTCGCGCGACCACGGAGCAGGAAAGGTCTCCTCCTCGATCCCGCATACGCCGTCGAGGTCGTCGCGTGTCATGTTCCTCACCCGGATCTTCCTTCGCCCCACGCTTCCTCCTACCCCACCGCGCCGCGGATGTAGATGGGTTCGAGCATCCCGACATCGACCGCGCGATCGACCCCCGACCGCTCGGCGAGTATCGCGAGCGCGAGAATCGCACTTCTCTGCATTCCAGATGCCGCGAATGACGCGGGTTGTCCGACCGCGTCGGCGATGTCGTCATGATAGACCACGGCTCCCGATCCGGCGAAGAGGACGCCTGCGCCACCGGCCTGCTCGACGGCCCAGCGGGCCGCCTCGCTCGGCGGCAGTGCGGCGTCCCTGGTCACCCGCCGCATCGCTCCGCCTTCGGTGCGTTCGAAGAGCGCTCCGTAGACCTCGCCGCGACGCGCGTCGGTCGCCGCGAAGATCCAGCGCGCCGCGCCTCCGTCAGCTGAGGGCGCATCATCGGCGTGTGTTGCCTCCACTGCGTCGGCGGCCGCCGCCGTCGCCACCGCCTCGAGGGTCGAGATACCCCACACCGGACGCCCTCCGGTCACAGAGAGCCCCTTCGCTGTCGCGAGACCCACCCGCAGCCCGCTGAACCGGCCTGGACCGATGGAGACCGCGATGCCATCGAGTTCCGCGAGCGTCGTATCCGACCCGACCAGCACCTCGTCAACCGCCGCCAGCAACGTCCTCGACTGACCGCGTCCCGCTTGTGTCTCCGTCGATGCGAGCACGCGCCCGTCGTCTACAACGCCGACGTATTCGGTCTGGCCCGATGTGTCGATGGTCAGAATCCGCATCATCGCTCCCTCAAGCGCTCGTCCGCGCCGCGTTGAAACCCCGCAGAATCGTCTCGCTCCGGGGACCGCTCGCGCTGACCGTGAAGGTCCGCCGGTCACGCCCCGTCGACTCGATGTGTACATCGACCCGGTCGCCCGGAAGAAAGCGCGAACCGCGTTCGGCCCACTCGACGAGCGCCACCGACTCTCCGAAGAAGAGCTCACGGTACCCGAGATCGTCGATCTCGCTTTCGTCGGAAATGCGGTAGAGGTCGACGTGGTGGATGTCGACGCGGCCCCGGTACTCGTTGACGATGACGAAGCTGGGGCTCGAGACGTATCCGTCGAACCCGAGCGCGACGGCGATGCCCTGGGCGAGCACCGTCTTGCCTGTTCCGAGCTCGCCGCGGAGAGCCACGACATCACCGGACGCGAGCAGCGCGCCAAGCACCCCGCCGAGTTCACGGGTCTCTTCTGCCGATGTCGTCTCGATCACGATCGATGCGTTCATCTACGTCCTCGGCGTCAATACCGCGCACGGGAGGATCATCTCCTCGGTCGAGATGCCGCCGTGCTGGAAGCTGCCGCGATACTGCCGCTCATAGCGATGGAACTCCGTCGGGTAGACGAAATAGTAGTCCTCCTTGGCGATCGCGTACTGCTTGCTGGCTCCGTCGCTCGGAAGTTTGAAGCGCGCGGGGTCGCCGATGAGGAACGTCTCCTTCTCGTTGTAGCCGAGGTTGCTGCCGAACTTGTATCTGAGATTGGTCGACGTCTCCTTGTTCCCGCGCACGAGCGCCGCCCGCTTGCCGAGCACGGCGCCGTGATCGGTCGTGAGCACGACCGTTGCCTTCTGCCGCGCCATCTCGGCGATGATGTGATAGAGCGCGGAGTGATTGAACCACGACCGGACGAGAGAGCGAAACGCCGGTTCGTCAGGCGCGATCTCCTGGAGGATCTCCGACTCCGAACGCGAGTGCGAGAGAATATCGACGAAGTTGTAGACGAGCGAGACGAACGGATAGTCATGGAACGAGCTCATCTGTCTCTGCACGTTGTCGGCCTCGTTCTTCTCGTAGATCTTGATGTACTTGTGCTCGGGCGACAGTCGGATCCCCATCCGCTGAAGCTGGAGATCCATCAGCTGCCGCTCGTACCGGTTCTTGCTGTAATCGTCCCGCGAGTGCGTGTCCCACAACCCCGGGTAGTGGTCGGTCAGCTTGATGGGCCACTCTCCGCTGAAAAGCGAGTTGCGCGAGTACGGCGTCGCCGTCGGCAGGATCGAGTAGTAGTAGTGGTTCTCGATCGAGAACATCGACTCGAGACTCGGGATGAGGCTCATCCAGTGGTCGAGCCGCATGCAGTCGAGCACCACGAAGTAGACCTTCTCCTTCGCCTTGAGCAGCGGACCGGCGAACGTGTTGAAGACGTCCGGCGACAGGAGCGGCCGGTCGGTCTCGTCGTTGACCCACCCCTCGTACTCACGCTCGACGTAACGGCTGAACTCGGCGTTCGCCATGTGCTGGAGGTCCGCGTGCGCCTGTCTGAGCCCCGGGTCACGGACGCGGTCGAGGTCGAGATCCCACTGGACCAGCCGCGTATAGGTCTGGATCCAGTCGCGCCAGTCCATCGGGCCCATGATCCGCTGGCGGAGCTGGTTGCTCTCCGCCGCGTAGGTCTGGGCCATCTGGTCCTGCGCCATCTTCCGACCGTCGAGAAGGCGCTTGATGGCTATGAGGACCTGCGTCGGCTTGACCGGCTTGATGAGGAAGTCATCGATGCGCCGGCCGAGCGCGTCGTTCATCAGCTCCTCTTCCTCGCTCTTCGTCACCATGACGACGGGGACCGACGGATCGATCTCCTTGAGCTCCTCGAGCGTCGAGAGACCGTCGAGACCCACCATCATCTCGTCGAGCAGGATGAGGTCGTAGCTCCCGCCGCCCTTCACATCCTCCAGCGCCGTCTCACCGCTCGTTGCCGTGTTGACCGAGTAGCCGCGCTGCTCAAGGAAGATGATGTGCGGCTTGAGCATGTCTATCTCATCGTCGACCCAGAGGATCTTGCGTTCGGTTCCGTTCATGTGTTGGTGTGCCTCCCTTCTACGTCGTCGGCAGGCAGATGATGAATGTCGTCCCCTTCCCCACCTCGGACCACCCCACGTACAGACGTCCCTTGTGATACTCCTCGACGATCCTTCGGGCAAGCGCGAGACCCAGCCCCCACCCCTTCCGCTTGGTGGAGAACCCGGGCAGAAACACGCGCCGGCGGTCGGCCTGGGTCATCCCCCTGCCGTCGTCGGTGACGAGCACGCGCACGAGTCCGTCCTTGGGCGCATGCTCGGTCGTGATCTCTATTCGTCCGCCCTCGGGCGGGAGCGCTTCAAGCGAGTTCTTCACGAGATTCTCAATGACCCACTCGACGAGTTCGCGGTTCACGTCGACGAGCGGAAGATCATCGTATCGCTCGACGATCTCGACGTGCTTCGTCAGCGACGGGAGCCGCCGC
>CAZRAD010000071.1:0-13481 GCA_964597945.1 uncultured bacterium
CGTCGACCAGCGTCTTCACCAGCTGACCCGCGATGTTGTAGATCGCCAGCTCCACGTGGCCCTCATGCGGAGCGGCGTAGGTCACGACCGTCACCGGGTTGAACGGGTTCGGGCTGACACCGGCCAGCGCGTAGCGAACCGGCGTATCGAACTCGTCGACACCCGTGTCGACCGGGCCGATGACCCGCACGCACCATGTGTTCAGCGTACCGAGATCGGATCCGGCGTTGTCGCTGATGTGCAGCTCCCACTCGCCCATCGCGTTCTCGCCGATGAGATCATCGAGGCTGCCCGGGCCGCCAACTGCTAGCTCGCTCGGGAACCAGCCGACGATGTTGTCGGCGCTGCCGCCGAAGCGGTTGCTCAGCGTCACCGACGTACCCTCGGGCGAGATGACCTCGACGATCAGGTCTCCCGTGTACGTATGTGTGATGTCCACGTAGATCTCGACCTCGCTGATATCGACATCGTCCGGGAACGTCAGGTAGTCGGACACACCGGCCGGGGTCGAATCCGGGATCGGAAGCGCGGGGCTGTCACAGTACTCGTACGTGGTCGTCTCCGTCAGCGTGAAGTCGATGCGCGCGGTAACCGCGCCCTCGTTCACGACGACGCCCGTCTGGACACCGGTCGACCAGTCGAGCTTGGTCGCCGTCACGGTATAGGTTCCGGCGTACATCTCGTCGAGGAGGTAGTAGCCCGACCCATCCGTCGTGGTCGACGCGCCGCCCGGCATCGCCGTCACGAGCACGCCGCTGTTGTCCATCGCACCGTCGAGCGTGACCATGCCGCTGATCCCGCCGGTCGGAGCGCTCTCGAGCGTGATCAGGTAGATCACGCTGTTCTCGAGGAGCTCCTTGCGACCTGCTGCGTCGGCCGCCGCGTAGTTGAATGAGTAGAACACGATCTGGCCGCTCGCCGGGTCCGGCGTGTCGTCGTAGACCAGCACGCTCGGGAGCGTCCCGTAGTCCGACCAGCTCATCACGATGTGACCGTCGGCCGTCGGGATGTAGCTGTCCTGGTCCCCGTAGCCGCTGTACCCGATCGGGATAGAACCAAGCGCGTTCGGGAACGTCGTGATCGGATGAGCGGAATCGTACACGGTGATGCTCGTACCGCTCGAATCGTGCTCCCAGTCGCTCCCGTGAAGCACGTTTGTCGCAAACGATGGGTAACCGGGGTAGCTGATCGCATCGTACGCCAGCTCGCCGCCCTCGATCAGGAGCTTGCCGCCGCCGGCGACGTAGCTCTCGAGATTCGCGCGGTAGGTCGCGTCGAGGATCGGCTCGGTGTTCGAGCCGCTGGTATGAATGATGAAATCGTAGTTCATCCACGACATCGGGTCGCTCGCTGTCGCCGCCTCGACGATGACGTCGTAGCCGAGGTCGATCAGATCGGCCTCAAGCTGCGCGGCGGACTTGCCGTCGCCATCGTTCTGCGTGACGTCGATGACGGCGCCCGTCTTGTCGTACTTCACGAACTCACCGGACTTCGCAGCATCGTTGAGAATGAGCAGATTCGCCAGAGTCTCTTCGAGCTGGAAATCGAACGTCTCGGTCGCCTCGTCCACCGTGATCCCCATCGTCACCGGGATGTGGTGGTAGGCGCGAACGTTCATCGTGTAGTTGAAGTACGGAAGCGTCTGCGAGTACTGACCCGTGACCGGGTCGGTCATCGTCTCAGCGTAGAGCGACATGTCGTCGGAGCGGTAGAACCTGACCGTCGCCAGCAGAGGCGTCCCGGTCCCGATCTGCTCGACCGTGCCGGACACGACGCCGCTCGGTGCGAACTCCATGTAAAAGTCCTGGTCGTTCGCGCCGTACTGGACGAACACGTCCTGGTACTCGGTGATGTACCCGAACTTGAGGACGTACACGTCGTAGTGGTTCACCTCGAGGTCACCCTCGATGGTGTACGCGCCGCCGGCACCGGAGACCGCGGAGAAGACCGGCGTGGCGCCCGTGGTGTCGCTGCCCGCGGCGTACCCCTTGATCACGGCTCCCTCGATCGGAGCGCGCTCCGGCGCTTCGTAGACCTCACCGGCCAGCTGTCCGTAGACGACCTGGACCGTGATGTCCTCGAGGTAGATGTCAAAGCCGCTCTTGGCGAGCGCGCAGTTGACGATGCCCGTCTCCGTCGGAGTGCCGAGCAGTTCGAGCGTCGTCGCGCCGCCCGAATTGCCGTACAGGTCAACGCCGGAGCCGATTGCGTAGAGATCGAAGCCGCTCTCGGAGCTCATGCCGGTGATCGCACCCTCGTAGAACGGCGCGAGCGTGCCGTAGAGGCCGATCGACGCGACCGAGGCCGCGATGTCGGCCGAGGCGAACGTCGAGCCGCCCGTGACCGGGATGATGTCCTCGAAGCAGTTGTAGCTCGCGCTGAGCTCACTGCCGACGATCGTGAGGTCCTCACCGTACGGGGCGGTGACATTGAAGTGCGCCTCGCCAAGCGCGTCGGTGACGTCGACGATCGGAGCAATGCCCCAGCCGTCGATCGTGATCTCGACATCCGGAAGCTCGACGCCGGCGCTGTCCCACACCGTGACCGTCAGATCGGTTGCGGTGTTGATCGGGATCGTCGCCGGGTCGATCGTGTAGGTCACCGGAACGATGACGTCCACGCTGCCGGAGTGAGGCTTGTAGTCGTGCATGCTCACCCAGACGTCCATCGAACCGACGTCGGTGGCGGGCGTGTCGATCAGGATGTCGACGTGACCTGTGGCATCCGTCAGGCCCGTCTCGTAGAACTCGCCGTCCATGTAGAGACAGACGAGCGCGCCCTCGACCGGATCGCGACCGGTGGCCGTGCCGACGTCGACCGAGAACGTGTTCTGTCCGAGCGGCAGGACGCCGTTGTAGGTCACCTCAAGGTCCATTGGAGCACCGGCCGTCCACGGATTGAGGGCCGGGTCGCCGAAGACCGTGTAGATCTCGTAGTAGTACTGGGTCCTGCCCCCGCCCGAGTACGCCTCGTACACGGCCCAGAGACCCTCGTCGAACATGCCGCGCGCCCACGTGTAGTCCTCACCGAACCACGCGTCGTACACGCGCTTCTCCATGATGTCGTCCTCGTCCCAGTAGGAGGACTCGGAGGCACCGAGGAAGAGCACACCGCCGTTCGGCGCCAGGGTCCACGACTCGCCGAAACACTGACTCGTGAACTGACCCGTCAGACAGGCGTAGGACTGAACCATCGGGAGCATATCGACGTTGGTGAGCGCGGCCACCTGGCTTGCGCTGATCGGCGGTCCGTCGGCCCACGAGTTGACCGAGCCGTGACCCGAGTAGGTCAGCATCGAGAGGCCGGCGTTGATGTCGGCGATACACTGCGCCGTCGTGGCGTTGTGCGTCACGGAGTAGCGCTTGTTGACGGTGTAGCCGTCGGGCTCGACCCAGTTGCTGATGCAGTAGTTATGCGTGCCCTCGGAGACCGTGTAATTGTCGCTCGACGCCATGAAGGTGGCGTTGTCGACCCAGTCAGTGCCGCTTGAGAGCGCGAAGCGGATGTACTTCACCGTCTTGTCCGTCAGCAGCGAGACCTCGGCCTCGGTGTCGCAGGAGAAGCGGCCCATGTAGATGTCGGGCACCCAGTCGCCTGGGCCGTCCATGCTGCCGTAGTAGACATCGGCAGCGGAGCCGGACGAACCACCAATGAACACGGGAACCTGACCCGCGTCACCGACGAGGAGGACGAATGTCGGCGGGACCGGCCAGGTGTCGTAGGCGTTCTGGATGTACGCCTGGATGTTCGTGTTCGTCGCGCCGCCGGGGATCTCGGAGGTCTTCACGACCGTCGTCTCGTACCCCAGACGATGGCGGAGGCCCGCGAGCGGCTGGATCTCCTCATAGAAGTCGTCGTAGCAGACGATGAGGTAGCCGATGGGAAGCGCCGGCACGCCGCGCGTCGCGAAGACGTCGGCGTTGAGAAGGTTCTTCGATGCGAACGCGTCGAAGTCGTGCGACGCGTAGCGCTCCATCGCGGCCATCGTGGCGCCGATGTCGCCGCCCTCGAACTCGACCGACAGCTCGATATTCGTCAGGTAGCGCACGGTACCGGCGGTGGCGTCGTATTGGACGGGGAAGATCTCGAGTTCGACGAAGCGGTGCGCGCGAGCCTGAGCGATCTCGCCCAGAGCCGCCGCCACGGCCGGCGTGTGACCGGCGCGTGCGTACGCGGCCTCATCGAATGCGAACTCGGCGGCCTCACGGGCGCCCGGCATCTTCTCGACCGATTCCTGCGTCGGGACGATGCGGCTCGCAATGCCGAGCTCCGAGAGCGGGACCTCGATATAGTCGGCGCGGAGCACCGTCAGGCGCGGGGTCGCGCCGTGCGGCAGCTCGAGATACTCACGTACGACCGGAAGCATCGGCTCGCCGATGCCGATCGTATAGTAGCTGCCCGGAACCGTCAGCTTGGTGAACGTTCCGAGTTCGGTGGCGACATCGACCGCCTCGACGCCCGGTATCTCCATCGTCAGTGTGACGCCGGAGTAGTCGGACGAGACGAGCGTCGCCTCTGGAGCCGTGTTCGACTCCGCCGTGCCGAACTCGATCCATCGTGCCGACGCGGGCAGAACAGCCACCGCCAGGATGGCGAGAACGACGAAGGTACGCACGAGTCTCATGCGCTCCCTCCTTCTCTCGTTGGGCGTGACGCGGCCGTACCCCGCCACGCGGCTCAAGTTACTCGAATCCCACGGTTCCGAATTCGCGCAGTGATCAGCCGTCTGGATATTCTGGGTGCCGACCTACCCACTCCGGGCGCCCACCTACCCAGTCAGGTGAGACAATCCGGCGCCCGCGGAACCCATGAGGCTCCAGGGGCGCATACATAGATTATAACACATAGGCATGTTATCGCGCAAGACACCGTCATTTAGACCCTCCCGGGCTGCAATTATGGCCCGGGGCTCACTGTCGGGACCTCTGCTTGCGCTTTCGGTACGCGAAGTGCTAGTCATATGTACTCTTGGGGCGATACTGCGGCCCGGGCGTGCTACGGTGGCCCCGGCTCAACGGGTGAATGCGGTCGCCTCGAGAGTCGGCGTGCGTGGGCCGGAGGACGTCAACCAGAGAGAGGAACGAGCTATGAGCGCCGCGAGCCGACACGGCGAGAACACGCGGTACGCATACGATGACGCGAAGCACGGGTTCTTCGCGGGCATCGTCGAGCGCTGCGCCGACGCCGTCTGGACGGCCGTGGGTGAGTCGCGCGCCACGGCCCTCTTCATGACGGGCGCGCCGTCCCGCGGTGAGGCGACCATCGTGGAGACCTCGGACGGACTCTACAGTCTCAGTGACGTCGATCTCGTCTGCATCGCCAGACCTGACATCGATCTCGCCGCGGCTCGCGCCGACGCGGCACGAGCGATCGCGGCGCTCAATCGTGAACTCGGCGGTGTCTGCGTCGGCGCAGACGCGAGCGTCAAGCCCCACGGATACGCCGCACATCTCCCCCCATTCATCTCGCATTACGAGCTTGTGCGCACACCCGTGCTCCTGCGCGGCAACAGGGCCGCAGCCGAACTGCTCGGAAGTGTGGACATCAATGAGATCCCGGCTGACGATGCGCTCCGGTTCGTGCACAACCGCTGCATCGAGCGGCTCCTCACGGAGCGCGAGGCTGTCCCGGTCATGCCGCTTCACACGGCTGCGACGGCAGAGCTCGATCACAGACGGCGAGAGCTCCGGACGCTTCGCTCCTACTACAGCACAGCTAAACTCATGCTCGATCTGGTCACCGCATTCCTGTTCGTCCACCGCCACGTCCCGGTCGGCTATGCGGAGCGTGTCCGCCTCTTCATCGACGACTACTGCGAGCGCCCCGAGTTCGGAGCGCTCGCCGAGGAGATCGATCCGTTCCTCGAGGAACTGCCGTTCTGGGCCGAGTTCAAGACGACGGGCGACACGAACGCTCTTCGCAGCTCCCTCTCCGCGGGTGCGCTGGGGGGCGAGCACGCGGCCCCGTTCGCTCTGATGATGTGGAAGCGAGTTCTCGGTGACGTGCTCGGCGAGGACCTCTCGCTCGCATCCCTCTCAAGGTCGATCGACCGTCTCGCCGCGATGGAGGGTCCGGCCCGGAGCATCGCCCGCACGCTCAAGACGCTCACGAGCGGGTCGCGACGGTCGCTCTATCCGGTCCGTGTCGCGCTCCGTGGTGCGCCCCATGCGTCACCGAACGCGCGCGCGTACATCACCGGACTGCTGCTCTTCTTCTCCGGGCTCGGCAGCGCCGCCGGTCCAAGCTGTGCGGACATCGAGCAGCACGAACACCACGCGGGTCCGATCGGCGGACCGACGCTCCGCGCGCCGCGCGAGTGGACGCGTGAGGCACTGGCGCGCTATGCTCCTTTCTCACTGCCCTCTGGACTCTCATCGAAGACGGACGAGGAGATGAGGATCCTCCTCCTCTCCCGCCTCGCACGGTTCCACGAGGAGGCGCTGCTTGGCAGAACACGATCTGACGATGGCACTGCAACCGAAGCCGGGACCGACTGATGCCTGCTGAGAGACTCACGCTCGTGTTCTTCGTGGATGCGCTCGGCTGGGAGATCGTGCGCGACAGCGATTGCTTCACCTCGATCGCGCCGCACCGCTGGCGTCAACGCACGGTGCTCGGGTACAGCTGCGCGGCGCAGCCGACCATCCTCACAGGGAAGCTGCCCTCGGAACACGGGCACTGGGGGATGTTCTACCGCGCCGAGTGCTCGGAGATGCGTTCCCTCCGCGTGTTCGGACTCATTCCCCCGATGATCTCCTATCACTACCGGTTCCGCCGCCAGGTGCTCAAGTGGCACCGTCGGCGGAGCGGATTCAGCGGCTACTACAATCTCTACCGCGTACCGTGGCGCTTGTTCGGCCAGTTTGATCTCATCGAGAAGCGCGACATCTATGCCCCGGGTGGCTTCGTCGACATCGACGCACCGGGACCGGCTCGAATGCCGGAGGCTCCAGCCACCGTGTCATCGATATTCGACGAGCTCGCGGCGCGCAGCATCCCATGGCGCTCGTGGTCATGGAAGGACGGGTTCGACCAGGGCTTCGCGGAACTGGAAGCCTCGTTCCATGAAGACGACCGACCGGCGTTCGCGCTCCACTACACGCCGTATATCGACGGATTCCTCCACGGTCACGTCGGCGACGAGGAAGCAGTAGCGGGAGCCGTCCGGAAGGTCGAGGAGAAGATACTCCACGCCGTCGAGGCGGCGCGCGAGGTCTACGATGAGGTCGATGTCGTCCTGTTCTCCGACCACGGGATGGCGGAGACGGTCGGCTCGCACGATGTGATGGCGACGGTCGCGAGACTCGGGCTGGCCGAGGGCCGCGACTACCTCGCTTTCTATGACTCGACGATGGCACGCTTCTGGTTCGAGAACCCGCGCGCGGAGCGGGCGGTGCGCGCGGCGCTCGGAGAGCTCGACTGTGGAGCGTTCCTCACCGATGCCGGCCTCAGGCGAGAGGGTGTCTACTTCGAGGATCACCGCTTCGGCGAACTCATCTTCCTGATGAATCCGGGAGAACTCATCGTCCCGAGCTACATGGGAGGCCGCGCTCCCCGCGGGATGCACGGCTTCAGCCCGGACCACGAGGACTCCTACGCCGTCCTCATGTCGAGCTTCGACGTGAGTCCGGCGCCCGAACACATCCGGGACTCGTTCAGCGTGATGATGAAGGCCGTGGGGCTCCAGCCATGAGCGAAGCCACACGACACGGCGCGTCCGGGTCGGGCGCGGCCCACCACCCGGGAGAGAACGGGACCGAGAGGAACCTCGTCCACGTCGCGAAGCAGGCGACGGGGGTGATGGCCTATCAGTTCGTCGGTCTCGTCATCGGGTTCGGTTCGAATCTCATATTCGCGCGTATCCTCGGAGCCGACCTGCTCGGCGTCTTCGTGCTGGCGCAGACGACGCTGCTCGTGCTGTCACTGCTTGCCTCGTTCGGGATGGGCCCGACACTGCTCCGTTTCATACCTGTGAGCCTGAGCCGCGACGACCGAAGCGGAGCCTCAGGAGCGTTCTTCTCCGGCTCGATCCTGGCGCTGGCGGCGAGCGCCGTGACGATCGTGGTGCTCCTGCTCGGCCGGCACGTTGTGTCCGATACGGTCTTCAATGAACCCCGGCTGCTGCCACTTGTGCCGATCATCGCGGTCGGCATCCTGCCGGCCGCCTTCATCAAGATCTACGGGTTCTCGCTGCGCGCAATTCGCCAGGCGAGCCGGGAGACCTTCTGTCTCGAGGTCGTGTTCAAGATCTCGAAGCTCGTCATCTTCCTCGCGCTCTTCGCCTCGGGACTCACACTCGCCGGTCTGACGTGGGCGATGGCAGCGTCATACGCCGCGGGGGCCGGGGCGATGTACATCCTCCTCGACCGGCAGGCTCGCTACATCACCCGGGGTCCGAGGACGACGAGCATCACCTACAGACGCCTCATGTCGTTCAGCGTGACGATGACGTTCGTGGCGTTCATGAACTACAGCCTCAGCATCACGGACCGCACGATGCTCGGAGTTCTGAGCACGTCGGAATCGGTCGGCATCTACAACATCGCGTTCCTCATCTCCAACATGCTCGCCCTCATCTTCATGGGGTTCAACAACGCCTTCTCCCCGCTCGTCTCGGAGCTCTATCACAACGAACGGAAGGCAGAGCTCGAGGACCTCTACTCGTCACTCACGCGCACGGTTCTCATCGTCGTCACTCCCGCGCTGATCTGGCTGATGGGCTTCGGAGACGACGTCCTCCGCTGCTTCGGAAGCGACTTCCCGGCGGGGTACATGGCGCTCGTCATCCTCGGGGTCGGGGTGCTGACGCGGTGCGCGGTCGGCTCGGTGGGAACGATGCTCGTACTCTCGGGACATCAGAACTACAACGCGGTCAACATCGCCGCGGTGACCGCCGCCAACATCGGACTCAATCTCTATCTCATCCCTCGATACGGAGTGCTGGGTGCCGCCATCGCCACGTCGGTCGCGCTGGCCGCGATCAACATTATCGGCCTCATCGAGGTGAAGCTCCTCCTCGGGATATGGCCGTACCGACTCTCCTACCTCAAACTCGTCGCCGCCGCCGCCGTCGCGCTCGCTGGCAACCTGCTTCTACGCGCGAACACCCCGGAACTCGGGGTGTTCGTGGTCATCGGCATCCTCGCCGCGACCTTCATCGTCTTCCTCGGCGTCCTCGCACTCCTTGGCTTCGAAAAAGACGACCGCATGCTGATGCGCCGCGCGTTCAGCCGGCTCGGCCGCGGACGCGGCTAGGTACGAACCGGCGGGAGTCGTACGGAGATGATTCAGAACCGTCACCCGACGTTCCGGGAACGATCGCAGTCATCGTCGCCCGCGCCCGTCTCGGGCATCCAGAAGGGCAGTGTTACGGTGAACGAACTCCCACGGCCTGGGGTGGACTCCACGACGATGTCGCCTCCCAGCGCCCGGAGTGCGCGTCGCGTGTAGGGCAGTCCGAATCCACCGTCGGACACGTCCACGTCCTCTACGAACAGCGCCTCGATCCCCTCGACGGAGATGCCTGTTCCGGTGTCCGTGAACTCGACATCCACATCCCGGGCACGCCCGGTAACGCGGATCGTGAGAGTCCTTGTTTGGGCCGAGTCCATCGCTCGCACGGCGTTCGTCACCAGGTTCTCGAATACCGTGAAGAGCGCACCCCGGGAACCCCTGACCGCGTCGCCGCCGTCCGGCAGAGTCCCGCGGCGCACGACCTCGACACGGTGATCGTCAAGGAGCTCGCGCCTCAGTGTCAGCGTGTCGTCGAGAACGGAGGTCAGCGAACACCCCGGGTTCGTCTGGACTGCATACTTGACCGCCTCCGCAGCCGCGACCAGTTGCCCGCGGCCCGTCCTGAGCTTCTGAAGATTCGATTCGAACTCGCCGGACGCGGGGACATCTTCGCCAAGCAGCCAATCGAGGGCGGTTGATATCCTGATGGCCTCGCGCTCCATGGAGCCCAGAGGATCCGTCACGAATCCGGCGGCCCGACCGAGCTGGGCAAGTTCTCTGGTCTCGGGCAGTACGAGACGTCGGAACGCAGCTGCACGCTCGGCGAGGACGCTCCTGAGTTTCTCATATCGCTCCGGGTCATCGATGCTGTCGCGCATCCCCTCCGCGAGATTCACCAGCTGCGTGAGATTCTTGCGCGCGGCGTCGGTGATTCGTGAGCCGTCACCGACGGCGATGTCGGCCCCCCCGCCGTGGATGAACCCCATGATGCGCCGACTCAGTTCCTCGACAGCGGCACCCGAGTGCAACTCGGCATACACCAGCTTCTGTCTCGCGAATCCCGCGGCGAGCGCGACAAGTGGAATGACACCGCCGATCGGCAGGAGTGGACTTCGCGGAGTGGTCCCCGCGATCCTCCAGACAACGGCGGCCACGCACAGAAAGACGGCCGACCAGATGACCGTCGGCAGCCGCCGGAGTCCGCGACCGATGTGACCGAAGAAGACCGTGAGACCGCAGAGTGCAAGCACCGCGGCCGATCCCAGCGCGAGAGCCGAGCGCCCTGGCAGTGAGCGGGCCTCGCCGAGGCGCGCCGTCAGGTCCGCCACATCGCTCCTCAGGCCGAGCGCCGCCGCTGCCGCCCGGGCCGTGAGAAGCTCTCTGGTCGCGCCGTCTGAATCGCCCTCTGCCATGAGAACGCCAGCCCCAGCCTCCCCCCGCCGCAGAATCTCCCGGAGACGTTGGGCTCCTCCGATAAAGAGCGTCGCACTCCCCTGCCGCCTCTCATAGTACTCGACGCCCTTCGAGTTCCGGCTGATGACGGCTCCCTCGAGGATGTCGGGTCTGCCAAGCCGAACGCGGAGCGAGTCGATCTGGCTCTTCACTCTGCGTTCCTCAGCGACGCCGACAACGGCGACGTCCTGACCGCTGGCGCCGTCGAAGTCGCGGGCGATGCACGCAACAAGATCGACGCGGGATGAATGGTCCCAGAGCGGGTTCAGGCCGCGATCGTAGACCGAGAGATTGCCCGCCTCCCCGTGCGCCACCACGAGCCCATCGACGACCAGGACCTGCTTCACCGGCGCGGGGTGGTCGCCCTCGGCGAGAATCGTTCCGGACGTCCCCACGACCGCAAGCCACCCCATAGGGTAGTCCCACGCCGTCTCCATCTCTCCGCCGATGACGAAGGTCGTGTCATCGAACGCGGCGGCAGACCTGGCGACGCGATCGGTATGGAGAGACGACGATGTCTCCCACGCGTTCTCACCATGGCGCAGCAGTGTCAGAACGCTCCCGTCCGCTGCGCGTCCGAGACACACGACGACGCCTTCGTCGGTGGAAGCGAAGCACGGACCTGAAATTGGTTCCGGTAGCTCCGAACTCCGCCGAATCGGCCCCTCGGCTCCCGACATGATCTCCACGACCCGTTGTCCATCGATAACAAGCAGTCGGCCGTCCATAGGCAGTATGGACCACTCACCGGGCGGCGACAGGGTTGCGCGCGACGCGCTTCCGCTCCCTGATCGCGCGCGACGTTCGGGCAGCTGTACCTCGTGCGGGTTCAGCCTCCATGCTCCGCCCGCGTACGCGGGACGGAGCGACCAGATGCTCGCGGAGTCCCATGCGAACGCGTCCTGTGACCCCGCGAGAACACCCAGCCTCCAGGTTCCGACCGGGTCGGGCAGCCGCGCGTCGGCGACCGTTCTCATCGCCTCGTAGCTCACGAGGCTTACGACGCTGCCCTGTAGACCGAGAACGAGATTGGTCCCGGCGCCGCGTGAGCGCTGCGGCGATGTCATCGTACATACATCGGTGACGGGACCGTGACCAGCGAGCAGCACCGGCGTCGTGAGCACGATCCGGTCCCTCGGCCGGTAGAGAAGGAATGCGATGTGGCCGCTCTCCTGCCCGATGACGAGCTGGCCCGTGACAGAGCCGGCCTCCCCGTCGGACGGGTGATCGACGGACGCCGCGCACGTCGGAAGAGAGACCTGGGTTGGAAGAGACAGCTCCTCGAGAAGCTCGGGCAGTTCGACGATTGCGCACGCCGCCGTACCGGCGATTGAGAGGAGCAACGCCGTCAGCACGGTTCGCGCGAACACGGGAAGGCGAGCCGTCACTCCGTCACCTCCTCCGGGACGACCTCGAAGACGTATGCGCCGAGCCTGTTGCGTGGCAGCACGAACTCGTTGTGACCATCATCATTGAGATCACCGATGAAGCCGATGGCGGCGCCGGGTCCTCGGGAGAGCCCGGTCACTCCTGCCGATGGTTCCAGGAAGCGCGCGCGCGCTTCCTCTACCAGACCTGCGCCCGTTGAGATGAGGTAGCGATCCGGACTGACGACCAGGCGCCCCCTGGACATACGCACGTTCCACTCCTCGATGGCCCACCCCAGAGACGTCGCCAGGATCTCCATCTCCCCATCGCCATCGATATCGTTGGCCACGACCGGAGCGACGCTGCGCTCCTGGTAGCCCTGATGCACGGTGTCAACGAACGAGGCGACCACGTCCAACGCGCCGTCGAGCACGTGCATCCGGCCCCGCGTTCCTCCGACGACGATGTCCTCCCGCCCATCACCGGTGAGATCGACAAGGACCAGCCCTCGCGGGCTGCCCAGGGCGGAGGTCTCTGCCAGCAGTTCTCCGGACGAGGACAGGATCGAGAGCGTTCCGGTGGCACTCGACTGTTCCGACCCGCTCACCACAACGACCTCATACCCGGGAGCATCCGCAAGATCGCTGACACCGAGCTGGAGACGGAGATACGGGCCCGTGAACCTGTGCCGCCAGAGTTCGTGCCCCTCGTGGTCGAGGCAAAGAACGTGTGCGCATCCGGCATCCGTGACACCGGACCCGTTGACACCGTTCCCGGTGCTCGTCGTGCGATAAATGATCTCATCCAGGCCGTCACCGTTGAGATCCCACACGATCCCGTTACCCGGAGGCGCTCCCAGCCTCCTCTTCCACAGTGCCTGCCCAGTCTCGATATCGATGGCCACGACGCCCCGGAAACTCCCGAACACTGCGTCCGTGGCCGCGGGTGACATGATCTTCCCCGGCGCGAGCCTCGGGTGCATCAGCTCACGGTAGAGCATCTCGCTGACCTGATAGCCGCTGTTGAAGTCGACGAGCGCCGTCTCCCGGCCCTGCAGTCTCACAATATGTGCATGCGTCGGCTTCTGCCGCGCCCCGAGCAGGATCTCCTTCTCGACGTCTCCGGTATCAGACAGAACCAGGAGACGGTTGGACACAACAAGAGACTCTCCCCGCGAGGCGGCTCTAACCGCCATCAGCAGACACTCACTATCAGACAGAAGCGTCTCCTTCGAGTAGTTGCGAACGAAGAGTTCCTCGGGTGACAGACGGGGCGCTGAGCCGGCGGGAACATAGCGGAGCGACGGGCACCACGCGAGGAGGCGTTGCTCGGCGCTCGCCGGATCGATGAACGGCTGGAGCAGGAATGAGCCGTCGATGGTCATGCTGTCCGCAGGACCGGGGAAGCGAACGATCGCGGTCCGCGCC
>CAZRAD010000072.1:0-13316 GCA_964597945.1 uncultured bacterium
CACTGGGTCGCGCGGATGCAGCGACTCGAAGCGGGGGACCGCTGATGCAGCCTCGATCGAGGGCCCAGAGACGCGCGGCTGATGCTGCCATCCGAGTCATGATGGTTCCGGCAGCGCTCATCGGCATCGCCGTTCTCTCATGGATCCTGTGGGAGGTGATAGCACGCGGCATAGGCGCTATCACGCCGGCGTTCTTCACGGAGCTGCCCACACCCCCGGGTATGGAGGGCGGAGGTCTGGGGAACGCCATCCTCGGCACGGCGCTGATGACTCTCGCGGCGACGCTTCTGGGTGCCCCGGTCGGGCTGCTGGCGGGGGTCTTCCTGGCGGAGTTCGGGCCGTCGAGCAGAATCGCCACGGCCGTCCGCTTCACGACGAATCTCCTCATGGGAACGCCGTCGATCATCATCGGCATCTTCGTCTACGCGATTATCGTCCTGCCGATCGGTCATTTCTCCGGTTGGGCGGGCGCGGTCGCACTGGCGATCCTCATTCTTCCAGTCGTCATGCGGACGACCGAGGACATGCTCAACATGGTACCTGATGAGCTGCGTGAATCCGGCCTCGCGCTCGGCGCTCCCCGGTGGCGCGTCACGCTGGGCATCATCTTCCGGGCAGCGAAGACGGGGCTCGTGACGGGTCTGCTGCTCGCGGTCGCACGGGTCAGCGGTGAGACAGCTCCGCTTCTTTTCACGGCGCTCAACAGCTTCTACTGGCCTCAGTCGTTTGGTGAGCCTACGGCGAACCTCACCGTGACCATCTTCAACTATGCCATGTCGCCCTACGATGACTGGCAGCAGAAGGCCTGGGGGGCCTCGCTCCTCATCACCGTCAGTGTGCTTGTTGCGGCGGTGCTTGCGCGATTCGTGATCAAGGACAGAAAAGGGAGAACGGCATGATGGCAGTCGAGGAGAGAGCCCTCGTCCGACCACCGTCGGAGGTGGCGAACCTGCGCTCCGGCGAGATCGAGGACGCATCGACTCTGCCTGCGAAAGTGACGGTCAAGAACCTCAACTTCTTCTACGGCAAGCACCAGGCGCTGTTCGACAACACCATCAGTATCCCGGCGCTTCGTGTCACGGCCGTCATCGGACCGTCGGGGTGCGGCAAGTCGACGCACATTCGCGTCTACAACCGGATCTACGAGCTGTACAGGTCGCACAGGGCCGAGGGGATCGTGGAGATCGACGGCCAGAACGTGCTGTCGCCGTCGACGGACCTCCTGAAGCTCCGCAAGAACGTCGGCATGATCTTTCAGCGACCGACGCCGTTCCCAATGAGCATCTTCGACAACATCGCATACGGGATCAAGCTGCACTACCGCGCGAGCCGGAGCGAGATCACCGACCGCGTCGAGGATGCGCTCAAGCGGGGCGCCCTCTGGGACGAGGTGAAGGAGAAACTGGCGGAACCGGCGACCGCCCTCTCCGGTGGACAGCAGCAGCGTCTCTGCATCGCACGGGCCATCGCGGTCGAGCCCGAGCTCATCCTGATGGACGAGCCGTGCTCCGCGATCGATCCCGTCGCCACGTCAAAGATCGAGGACCTCATCGAGACGCTCCGCGACAGCTACACCGTCGTGCTTGTCACGCACAACATGCAGCAGGCGGCTCGCGTGTCGGACTTCACGGCGTTCTTCTACAAGGGACACATCGTCGAGTTCGGGGCCACAAAGAAGATCTTCACCAACCCCGACAACGAGCAGACGGAGGACTACATCACCGGCCGCTTCGGCTAGCGGACGCGGTAGGGGGATGCGTATGACGATCATACTCAGACGCGAGATCGACGGGCTCAAGAGGATGATCTCCTCGCTCTCGGCGTATGTTGAAGAGAACGTGCAGATGGCGGCGACCGCCATCACGGAGCGCGACACGGCGCTCGCGGAGAGGGTGCTCAGGCGGGACGTGGAGGTCGACGACCGCGAGATCGCGGTGGAGGAGGAGTGCCTGAAGATCCTCGCGCTCCACCAGCCGGTCGCGAATGATCTGCGCTACATCGTCGCGGCGCTCAAGGTCAACAACGACCTTGAGCGGATCGGCGATCTTGCCGTCAACATGGCTCAGGTGGCGGTCTGGCTTGCCGACCGGGGGAATCTGGAGATCCCGTACGATCTCTGCGGGCTGGTCGCGAAGGTGCGGGCGATGCTGGCGGACAGCCTTGATGCACTCATGGAACGCGACGCTGCTCTCGCCGCGAAGGTCAAGGCGGCCGATGAAGAGGTGGACGACGTCAATCGGGAGAACTACGCGGTCATCAGACACGCCATCAGAG
This sequence comes from uncultured bacterium, assembly GCA_964597945.1. GTDB lineage: Bacteria > Joyebacterota > Joyebacteria > Joyebacterales > Joyebacteraceae > JAPEKQ01. The sequence continues at coordinate 2,275 of CAZRAD010000072.1, forward strand.
AGCAGCCGGAGGAGATCGAGCGGCTCATCATGATGCTCAGGGTCTCCCACTATCTCGAGCGCATCGCGGACCACGCGACGAATATCGCGGAGGACGTCGTGTACATGGTCAACGGTGAGATCGTGAGACACAGCAGAGGGGAGTAGGATCGACCGACGTTCGGGAGCGCGGCCTTCGGCAGGTTCTGAGCGCGCTCGAGCGATGAAGCACCGGTGCGGTCGTTCGAAGCGCACCATGGCGCGAAGACCGATTTCGCGCCCCGGGGCCTCCCGCAGGGCTCCGCGCGAACCGGCGGGTCAGGTGTGTGATCCGCAAGCCGGGCGCCCAGACATCCTATAGGAGAAGCGGGACGCCCCGAGACGACCAGACGCCTGCTCGCTTGAGTCAGCCGGCCCCCTCCGCATGGAGGGGGCTTCGCGTTGAGGCCCCTGGCGCTCCTGGAAGGATGTGTCTGTCGTTGTGGGCCGGTGTACTACTTGAGGCGGGGCGCGCGCATCCGCACCGAGGTCTCGTAGTCCTCGTAGTGGATGTAGTCACCGTGGAGCCAGAGCACGTCGGGGCCGTCCGCCGTGTGGCCGCGCGGCACGACGGGGCGGATGTTGTCCGCGGCGGAGTTGCAGGTGACCGGTTCGTGCGACCAGGTGGCGCCGCCGTCCGGCGTCCGCCAGCGCTCGATCTCGAAGACGTCGTTGACGGGGCGGGAGAGGTAGACGATCGACGGATCATTGTGATCGAGTGCGATGCCGCCCGAGTACCAGAGTTCCTGGCGGATCGTGTGCTTCTCCGGATCAGCGTCGACCGTCCAGCTTCCGGCGGCGCAGATCTCGTGGTCGTCCCACGACTCGCCGTTCCACCGCGCGTAGCGGTACCGGTGATCGTCGGTCTCCGGGAAGTTGGTGTAGGCGATGACGGGGCGGTCGTACTCGTCGAGTGCGATGTCCCATACCCAGGCACGAACACTGTCGGCGCGCGCGTCGTAGACCCGGTCGGCGTCGCGAGGGAAGATGGGGAGATCCTCGATGTCGCGGATGTGAGTCCCATCCGCGCGGAAGAATGCGCCGCGCTCATAGAAGCAGTAGTAGAGGCTGTTCGTCGGGTCGTGCCGCGGGTGCCCGTCCGTGAACGCGAAGTGGATGCGCGAGTATCCGTCACCCACGCACTTCAGGTACGGACGCACCCCCTCGCTGAATACGAGGTTCGCCGCCTTCTCCCAGGTGTCGCCCTCGTCATCGGAGGAGGAGATGGCCGGGCGTCCGTCGCCGCCGCGCCAGAAGAGATACGTCCGACCGCACTCACCCTCGTCGGCGAGTGTGACCACGTTGGGGTAGGTCCAGCCCCAGCGCCCGCCCGTATTGGTCTGGAGCATCTGTTCGTCGTGCCAGTAGTCGACGTGTTCGGGGAAGCGGCTGGTCCGGTAGCGGAGCCCGGGGACCGCACCGGGGCTGCTCACGCCTCCGTGCGGGGAGTAGTACGTCCTGATACGGCCGTCGTTGAGGAACAGGAAGACCGGGTTGTCGTGGTCGTCTCGCTCGAGCCGCTCGTGCACGTTCGCCGTTGTCAGCTCGCCACTGTCGTGATCGTACATCGCGACGATGACGCTCCCGTCGCCGGAGACCCATCCGGCGTAGGTCCGGCGGTGCTCGCCGATGTAGGTAACGGCCTTCGGGTCCTGGCACCAGTTCCACGCGCCGGTGTCGGCGAGGGCGGGGAAGGCGGAGCCCGCATGGCAGTCCCGCGTCGCCGCGTCCGCGGTGTGGAGCTCGGCTGGCACGAGGCTGACGCCGTCGGATATCGCGGGGAGCGCGAGGACGGCCGCCAGGGTGCAGGCGACGAGAACCGTGATGGAGGATGCGCTCGAAGGTGCCATGCGGAGACGCTAGCACCGGTGTCAGACGCCGTCAAGCGGCCGCATGTCCTCCTGCGTGTGTCCGAAACCTCAGCGCAGCTTCGTGTTTACTACCCTTGCTATTGCGGCATTCGTGTGGTATCCTAGCTGCGCTACTGAGTGGTCGCCACTCGGTGGTCCTGCCTCACTCTACTATAGATGACGATGAAGATGTTCGGAACCGAGTTCCCGGCCCGGCCGGGAGGAGGAGCGAACGATGAGAATGGCGACTGCGATAGCGGCCGTCGTGTTCGCGCTGCTGTTCTGCGTGAGCGCTGCAGCGGACATCCCGGAGGTCATCAGCTACCAGGGAGTGCTCAAGGATGACGCCGGCGTACCCGTCGCTGACGGGACATATGACATCACCTTCCGTCTCTACGACGTCGAGACCGGAGGGACCATGCTCTGGCAGGAGACGCAGTCTCTCCTGGTCGAGGACGCGATCATGAACGCGCACCTTGGTTCGGTCGTGAACCTCACGGGGCTCGACTTCCTGGTTCCGTACTGGTTGAGCATCGAGATCGAAGCCGAGGGCGAACTCGTCCCGAGGACCATGTGGACAACAGTCCCGTATGCGGCGCATGCATCGTTCGCAGATGGGATCACGAACGAGGGTGGCTGGAAGCAGAGCGGCGACGACGTGTACCGTGATATCGGCAATGTCGGCGTGGGACTGGAGCCGGTTGACGCGCGGCTCGATGTGTTCACAGGCGACGGGATCGCCGGCGATTTCGACAACGGTTCGACCACGCTGCCGACTGTCCGCGTACACAACGCCGGTGGCACCGCGGGTGCGTTCTACTCGTGTGTCGATACCTATCCCGTGCCGACTCCGTACGCCGCCGTGTATGGACGAGGAGCGTGCGGCGCGAGGGGTGGTCACTTCTACTCGACCTCCGGTGAGGCACTCTACGCACATACAAGCGGGACCACGACGGCGCTTCTCGTTGAGGCGACCGGCACCGGTTACGCTGCACAGTTCCTGGGTGATGCGGGTATCCAGGTTCAGTATCAGGCGGACGTCGGCAGTTTCCGGATGTTCGGTGGCTCGTCGCCGGGATACGTTCTCACATCCGACTCGGACGGCGTCGGGACGTGGCAGCCGGCAGGTGGCTCCGATAGCGATTGGATCCTCGACGGCGACAATCTGCTCGCCGGGAATTCCGGCTTGGTCGGGATCGGTGCGGCCACGCCGGTGTCGAAACTCGAGGTCGAGACCGATGATGTCTCTGCGAGAGCCTTCACCGCCAGACATACCGGGGGCGCAGCACAGGTGGCCGACATCTCCAGAACATCGGTGCCGGTGGGGCAGAACGATATTCTCCAGATCACCGCGCCGTCGGGGTCACCCGACAACTTCCAGTTCATCGAGTGCGAGCGGGGGAGTGTTCCCGCGTTCCAGGTTCAGGGCAATGGTCAGGTCGTGTCGAGCAGCGGGGCTTCGTTCGCCGACGATGTCACCATCGCCGACGGACGGCTCATCGTCTCGGATGTTGCCGGTCCGGTGGCGGAGATGACCGTGGCTGATCCGACCGCGACTGAGGTGCTGTATGTCATGGCGACGGACGAGAGCGGGACGATGGACGGGGCGGCCGTGCGGGGGACATACGTTCAGTCAACCGACTACGGCATCGGCGGCTACTTTACCGGTGGATGGAGAGGTGTCTACGGTGAGGCAATGAGCGTCGGCGGCGAGTATGCGCACTACGGCGTCTACGGCACTGCCGGTGGCAGCACTGGTATGAACTATGGCGTCTACGGGTCAGGCTCGGGCGCTGCCAATATCTACGCCGGCTATTTCTACGGCGACATGCATGTGAACGGGACACTCTCCGCCGTGACCAAGTCTTTCAAGATCGACCACCCGCTGGACCCTGCGAACAAGTATCTGCTTCACGCGTGCGTCGAGAGCGACGAGATGGCCAACATGTACGCGGGCAACGTCACGCTCGACGAGAGCGGCCGGGCACGCGTGCAGCTTCCCGATTGGTTCGAAGCGTTGAACGCGAACTTCCGCTACCAGCTCACGGCCATCGGCGCGCCAGGGCCGAACCTCTACGTCGCCGAGAAGATCAGCGGCAACGTCTTCGTCATTGCCGGAGGGGACCCCGGGATGGAGGTCTCCTGGATGGTAACCGGCGTGCGGAACGACCCGGCAGCTCGCGAGCACCGCCTCGTCGTCGAGGTCGACAAGTCGGCGCGCGAGATCGGGAAGTACATGCAGCCCGAGGCCTACGGGATGCCCCTGAGCGCAGGAGTCGACTACGAGAGTGGTCGGGGACCGATCCTGAGCAACACGTCTGTCGAGATCGAGCCACGTCCACCGTTCGACCCGACGGACGGAGAGTAGCGCAACACTCCGGGTCCGGGACGGAGCCGGAGTACGGACAGGAAGAAGAGGGTCTGACGCGCCCGGCTCGGCCGGGGGGGAGGGACGGACCATGAGACAGGCGACAGCAATCGCGGCCGTCGTACTCGCGTTCGCGCTCGGCGCGGGAGCGATGGCGGACGTGCCGTACACCATCAGCTATCAGGGTGTTCTCAGGGACGAACTCGGTGTTCCACTTCCGGACGGGTCGTACGACATCACGTTCCGGCTCTATGACGTGGACACCGGTGGAGCACCGCTCTGGGAGGAGACGCAGACAGTCGCACTCTCAGAAGGGCTGTTCAGTGTCCATTTGGGATCGTCCGTGTCGTTCGGCGGTGCCGTCGATTTCGCGGTTCCGTACTCTCTTGGGATCGCGGTCGAGGGCGAGTCCGAGATGGCGCCGCGTCACTGGCTCACCTCCGCGCCGTATGCGTTCCATGCGGCATACGCCGACGAGGCGCTGAGCGCCTCGGATGACGACTGGAACATCGACGGGCCGGTCGTCTATACGAACAGCGATGTTGGAATCGGAACCTCCTCGCCGGACGGCGCGTTTGATGTCGTGACCGGCGGAAGGATGGCGGCCGACCTCAGCAACGGTTCGCTGGACGACTTCTGCGTGCGCGCGCAGAACGTCGGTGGAAGCGCAGGCGGGTTCATGGTCGGTTCTGATCCGTTCGACATGCCGGCGCTCTCGACGGCCGTCTACGGTGTCGGCGGCATCGGAGCGCGCGGCGGTCACTTCGTCTCCGAGGGGTCGGAAGAGGCGCTGGTCGCAGAATCATACACGATCGGTCACGCGCTCGCCGCGCACGCGCACGGCGACGGCTATGCCGGCTACTTCACCGGCGGGATGGGCATCTGGACCGACGGGACCGTCGATATGGTCGGGTTTCGGCTCGGCGGAAGCGCCGTACCGGGGCATGTCCTCACTGCGGACGCGACCGGCTACGGTACCTGGCAGCCTGCGCCATCGGGCGGCGACGACGGCGACTGGACCATCGACGGCAATGGAGACGTCTATCCGACACTCGGTGGGCGGGTTGGAATCGGCACGACCACACCGGCTGCGCAGCTCGATGTGGTGTCGAACCTGCCCAACGAAGCGCTCTACGTGACGCACGGTGACGCCACGCCGCGTGTCGCGGTGATCGAGCGCACGTCGATTCCGGACCCGGGCAATGTTGCCCTCTCGGTGAAGATCCCCTTCGGTTCGCCCGACGGGTCGGTGCTGCTCAGTCTCGACCGCGGCGGGGCACCCGCCTTCTACGTGATGGGGAACGGCCGCATGATCGGCAGCAGGGGAGCCTATCTGACCGACCTCGTCGAGATCAGTAACGGTCAGCTGCTCGTCGACTACTACGGGGACCGCGTCGCCGAGGTCTCGACGGTCTACGCGCAGAACGGCGCACACGTGCTCCACGTCGAGTGCCCGGATACCGGTGTTCGTGAGGACGGCGTGGCCGTCTACGGCAAGTACGTCCAGGCGATCGACGGCGGCATTGGCGGCAAGTTCGAGGGAGGGTATATCGGAGCCTGGGGCGTAGCTGATACACCCGGCGGGAGTCTCGAGCACGTCGGCGTCCTGGCTCGGGCTACCGGCGGCGGCACGTACAACTACGGTCTCCTCGCGCATGCGAGCACCGCTATCGCGTACGCGGGTTACTTCACAGGCAACGTCGTGGTCGAGGGGACACTGACCGCCGACGCGAAGATGTTCAAGATCGACCACCCGCTCGATCCCGCGAACAAGTACCTGACGCACGCGTGCGTCGAGAGCGACGAGATGAAGAACGTCTACGACGGCGTGGTCGTACTGGACGATCGGGGAGAGGCGCGCGTCACGATGCCCGACTGGTTCGAGGCCGTCAACGGCGAGTTCCGGTACCAGCTCACGTGCATAGGTGCGCACGCGCCGGTCTTCATTGCCGAGGAGATCGCCGGCGGCGCGTTCGCGATCGCAGGCGGAACGCCGGGGATGAAGGTGTCGTGGCAGGTCACCGGCGTGCGGCACGACGCGTACGCTGTCGCACACCGCATGGACGTCGTGCAGGACAAGCCGTCGCTTGAGATCGGGACGTACAGGCACCCCGAGCTCTACGGGATGCCCGAGACGGCCGGTCTGATGTACCGGGAGGAGCGTGGCGTGGCGGCGCAGGAGGGGCTGACTCCGCGCAGCTCGCTTGAGGACTTCAGGACGGAGGATGGAGAGTAGGGCAATTGTAGCCGGTTCGAGGAGCAACACTGGCACGGTGTCTGTCAGCGAAGGGAGTGAGCGTGATACGTTCGTCAGCAGTCGCGGCGGCCGGGCTGACCGTGGTTGTGCTCATGTCGCACACGGCCTGCCCGATGGTGTACCATGTTGATATCGGAGGTGGCGGCGACTTCACGGCCATCAAGCCTGCGGTGCAGGCGGCGGCAAGCGGCGACACGATCCAGGTTGCCGCGGGGACGTACGCAGGGGAGGATAACCGGGACATCGATTTCGGTGACAAGAACATCCTGCTGGAGGGGGAGGGATCCGTCATCATCGACTGCGAGGGTATGGGGCGCGCTTTCGAACTGACGAGCGACCAGATCGACACATCGACGCGCATCCGTTGGGTCACGATCATCAACGGGTCGGCCCGCGCCTTCTCCGAGGACGGCGGCGGCGCCATTCTGTGCCAGGACGCCAGTCCGATCATTGAGTACTGCTCCTTCCAGCTGTGCGACGGCGAATTCGGAGGTGCGGTCAAGCTGCTCCGGTCAGACGCGGTCGTTCGCTACTCCCGCTTCGAGGACAACACTGCGGACTACGGAGGCGCGATCGCAACTGCCTACGGCGCCCCGTTCTTCGACATGAACCACGTCTGGGGCAACGCTGCCTCGGTTGCAGGCGGAGCGGCTCGCTGCTACCGCGGGGAGCCCCGGATCTATCGCATGAACGTCGTCCTCAACTCGTGTGCCGGAGGCGGTGCGGCGGTGGAGTTCCATGGTTCCCCCATTGCGCCGGATCTGACCAACAGCATCATCGCGTTCAGCACACAGGGCAGCGGGGTCTCTGGCGGCACGTCAGGTGTCATCAACCACTGTATCGTATACGGGAACGCCGGTGGCGACGACCTGCCGACGTACGCGGGCGACAACCTGTTCGTCGACCCGTACTTCTGTTCCGTTTACGACTACCAGAGCGGCGTGTGCGAGGAGTCGCAGGCACTCCACACAGTCAACCCATGGGGTGCCTACATCGGTTACGTGAGCGTGAACTGCTACGCGCCGTGTGAATCGCCTGTGGAGGGGACAAGCTGGGGGATGGTGAAGTCGCTCTATAGAGAGGAGCGTGGCGTGGCGGCGCAGGAGGGGCTGACTCCGCGCAGCTCACTTGAGGACCGCAGGACGGAGGACAGCAACTAGTGCCGGTGTTCCGCCGACGGTTGGGCACACAGACTGTCTGCTTGTCACATGGTACAAGTTATGCTATAATTCGTCTCGTTGCGCGAAACAGACCGATACGATGCTGATACTACAATGATGCACAAGTCACCACCGGGCAGCAGTTCTGCGGGAGGAACAATGCACTGGTCCAGACTTCTCTTCGTGTTCGCGCTCGTGCTGGCTGTCGCGATGCCGGCGCTGGCGGACGACCCGATCGGCGAGGACTTCGGCGACGCGCCGGATCCGCCGTACCCGACCTACGCCGCGAACGGCGGTGCGTTCCATCCGTTCACGGTCGGGTTCAAGATGGGTTCACTCATAGACGGCGAGCAGGATGGGCAGCCGGATGCCGCCGCAACGGGCGACGACCTGATGACGACGGACGACGAGGACGGCGTGATCTTCGGGGCCAGCCTCGTGCCGGGGACCATCGGGAGCGTCTCGATCGACATGACCGGCAGCGCGCTCGGCGGCTACATCGACGCGTGGGTCGATTTCGGCTACGACGGCAGCTGGCTCGAGCCGGGCGACCAGATCCTCGCGAGCGTCTGGGCGCCGGGTGGCGTCGCCACCGCCTTCAACTTCATGGTCCCGGCGACGGCTGTTCCCGGGATCACGCATTCCCGGTTCCGTCTGAGTTCGACCGGCGGACTGCCGCCGACGAGCTGGGCTCTGGATGGCGAGGTCGAGGACCACACGGTTCTCATCGACGGCGGTCTCGAGGAGTGGAAGTGGGAGCAGCTTCCGGATCTCAACACGACAGGCATCGACGTGAACTGCAGCGACCCGTTCATCCTCGCGGATGACTTCCTCTGCGAGGCTCCCGGCAGACTGACACACATCGACGTCTGGGGTTCCTGGCAGACCGACTACCTGCCGTTCGGCAACGATCCGGCGGCGATCGAGTTCATCCTGAGCATCCACGAGGACATCCCCGCCTGGGAGAGCCCGACCGGGTACAGCATGCCGGGCCAGGTTCTGTGGATTCATCAGTTCGCGCCGGGCGAGTTCAACTACCAGATGTACGCGGACCAGATCGTCGAGGGATGGATGGACCCGCCCGACGTATACGTCATGCCGGGTGACTGGACGTGCTGGCAGTACTCGTTCGACATCCCACCGGAGATGGCGTTCCACCAAGTCGGCACGCCGGACTCGGCCATCGTGTACTGGCTGGACGTCCAGGCGAGACCGCTCGACTTCGAGGCGCGCTTCGGGTGGAAGACGACGACCGACCACTGGAACGATGACGCGGTCTGGGGCATGGGCCTCGAGCCGTACTTCGGTCCGTGGGAAGAACTCATCTACCCGCCGCAGCACGAGTGGATCGGGCAGTCGATCGACCTCGCGTTCCGTCTGGACATGACATACGGGACGGGTGTGCCGGATGACGTCGTGCCGAGCCGGCACTCGCTCTGGCAGAACGCACCGAACCCGTTCAACCCGATGACGATGATCGCCTACGACGTTCCGGCGGGCGGCGGTCACGTGACCATCGAGGTCTTCGATGTGAAGGGACGTCTCGTGACGACGCTGGTCGACGGCCCCGAACCGGAGGGCGCTCGGACCGTGACGTGGAACGGCACCGACGTCAATGGTGATGAGATGGCGACCGGCGTCTACTTCTACCGCATGACAGCGGGGGATGAGACGTCGACGAAGAAGATGCTGTTGCTCAAGTAGCACTCTCGCAGCGGAGGGCGCCTCTGCTGCTGCAGGCGCATCATCGAGCGGAGACGAAGTCAGGGAAGCCCGGCGGCGGGAGCTGCCGGGCTTTCTGCGCGTCCGGTCCACAGCGGTATCGGGTTCGCTCATGCATCTTGCCGAAACGGCATTTCTGTGGTACAATCCTGCCAAACAACAATTGCTGACCGATAATGGATGACACGAGGGTGATTTCAGAGGAGAGATGGGAGGAGTCTCTCCGTGATGGATCGACGTGCGCCGCCGGAGGAGGGGCCGCTCGCGGCCTTGTGCGGCGCGACAACCACCACCATCGCTTCCGCGGGAGGAACGATGAACTGGTCCAGACTTCTGATGGTGACAGCGCTTGTCGTCGCGCTCGCCGCTCCGGCGGCCGCAACGTTCAAGTGGGCGCAGGGCCCCGACTACAACGACACGGGTGTCAATGTCGAATGTTGCGACAACGGCGACGAGCCGTACGTTCTCGCCGATGACTTCCTGTGCACGGACACCGGTCCGCTGACGGACATCTGCATCTGGGGCTCCTGGGCGCACGACGAGCCCCCCTTCATGAATGCCACGAACGTCGGTTTCACGCTGAGCATCCACGCCGACATCCCGGCCGATGAGAACCCGAACGGCTGGTACAGCATGCCGGGCGAGTGTTTGTGGTATCGCGAGTTCCTGCCGGGCGACTTCACGATCGAGGAGGACTGGGGCGTCTACAAGTGGTGGCTGTCACCTGGCAGTGGCGCCTGGTTCCCCTGCTGCGCGGTCGTCTACAAGTACTGCTTCACGCTGGATGAGGAATGGACGTTCGTCCAGCAGGGCACGGAGGCCGAGCCCATCGTGTACTGGCTCGACGTGCAGGCCCATCCGATGGAGCAGGACAAGTACTTCGGATGGATCTCGACGACCAGTCACTGGAACGACGACGCGGCGTGGGCGATCGGCGGCGAGCCGTACGAAGGCGTCTGGCAGGAGCTTGTCTACCCGGTCGATCACCCGTGGGCTCTCGACTCGATCGATCTCGCCTTCGAGATCTCGGGCGACACCCCGATCGGCGAGGACTTCGGTGACGCGCCCGACCCGACCTATCCGACGGTCATCGGGAGCAACGGCGCGATGCATCCGTTCTATGGCGGATACCAGATGGGCCAGCTCATCGACGGCGAGCTCGACGGACAGCCGACGATGTTCGCCGACGGCGATGACATCAACGGCTCCCCGGACGAGGACGGCGTGACGTTCTCCATGCCGATGATGACCGGGCAGGGCGCGACGATGTACATCGACATGGTCGCGTCGAGCGCCGGCGGCTACATCGACGCATGGATGGACTTCGGGATCGACGGGAGCTGGGCCGAGGCGGGTGACCAGATCGCGACAAGCGTCTGGGTGCCGGCGGGGACCATCACGCCGATCAACTTCACAGTGCCGGCGTCGGCCACGGTCGGCCAGACCTATGCGCGGATCCGCATGAGCTCAACGGGCGGCCTCAACTTCGACGGAGCAGCGATCGACGGAGAGGTCGAGGACTACATGGTCTTAATCGAAGACGGTGGTCAGCCCGGTGAGTGGAAGTGGGAGCAGCTGCCGGACCTCGGCGAGACGGGTATCGACGTGAACTGTTCCGACCCGTTCATTCTCGCGGACGACTTCCTGTGTGAGCAGCCCGGTCGGTTG
>CAZRAD010000073.1:0-13183 GCA_964597945.1 uncultured bacterium
CACGGCATCGTCGCCATCGAGGATGAGATGGGCGGCTACCGGTACTTCGACCCGACCATCGAGCACCACCGCGAGATCGACGCGAGCTACGTCGGCGACCGCTGGGTGCTCCACCTCACACCCGAGGGTGATGACATCCGACAGGTCCCGCACCGACCCGCCGAGGTCAACTCGGGCGATATCACGGAGACCGGCGTGCTCGACAGCGACGGCGGGATCCATGGCTCCGCCGTCGTCACGGGCCGCGGCATCTACGAGATGGTCCTCAGACAGATCGCCGACACGACGAACGAGGAACAGATGAAGCAGATCTGGACCGAGTCCGTCCAGGGCATCTACCCGGGCGCCGAGCTCACGGAGTTCTCGCTGAGCGACGAGTCCGACCTCTACGAGCCGTGGACGGCGACCATCGGTTACAGCATCGACGACTACGCGCTCCAGGCCGACCCGTACGTTCTCTTCCGGGTCCCCTCGGCGACCGGAGCGTTCGACTTCCTCTCCGGTCTGCTGGTCGGCCGGCTGACGAACCTGCCGACGCGCGAGCATTCACTCGCCATCGGGACATCGATCGGGCTGGCGGAGCGCGGACGGATCGAGATTCCGACCGGCTACGTGGTCGAGAGCCTCCCGGATGTCGTCGACTACCACGAGGGACCGATCAGTCTGTCGATCTCCTATGAGTTCATCCCGCCCGAGGAGAACGACGGCGTGCCGGCCGTGTCCTACGCGAAGGTCTTCGGCGTGGACGCGTTCGAGATCACGCCGGTCGAGTACCGCGCCATGAAGGAGGCGTCGCGACTCGCGAGCCGTTCGATGCGTGGAGAGGTCGTTCTGAAGAGAGAGGAGGGCTAGATGAAGCGCCTGACCATCATACTCGCCGCACTGGCCCTCATCGCGACGGCGGCGTGGGGCGACCAGTGGATCGACACCGACGTGGAGAAGCTCATCGAGGACGCTCCGGGCCTCGAGGAACATCCGGATGCCTCCGCCGTCTTCCTCAAGATCCAGAAGCTCGTTGAGATCGGTGAGGACGGCAGCTACCAGGCAAAATGGAACAAGCTCACGAAGGTCCTCACGCTCATGGGGCGCGAGGAGTACAGCAACGACTCGTACATCTACAACAGCGACAGCGAGACCATCGAGTTCGTGAAGGGTGTGACGGTCCGGCGGACGGGCCGGACGGTCGAGGTCGAAGAGGACGCCGTTAATGACGTTACGCCGGCGTTCCTCGAGGGTGCATCGATCTACGCCAACGTTCTGCAGAAGGTCATCTCGTTCCCGGTCGCCGGGCGCGACGCGACGATGGAGCTCCAGCTCCTCGAGACGCGCGAACCGACGCCCGACGGTCACGTATCCGGCATCGAGCACTTCGCCGGGGCCGACCCGATCGCCCACAAGGAGATCCGCATCGACGCTCCGGACGATATGAAACTGACGACGGAGCTCGTCCCCGGCTGGATCGGCTTCCAGGGCGACGTCCGCGAGCGCACCGGACGTTGGGAGGTGCGCGACGTCCCGGGTGTCACGCTCGAGGAGCATACGCTGGCGAGGACCGAGCTCTATCCGAAGCTTCTCTACAGTTCGTACGAGTCCTGGGGCGAAGCCGCGGCGTTCTTCGCGGGCCGCTTCTACCCGCACGTCGAGACGACTGGCCCCGTGGCGGAACACGCGGCCGGGATCGTGGAGGGGCTCGCGGACGACGAGGAGAAGACGCGCGAGCTCTTCCTTGACGTCGCAACGAACGTCCGGTACATCGGACTCAGCCTCGGCATCGCCGGATACGAGCCGAACGATGCGAGCGCGGTGCTCGCAAATCTGTACGGCGACTCCCGCGACCAGGTCGTTCTCTTTGTCAGCATGCTCCGGTCGCAGGGCATCGATGCCTATCCGGCGCTCACGCGGAACCTGCGCTCGACGTTCATCGAGGACGTGCCGACGCTGAGACAGTTCGACCAGCTCATCGTCGCCCTCCCGGCCGAGGACGGGTACAGGTTCCTCGATCCGAGGCTCGACGATGCCGCGTACACGCATCTCCACTGGGGACGCGGCAACATGGCCCTCGTGGTGCTGGAGGACGGGACGGGCGAGCTTGTCCGGATCCCGGAGTTCGACCCGGAGGACAACCGTGCCTTCAAGTCCCTCTCGGTTCAGTTGAGCGACGACGGCGCAGCGGAGGTCGGGGTGACCTGCGAGCTGCGCGGGTACTTCGACCGGAGAGCGCGGCGCGCGCTCAAGGACGCCACACCATCCGAGGAGGAGAAGTACTTCGATCAGGCCGCGGGTGCGCTCTCGCAGGGTGCCCTCTCGGCCCAGCACTCGCACTCCGACCTCACGGATCTGATGGAGGTCGTCGCGGTCAGACAGACGGTCGAGGCGCCCGACTTCGCGGTCGTTCAGGGCGACATGATGATCTGTCGCGTGCCGGAGTACCCGTATGGCTTCGCATCGATGGGCGTGATACCGTCGCTCGCGGAGCGGGAGCTCCCGTTCGACAACCAGTGCGAGGCGAGAGAGACGACCGAGACGAAGATCCTCGTCCCGAGGACGCTCACGGTCGCGCACATGCCGGACCCGGTCTTGATCGAGACCGACTACGCGGACTTCGAGCTCACGTGCACGTGGAGTCCGGAGCGCCAAACGATCTTCTGGAGCCGGACGGTGACGATCAAGGAGCAGGTTGTTCCCGTCGAGGCCTACGACGAGTTCAAGCGCGCGTACGACACGCTCACGTCGCCGAAGAACTCGCTCATCCTGCTGACGAAGGTCGTGCACTCGCTCTCGCCGGTCCGGAACTAGCACGACCCGCTTGAGGCGTCCCGGGGCGCTTTGCCCCGGGGCGACCTCTGCGACGACCCCGCCACACCGGGAACGCCGGGACGCCGCCCCGGGAAAGGCCTTCATGGAGTACAAGACTCTCGCCGAGATCGCCGGAACGAGCGGACGCAGACGCGTTCCGTTCTCCTCGCTCATGCAGAGACGCGTTCACAATATTCTCCTCGTCTCGAGCCTCTACGACTCCTTCACGTTTCAGGAGGACGGCAATCTCGGGGAGATGCTTTTCTCCGAGTACCAGGAGCTCAATCTCTCGTCGGCCCCGGCCTTCTCGCGGGTCTCGACCGCCGAGGAGGCGATAGCCGTGGTCAGGCGGGAGCCGCCGGACCTGGTGATCACGATGCCGCGTGTCGGCGAGATGGATGTCTTTGAGTTCGGCCGTCAGCTGAAGGAGATCGCGCCGGGGCTCCCGGTCGTTCTCCTCGCCTACGACACGCGCGAGCTCGCGCTGCTTGAGGCGCGCGACGACCACTTCGGTGTCGACCGCATCTTCGTCTGGCTCGGCGACGCCAGGCTCTTCCTCACGATCATCAAGTGGATCGAGGACCATCTCAATGTCGAGCCGGACACGGCGATCTCGGGGCTCAAGGTCATCCTCCTCGTCGAGGATTCGGTGCACTTCTACTCGGTCTTCCTTCCGATGCTCTACACGGAGATCGTCCAGCAGACGCAGACGCTGATGGGCGAGGGCGTCAACCGGATGCAGCGCCTCCTCAGGATGCGGGCGCGGCCGAAGGTGCTCCTGGCCGCTACGTACGAGGAGGCCGAGCAGCTCTACCGGAAGCACCGCGGCCACATCCTCGGCGTGATGACGGATGCCAGATTCCCGCACAACGGCAGATGCGACGCGGGCGCCGGCGCCGATCTCATCCGCGCGATCCACTCCGACCGCGACGATATCCCGATGCTTCTCCATTCGAACGAACCGGAGAACGAGGAGGTCGCACGTGAGGTCGGAGCGACGTTCGTCAACAAGAGCTCGCCGACGCTGCTCCACGAGGTGCGCGAATTCCTCAGGACGTATCTCGGATTCGGAGACTTCGTCTTCCGGATGCCGAACGGCGAGATCGTCGCCACGGCCGGCAATCTCAAGCAGCTCGTGTCCGCACTCAACGAGGTGCCGGACGAGTCGATCATGTACCACGCCGGACGGAACGACTTCTCGATGTGGCTCATGGCGCGGACGGAGTTCGATCTCGCCAAGGCCATCCGACCGATCAGCGTCAGCGAGTTCAAGACGGCTGTGGAGCTTCGTACGTATCTTCTGCGCGCCGTGAAGGAGTATAGAACCCGCGCGCGCGCGGGATTGGTGCAGGAGTTCTACAGCGACAGTTTCGATGAGGAGGGCGCGTTCACACGCATCGGCGTCGGATCGCTCGGCGGCAAGGGCCGTGGTCTCGCGTTCATGAACTCGCTCATCGGCGAGTACGAGGTCGAGCACAGCATCCGGGGAGTGCGGATCAGCGTCCCGCCGACGACGGTCGTCGCGACCGACATCTTCGAGCGGTTCATGGAGGATAACGACCTGTCGTTTCTGGCGCTCTCGGACGCCGATGATACCACCATCCGCCACGCGTTCCTCGGGGCGAGACTCCCCCAGGAGACACGCGACGAGTTGCGGACGTTTCTCGAGCGCGTCACCTATCCGCTCGCGGTCCGCTCCTCGAGTCTTCTCGAGGATTCATCGTACCAGCCGTTCGCGGGGATCTATCAGACCTACATGCTGCCGAACAGCGATCCGGACATTGATGTTCGGCTCGGCGAGCTCTGCCGCGCCATCCGGCTTGTCTACGCCTCCACCTACTGTGCCGACTCAAAGAGCTACATCGAATCGACGCCGAATCGGCTCGAGGACGAGCGGATGGCCGTCGTCGTCCAGCAGGTGACCGGACGGCGGCACGGGGACTATCTCTATCCGGACATCGCCGGTGTCGCGCGCTCCTACGACTACTACCCAGTGAAGGGGCTCAAGCCGGAGGACGGCGTCGCCTCGGCCGTGCTCGGGATGGGCAGGATGGTCGTCGACGGCGGGAAGTGCATCCGCTTCTCCCCCGTCCAACCGAGACGTCTCTTCCAGTTCAGCTCGACACAGGCGTATCTCGAGAACGCGCAGCGCGAGTTCTTCGCACTCGACATGACGAAACCGGCGCCCGTGCACGAGCCACTCATCGAGGCGGATTCGAACCTCGCGCTCCTGGATCTGAAGGCGGCAATGGAGCACGAGACGCTCGCGCCGGTCGGGTCGACGTACTCGCCCGAGAACGACCGTGTCTACGAGGGCGTCTATCGGGACGGCGTCAAGCTCGTGACGATGGCGGGCGTGCTCTCGGGTGACGCCTTCCCGCTTCCGAAGGTCCTGGCCTTCCTGCTCGATATCGGGCAGGCCGGATTCTCGACGCACGTCGAGATCGAATTCGCCGTGGATCTCTCGCGAGAGGAGGGCGTCCCGCACGAGTTCACATTTCTTCAGATCCGGCCGCTCGTCTTCGATGTGTCGACCGAGGAGATCGAGCTCGACGAGATCCATCCCGAGGACACCATCTGCATCTCCGGAAGCACGCTCGGGCACGGGCAGCTCAAAGATATCCGCGACATCGTCTTCGTCAGGCCGGACACGTTCGACCGCGCGAAGACGGTGGAGATCGCCGACGAGGTCGGGAAACTCAACCGCCGGCTCAGGGATGAGGGGCGCCCCTATCTGCTCATCGGGCCGGGTCGCTGGGGCAGCGCCGACCACTGGCTCGGCATCCCGGTGACGTGGTCGCACATCTCGGGCGCCAGGTGCATCGTCGAGACGCAGATGGAGGGCATCACGGTCGAGCCGAGCCAGGGGACGCACTTCTTCCAGAACATCACGTCGTTCGGGATCGGCTACTTCACGCTCGGCGCAGAGGGCCCATCGTCGCATCTCGACGGCGAGTGGCTCATGGCGCAGAACCCCGAGAGCGGATCAGAACACGTGCGGCACCTGCGAGTGCACGATGAACTCGAGATCGTCGTCAACAGCCGGAGCAGCTTCGGCGTCATCATGAAGCCGGGGAAGACAGTGCTCCCGGACAAGGGCGACGAGAAGAGCTAGCGCCACCCGAGATCAATACAAAGCGGGGCCGGCGACATCGCCGGCCCCGCTTCGCATGTACATCCCGTCCGCCGGCTTCGGCGAACCGTTCAGTGCTTCCTAGCCAACAGAACCCAGGTCCATCATCGAGTCGGCGACCTTCATGAAGCCGGCGATGTTGGCGCCGTTGACGTAGTTGCCCGGAGTGCCGTACGCCTCGGCGGTCTCGTAGGCAGCCTTGTGGATGGCCTTCATGATGCCGTGAAGCTTCTCATCGACCTCTTCGCGGCTCCACGAGTATCTGAGGCTGTTCTGGCTCATCTCGAGACCGGACACCGAAACGCCGCCAGCGTTCGCGGCCTTGCCGGGACCGTAGAGGATCTTCTTCGCGAGGAAGATCTCGACGCCGTCCGGCACGGTCGGCATGTTGGCGCCCTCGGACACGACGTAGACGCCGTTGTCGACGAGGTTCTGCGCGTCCTTGGCGTTGATCTCGTTCTGCGTCGCGCTCGGGAAGGCGCAGTCGGCCTTGTGGTTCCAGAGCGGGTTGTAGTCCAGCGCCTTGTCGACGGGCGTGTACACGGCGTTCGGGTACTTGTCCGCGTACTCCTTGATGCGACCGCGCTTGACGTTCTTGAGCTCCATCAGGAAGGCGAGCTTGTCGCGGTCGACGCCCTCGTCATCGTAGATGTAGCCGCCGGAGTCGGACAGCGTGACGATCTTGCCGCCGAGGTCCAGGATCTTCTCGGTCGTGTACTGGGCAACGTTGCCGCCGCCCGAGACCAGACACGTCTTGCCCTCGAGGCTCTCGCCGCGAGTCTTGAGCATCTCGGCCGCGAAGTAGACCGCGCCGTAGCCGGTGGCCTCGGGACGAATGAGGCTGCCGCCCCAGTTCAGACCCTTGCCCGTCAGGACGCCGGTGAACTCGTTGCGGAGCTTCTTGTACATACCGAACAGAAAACCGATCTCACGACCACCCACGCCGATGTCGCCGGCGGGAACGTCGGTGTTCGGACCGATGTGGCGGAACAGCTCCTGCATGAAGCTCTGACAGAAGCTCATGACCTCGTTGTCGCTCTTGCCCTTGGGATCGAAGTCCGAACCGCCCTTGCCGCCGCCCATCGGCAGCGTCGTCAGGCTGTTCTTGAAGACCTGCTCGAAGGCCAGGAACTTGAGGATGCCGAGGTTCACGCTCGGGTGGAATCTCAGGCCGCCCTTGTACGGGCCGATGGCGCTGTTCATCTCGATGCGGAAACCGCGGTTGACCTGGACGTCTCCGTTGTCGTCGACCCACGGGACGCGGAACATCATGACGCGCTCGGGCTCGCAGATACGCTCAAGAATCTTGGCCTTGCGGTACTCGGGACGCTTCTCGAGAACCGGCCAGAGCGAGTCGGCAACTTCCTGGACCGCCTGGTGGAACTCCGGCTGCGCCGGGTTCTTCGCCTTGATCATCTCCATGAAGGCGGCAACGGACTCGGCCATGCTTTTTCCTCCATCTGCGTTAGGTCTTACCTCCGACAACTCCCGGGCCCAATCCCCGGGGCAACAATCACGACCACCGAGCGTAGCACGGCCTCGAAGGCGGGTCAACGGCAAAAGGGCCACTAATAGGGGTTGTTCGCGATGTCTGAGGGGGGATGGGAAAGCCGGAGCTAGATCGTCCGCTCGGACATCAGGACGACGTACTTCCCGTTGTCGGCGGCCATGTGACAGTTGCCGAAGACCTTGCGCATGTGGCGCTGAACGCCAGCGTAGCGCATCAGGACCAGATAGAGCCGGCCGTGGATGCGCAGGTGTTCTCGGGCGTCCTCGACGAGCGGGAAGAGGACATCGTTCCCGGCGTGGAACGGCGGGTTCGAGAGGACACGGTCGAAGCGCTCACCGATGACGGCATCGAACCGGTCGCCGAGCACGGCCTCGACGCGGGGCTTGCCGTTCTTTCTCGCGTGGTGGAGATGGTGCTCTCGGATGTTGGTCTCCGCGTACTCGATCGCGCGCGCGTTGCAGTCGACCATCACGACGCGGCCGACCGACGCGGCGTGCGCCGCGGCGATGCCGATAGGACCGTACCCGCACCCGACATCGATGACGCTGTGGCGGGGTCGCATCTCCATCGTCTCGATGAGGAAGCGCGTGCCTTCATCGACCGCCTTCCGCGAGAAGATGCCGGCGTACGTGTGGAACCGGTAGCGTCTCCCCCGGAGCTCGTCCTCCACGACATGCTCATACCGTCCGAGGTCGACGGCCTCCGGCGAACAGACCGCGCTCCGCTCGGCGCGCATGACCCAGTACCCGCCGCTTCGGAGCACGACTTTGGCTGAGCCGATGGTCTCGGAGAGCTTCCGCATGTAGCTCTTCGCGCCCTTGCGCACCTTCGCGACGAGATAGAAACTGCCGCCGTTTCTGAGCTTCGGCTGCGCGCGTTCGATCATCTCGAAGATGGTCTCGGTCCCATCCTCCACCGGAGGATTGAGAGCGATGATATTGAAGTGACCGTTGGAGAATCTGCTGAGGGTATGATCGAGCACGACGGATGCACTCTCGATATCGTTCGCGTGGATGTTGCGCTGCGCCATCCGCACGGCGCGGATGTCGAGATCGACCATCTGGATGTCGAGATCCGGCGCTGCGTCGGAGAGCACGATGCCGACCGCGCCGTAGCCGCAACCGTAATCGAGGATCCGGTCGCCCGGACGGACGCGCATCGCCTTCAGCAGAAGCTGCGTCGACGTTGCGATCTTCTCCTTGGAGAACAGGCCGCCGACCGTACGCAGGGTCCGCGTCCGCTCGCCGATTCTCGTCTCGATCTCGTAGGTGTCTTTGACCATGTCCGCCGCCGGTGTCAGTACGCTTGGTGTCGATGCCGAGTCATATGTAGAAGCACGGGTTCCGACGCGGCGCAGGCGTTCACGCGAATGCGTCGAGGTCTTCGGCTATCTGGGCGTGTATGCGAACGGGCGTGCGACCCTTGAGGATGCGGGCAGGCTCTCCGCCAGGCGGTATGGACCGGGCAACCCGGGGAGATCGCTGTCGTGCCCCCGCAGGGGCTCTATAAACCGCCTTCTCGGCGGTCGAAACCAGGACTGGTGCCCGGTTCAAGCATCCATCCTGCGAGCCGTGCGACCTCGGGCGCTGACGGAGTTGGGCGCGCTCATCGGGTCACAACCGTTCGCTGACGCCACGGAAACTATACGCCTGCATCCGTAGGATGGTCAAGCGGATTCAAGGGGGACCGTGCGCCGTCCGCCGCCCTTGATGCGCTTCGCAACAAGCAGACCGCCGACGAACATCGGAACGAAGTAGAGCACGATGCGCCACAGCACCAGCGCGATCCCGATAAAGTGCGATGGGAGATACGCCGCGAAGAACCCGATGTATCCACCCTCCCCGACGGCGACGGAACCCGGTGTCGGTGACGCGCTCAGGATCGGCTTCAGAAGACTCTGAAGCAGAAGCGGGTCGACGATCGAACCACGATATCCGAACCCCGAGAGAATCACGAGGCCGACGGAGAACTCCGCGACGAACGCGAGGATGAGGAGAGCAGTCGAGAGGAACAGCACCCATCGCTTGCGCCCCCAGATGGTCGTGAGCGCATCGCGGAATATGTGCGACTCCTCCTCGATGAGCACGCGCGTCTCCTCGACCCGCTCCGCCGCCCTCCCCGACATCCGCCGCGCAACGGCGGCGGCGAGACGGTCGACGATGGAATCGAATCTCGCAGGGAACTTCACCATGATCACGAGGAGGCTGACGAGAACGAGCGTCGGAATCGACGAGAGCGGGCCGACGACCTTCAGGAACGTCAGCGACGCCTCCGACCCCGTCCACCCGGTGATTGCAAGGATGGTCGTCGCCACGAGAACACAGAAGAAGAACACCGGCGGGATGAACCCCTTCACGACCACGACGGCCGTCGCCCATCCGGCGCGCACGCCCTTCCGTGTCAGGAGAAACGCCTGATAGGGAACACCGGCGGCGCTGACCGGAATGAGCTGCCCGATGAAGAAACCCTCGAGCGTCAACGCGGCCGCCTCGCGAAGTGAGATCCTCGCCTCCTGCGTCTCGTTGACCAGGACGAGCAGGCTCAACGCCTCAAGCACGGTCCGGAGCGCAGCGAGCGCGAAGAGCGTGGCGAGCATCCAGATGCCGAACCGCGCGACGCCGTGCCACGTCTCCTCACCGGTCGTCAGCCAGAGAGTGGCCGCCAGGATCGCGAGGCTCCCGATCACGAAGAAGGCAGCTCCGTGGCGCAGCTTCGCCCCCTCGATCCTCGGCCTGTCCGGCAGAGGGTCGGGTACGCCGATCGGTCCGCCGGGGCGGATGTCGCCCGGCTCTCTATGCGCCGCGTCGCTCAGAAACTCCCCCAGCCGCTGCTTGGTAAGTGCTTTGCCCACGGGAACCTCGGCCACTCCACGCCCGTGAGTGCACCCACTATAGTGCCGCCTGGAGGGGTGGTCAAGCTCGCGAAACCGCTTGCGGAACAAGCCTGTAGGGGTACGTTTCTTGCTGTTTCAGAACGCACATGCTACGTTACACGACCTGTGATACCGCTCGGGCGCCCCTCTCCATGTCTCCGCAGCGCGCCCGCCCGAGGAGGTACGACCGATGAACGCAACCGTGAAGACGACGGCCTTCGTGTTGATGATCCTGACCGTGGCGCACGCGGCCGCGGCCGTATTCCCCGATCGACCGCTCGAGGGATTTGGAACCGAGACAAGCGGCGGCCTTGGCGGAACTCCGTACGCGGTCACATCGCTCGCCGACTCCGGACCGGGCACGCTCCGCGACGCCGTCTCGCAGTCGAATCGGTACGTGACCTTCGCCGTCGGCGGGACCATCGAGCTCGAGGCGACGCTCCGCATCACGGGCGACCACATCACGATCGACGCCACCAGCGCTCCGCATCCGGGCATCACCATCACGGCCGCGCACGCGGGTGTCACAGCCGCACTCCTCGATCTCAAAGGTGCGAGCCACATGATCGTCCGCAACATCCGCGTCATCGATGCGCCCGACACCAACACGGGTGACAATCTCCGCATCTGGGACTACGCACATCACATCGTCATCGACCACTGCTCGTTCCGCCGGGCCGGAGACGGCAATCTCGACATCTGTCGGGACGTGCACGATGTCACGATCCAGTGGTGCATCATCGCGGACACCGTGAAGAACTCACTCATAGCCGAACGCAACTACAACATCTCGCTCCACCACAATCTCTACGTCCACGGAGATGAGCGGAACCCGCAGATCGATGACACGGCGTTCGTCGATTTCGTCAACAACGTCGTCTTCGGGTGGGCCGGCAACTACGGAACGCGCGTTCGCAACGGGGCGAGCGCGAACATCGTGGGTAACTACTACGTCCCCGACGACGGGAGCGACGTCTCCGACGCGCTCGTTCTCGACGGAGCGGGGCCCGTGTACATGGATGAGAACATCCTCCCGCCGGCGTGTCCCGCCGACGGAACCTGTGGCGCGATGATGGAGGCTCCGGCGGTGACGACCATGGACCCGGAGACCGCCCTTCGAAACGTGCTCGCCGAGGCGGGAGCGTACCCGCGCGACATCGATGATGCCGACTACGCCAATCAGGTCGGCTCGAGCCCCGTCGAATCGCACTCATGGGGCGCCATCAAGGCCATGTACCGGTGACCGACCCGCGTGTGGCGGCCGTCTGAGCGACGGCGGCACGCGTCGTCACCCGCCGGCATGCGTCGCCACCCGCCGGACACGCACGGCGCCTCTCTCCGCACCGGAGAGGGGCGCTTCTTCGTGTCTCGGTCAACCCGCCGACATCTCGTCTCACAACGCGCCCCGCCCTGCTTGCCTGCCGTCCGAAAGGGCGGTAGTATAGGAGGTTACGAGCAAGGAGGTGCAGAGAAGTGCCGGCAAACCTACCCCCGCCATACAAGAACGCCGAGGCTCGCTTTCGAGCGGCAACGACGACCGAGGACAAGATCACCGCGATCCAGGAGATGATGGCGCTCTGCCCCAAGCACAAGGGCACGGACCACATCCGGGCGGATCTCAGGCGGCGTCTGTCGAGGCTCAAAGCGGAGCAGCAGCAGGGCCGGAAGAAAGGCAGGTCGGGTCCCTCCTATCACATCCCGAAGGAGGAGGCCCCGCAGGTCGTGCTCATCGGGACGCCGAACGTCGGCAAGTCGCAGCTCGTCACGGCGACGACGAACGCCACGCCCGAGGTCGCGAACTACCCGTTCACGACGCGCGCGCCGCAGCCGGCGATGATGCCGTATCGAGACATCTACATCCAGCTCGTCGACATCCCGCCGCTCTCGCCCGACCACATCGATACGTGGGTCCCGGAGATCATCCGGAACGCCGACGTCGGTCTGGTCGTGCTCGATCTCGCAGCCGACGACTGCGTCGATGCGTTCATCTTCCTGAGGAAGGCGCTCGAGGAGAAGAACATCCGCCTCTCCCCCGTTCACGATCCGGCGGAGGATGAACCGCCGAGGAACGTCAAGCAGGTCCTTATTGTGGCGAACAAGCTCGACAGTCCGAAGGCCGAGGAGAACCTCGAGTTCCTGCGCGAGATCATCGACGGCGAGTTCGAGATCTACCCGATCTGCGCGGAGCTCGGCAAGGGGATCCCGGAGCTCCAGGACGCGCTGTTCAAAATGCTCGACGTCATCCGCATCTACAGCAAGGTGCCGGGCAAGGACGCCGATATGAAGAAGCCGTTTATCGTGCCGCGCGGCAGCAACGTCATGGACGTGGCACGCAAGATCCATCGTGAGTTCGCAGAGCATCTGAAGTCCGCCCGCGTCTGGGGTTCGGGCAAGTTCCCGGGCCAGATCGTGGACGTCGAACACATCGTCGAGGATGAGGACATCCTCGAGATCCACGTCGACATGTGAGGAGAAACAGATGAGCACGGAACAGAGAGTCTACGGACCGACATTCGAGGAGATGCTCCATCCGGATCGGATCGACCCCGACATCCGCGCGAAGGCTCTCAAGGCGGCGAAGGAGGATCCACTCAGCCCCTGGAATCTCTACAACATCACGTGGCGGAATCCGGAGGGCCGGATCTACTACGTGGTGCTCCCGAAGGAACTCACGCAGGTCGATGCCAACATCGTGGTCCTCTACAGCAAGGACTTCCCGACACGGAGTCACAAGGTCGGTGCGACATACTCGGTCTGCATGGAGCACCAGCTCACCGGCGACATCACCCCGGGCGAGCACACGCTCGTCTGGCCGTCGACCGGCAACTACGGGATCGGCGGGGCATACGTCGGCCCGCGGATGGGGTTCGAC
>CAZRAD010000074.1:0-13097 GCA_964597945.1 uncultured bacterium
CGCCTGCGTCTCCGGCTCCGAGAACGCCGAGCCGGCGTTGCTCCCGTTCGGGCAGAGGTAGTTGCGGTTGAGATCGGTCCCGTTGCCGTTGTACCGCGAGCCGTTCTCGTAGCCGTCCGGGTTGAACATCGGGATGATAGTGATCTCGCGCTCGTTGACGAGCCATGTCACCTCGGGGTCGGTCCCGTAGTTTTCCAGAAGGTAGTCGATCATGTAGTAGCAGACCGCCATGCTGATGGTCTCGTCGCCGTGATGCGCGCCGATCCACTGGACCTCGGCCTCGAACTCCTCGACGGTCGGGTTGTCCGTGATCTTCAGTGCCCAGATCTCGCGGCCGTAGACGCTCTGGCCGATCGAGACGAGTTCGGTGATGTTCGAATACGTAGTCGCCCAGGCCTGCATGTCGGCGGTCAGCTCAGCGTAGCTGACGTACTCGCCGCGGTCCGGCAGACGGAGCGATGATACCGCGGCCACCATGTTCTCAACCGTGATGGCGGGACGGAATCCGTTCGCCCACAGCGTCTCGATCTCCTCGGGGATGGCGGCGATCTCCGCCTTCCCATCGACCACGTTCATGATGTCCATGTCGAGGTCGTTGAGTCGATGGATGTCGGCCCGCGAGAAGATGTCCACCTCGACAACGGCCGCGTCGTCGCGCGGATAGGCAAGTGCGGTCCCGGGAAGCGTCAGCAGGATGAGGAGGACGCCTGCCAGCGCGAGCTGAGCGACCCTCATGGAACATCTCCTTTCACGAGGTTCTCATGCGAGGACAGGTGGCCGGCACGCCGGCCACCCGCCCCCACGGATGAACTGTGCGCCTATCTCCGAGCTGCGGAGTCAGGCTCTCTCTTCCGCGCTCCCCTACTTCAGAAGCGCCATCTTGATCACATCGGTCTCCTCCGCGGTCACGAGCCTCGCGAAGTAGACACCGGTGGCAACACTTCTGCCGGCCTCGTCGCGACCGTTCCAGACCACCGAGTGCGGTCCGGCCTCGATCTCGGCATCCACCAGCGTGCGGACGAGCCGTCCGTTGACGTTGTAGACGCTGAGCTCCACTGCGCCCGCGTTGGCCGGGACACTGAACTGAATGTTCGTGACGGGATTGAACGGATTCGGCGCGTTCTGACGAAGCGCGAGCTTCATGAAATCGGCACCCGGCTCATCGACACCCGTCTCGTCGAAGCCGAACCACTGCATGATCTTCGAGGCAACCGTCACCTGGTTGTTCGGGTCCGGATCGGCGACCTTGATGTCCTCGAACGGGAACGCCAGGAACACGATCTTGTGGCCGTTCTCCGAGACCTTGAGCGCCTTGTTGCCGCTGCCCGTCGTGAAAATCACGTCGGACGTCGTCACGAACGAGTCGCTCTCGGAGTAAGGGATCGGCCCACCGAGCAGACCGAGCGACATGCCGTCGGAGATGTAGTCGGAAGCGACACCGGTCATGATGAACCCGGACGTATCATTCGTCCACGATGTGATGTTGAGATAGTCCTCGATGAACGTGTTGGTCGACCGGCCCGAGAGGTAGTTCATGCTCAGCAGCGCGAGGTTTCCGCCGCCGTCCAGGTACCCCATCATCGCGTCCTCGGCGCTCGCCGTGATCGTCATCGCGTCACGACTCGCCGTCGTCCAGAACGTGGCGTAGAAACCGCTCATGAGCGGAAGATCAACATCGCCGTCGGTGTACGGACTGAACGTGTAGGGATAGTATCCAGCGTCGGTGAGCGCGTCCTGGATGTACGTCTCGTACATCATCGGACCGTCGTCGTCCACAATGAGGACCGCCGGCGTCTCGCAGAACGTGATGAAGTCCTTGCTGTACGAGACGGCGTTCGACGTGCTCGTCGCCGACAGGGATACGACGCCGTGGTCCACGAGGGACCCGTTGTAGTCCGTGGTGTGGACGTACAGCGTCTCGGTCGCCCCGGCCGCGATGAATATGTCCGTCGCACCAAGGTAGCAGATGCCGTCCGTCGTGCAGTAGTTCGCCACCCAGTTGTACGGGTCGCCCGGGAAGTCGAGGGCGAAGTCAAATGTGTACGTATCGTCGGCCGTTCCCGTGTTCGTGCAGTAGACGGCGAACTCGGACTCGCCGAAGAAGTCGATCTCCGCGGCCTGGATCTCAGCCACCATCTCGAACGAATACGGATCGGGCATCAGGGCCGCGTTGAGGACCTCTCGCGGCGACTGGTCCTCGACGAAGACGACCACGTGCATATTGAGCGGGTCGTTCGTCGAGTTCGTCACGCCGGAGAACGTCTTGTTGTATACGACCGAATCGCCGGGGGCGCTGAGCGTGCCCTCCGCGATCGTCTCCGCCATGAGCATGTCGCGGACCGTGTACGGGTAAGCGAGACTCACATCCTCGTAGACAACGAACTGGGCAACGAGATCGCCGAGGTCGATCGTGTCGGTCGCTCTGATGACGACGTCCATCGTGCCGCCGACGGTTCCACGCGTCCCCTCCGCTGTGATCGTGCCCAGGACATCGATCTCGATGGGGCTCGACACGCCCAGACGCGAATTCACGATGGGACGAAATGTGTTGATAACGGTCGTCCCGGCACCGATGACCTCCTGCACACAGTCGAATTCTGTGTGCGGGATCCCGCCAACGCTGTGATAGCTCGCGCGCTGGTAGGTGTCGCCGTTCGCGTAGCTGTCGCTCACGTGGTAGTAGAGCACCACGAGTTCGTCGGTCGAGAGCTCGTCCTGCTGAAGCGCTACCAACGCCGCACGGGCGTTCGGGCAATAGCCTCAGCCAGTCGATCCAAAGAGCTCCGCCAGAACGGCCCTGTCGGACGCGAGGGCCGAGACGGCGGACGTCAGCAGAACTGCCGTCACGAGGGCAAAGATCGCCATACGCTTCACCATGCTGCTCTCCTTTCGCGGCGTGTGCCGCGCTGCTCTCAGGATCCTTTCGCCCAGCCCAATGTGGCGACAGTGTTCCTGCTCTCGTGCTGTCGTGTCATGCTTCCTGTCGTCTGCTCCGGTTATGTCCTTCTCCCCCGCACTCCTGTTTCATTGATCTCAAGGACGCTGCGAGGTCGAGAGCCTCGCCGACTGGATGATCTCCAGCGTGTCGTCGTTCTGCACGAACGCGATGGCGTCCAGATTCGCCGTGTTCCATCCGGGGCCGAGTGTCACGTTGTAGTCGACCTCGGTGGACTCTCCGACTGCGGCCAGTGTGAACGATTCGTCGTCGAGAATGTCGCGACCGACGAACGGGAACAGGTGCTGCGCGAAGTCGACATCCTCCTCCAGCACGACCGTTCTCAGCGTGTACGTCCCGGCGGGAAGCGCATCCTCGACCCGGACCTTCGCGGTGAGAGAGGCGCGCGCTGTGAGGTCACCGGTCAGCTCCATCGAGAGCGGCGAACCCACCGCCCGCCGGAGCTCTATCTCGAACTCGTAGTCGTTCTCCGCCGTCGGTATCGATGTGGCACCGATGATCAGACGCCCGCCGTCGAAGATGGCCATCGGATGCCCGGTGCCGCCCGGGAACTCGGGGTGGTCCAGATACCAGGTCTCCCGCGCCGCCGTCTCCGGCGTCCCGACCGGCTGCAGCGTATGCCACGCGACCACGCAGAGTCTGTCCCGACCGTACGCGTCCATCAGGTTCTCGAGCGCCGCCTCGCCGTTCGGGCAGTTGACGCACGCGAAGTCGGTCATGAACTCGACCAGGACGTTCCGGTCGACCAGGCCACCGGCCGGTCCGGCCGAGAACGAACAGGTCGCCGGCGCGCCCTCGTCACCCGCATCATCGACGGCCGCGACGGCGAAGACGTGATCGCCCTCCCCGACGTCCTCAATGAGAAGGGTGTCAGCCGTCGTTGAACCTGTGACGGTGTCATCGTACGTCCACTCGTAGCTCGTCACGTCACCATCAATGTCCGTACCGACCCATCGGATGACGGTGTCCTCACCGGCGAGCAGCGCGCCCGCCTGAGGACACTCCGTGATCGTCACGCTCGGCAGAAAGTTCACCGCAACGGGATCACTGAACCAGTCACATCCACCCTGTGCCGCGATCCAGACGACCAGGAGGATAAGTGCGAACAGCAGTCTGGCGACACGCGGCCGACCGACGCTGCCCGTATGATGCGTTCCGTTGCTCACGAAACCATCCTCCTAGAAGTAGGTCGTCAGTCTGACACGTGCACCTGAGAACTCCGGCTCGACGCGGCACACACCGCCCGAGCACTTGAGACCGCCGCGCTCGCTTCCCACCGACACGCCAAGTTCAAGATCGTCTGCCAGCAGGCTCTTCACCTCGAACATCGCCCACACGCTCCGGTCCTCTGATTCGTCGTCCGTTCCCTCGACGACGGACGCAAGAGTGATCCCGGAAGCCGTGTAGACCGTCATTGCAACAAGGTAGTCGAGCGAGACCGTCTCGGTGATGTCGGTCGTCTCGCCCGCCTGCACCTGGAGCTCTATCGGCTGGCCGGACGGCAACGGCAGTATGACCTCCGCACCCGCCGTCCTGTGCTCGATGAACTTGCCGAGCTCGTACTCGCGGGACCATGCGGCTCCGGCTGAGAGCGATGTATCGCCGACCCACGCGTCGGCCTGTCCGAACATCTCCCAGTGAGCAAGATCTGCGTCGTGGTTCCGCGCCTCGGATGCTCCGCCGAGAACCGTGAGGCTCTCTCCGAGCGGCACGGTCGCCTCGACCAGATATCCGCGCTCGTCATCGAGTTTCGGCTCGTAGGTCGCGCGGTTCATCAGCGTCCACAGATGCTCACGCACGGCCGTCGGCGGATTGACCAGGAAGTGCTGGAACCGGTCATAGTCCTTGTACTCGCCGAACAGCGTCGCCCAGGGGAGCTGGACCGTCGCCGCGACGTAGGTCGCATGACCCTCGATATCGTCGATCTCGAGTTCGCCGTCGTCTCCCTGACGGTCGACGTACTCGGCGGCCACCGACACCGGACCGAGCCATGCGTTCACCTCACCGCCGAGAAGCAGGTCCTCGGAGCGCCCGAGCGACTCGGTGACGAGAGGATCGTCGTCCTCCTTGACGGAGGCGCGTTCGACAACACTCCCGGCGATGTCAAGCCAGCTCGTGACCGAGCGGGTCGCGCGGATGGCACGGACGTTGTGTCTACGATACCGCGTGTCCGAGAGCGGCTCGTCGACGGTGCCCGCCAGCGCGGTCAGATCAGCGCCGGAGAACGAGTAGTCTCCGATGAGTCCATCAAGCACGGTGTCGTACTCGAGGTCGACATCCTCGAAGCTCCTCAGAGCCAGCCCGCGTCCGAAGGTCGAGTAGAAGTGACCAACACGCAGCCGGAGGTTGTCACGGTCGAGCGCCGCATAGCGGTGCTTGATCTCGGACTCGGGGATGTTCACGCCGGCCGGGTTGTACGTCGGCATCGAGAGCTGATAGGCGCGGT
Source organism: uncultured bacterium (assembly GCA_964597945.1). Lineage (GTDB taxonomy): Bacteria > Joyebacterota > Joyebacteria > Joyebacterales > Joyebacteraceae > JAPEKQ01. The sequence continues at coordinate 5,403 of CAZRAD010000074.1, forward strand.
AGACGGCGCCCACCGTCAGCGGGCCGATACCGGCATCTACCTCGAGTCGGGCGTCGAAGGCGGACGCCTCCTCCCCCGTATCGAAGAGATACTCACCGGTCACCGCGCCGCTCGACCACGCACCGTCGTCGGCCGAAGCGACCGTCGCCACGGCGAACAACAGCGTCGCAGCGGCAGCGCCCAGGAGGACTGGTCTACTCAACGGCTCCATCCTCGTTGACGGTCTCACCCTCGGTCTCTACCTCTTCTCCCTCGTCCGGACAGTCGGCGGGGATGAGCGTCGCGACGGCGGCGTCCAGCTCCTCGTGGTTCGTCGGCCGGTAGCCGGTGACGGCCCACGCGACCGTCCCGTCCTGCCGCACCAGAACCGTGCGGGGAACCGATGTCACGTGGAACTTGCGCGCCACGGCCTGGCTCGGGTCAAGCAGCACCTCGAAGGTGTTGCCCTTCGAAGCGATGAGCGCCCCGACCTTGGAGGTCGAACGAGGTCCATCGATCGAGATCGCGAGAACCGTCAGACCACAGTCTTCGTATTTGTCAAAGATCTCCTGCAGGTCCGGAAAAGCCTTGATGCATGGCTTGCACCACGTCGCCCAGAAGTCAACGATGACCGGACCATCCTTCAGCAGTTCGGAAAGCGTCACATCCTCACCGTCAAGGTTCGGAAGTGTGAACTCGGGCGCCCTTGCGTCAGCGCCGTATGACATAGTCGTCCCCGTCAACGCGAGAACGGCCGCGCACAGAAGTGCGACTCCGGTGAGTCTCCTGCCGGTCATGGTTCCCCCAATACTAGGTCTAACTTATTATACCACCGTCATTACCAATGGTCAAGGCATCATCCCTGCACCCCTCGTCGACGGACGACTTCGACGCCCATCCACCCAGAGCGAGCGCACGTGAGTGCGCACGGCCTCTCAAGAGCTCTGACAAACGCGTCCCCGACCGTCGCCTGCTTCGATGCGGACGTCGGCCGGGGGGATTCGACGCTCTCTCGCCGGCTCTCATTCGCCGCCGGCGCAACTCCTTTACATACAATGTGATAGCGTGACAACGGGACACCACGATAGCAACACGCTGCAGCATCAGCCTAACCCGCGAGCACACCCGCCTCAACACCCAGTGAATGGATGGGCTCCTTGTCCGGTCCCAGGTGCCCGAGGATCCGACCGAGCGCCTCATGGATGGCGTCCTCGTCGGTGACCAGGTTCATCGAGTCGGTCTCGAGCGTCAGGACCGTCGTCTCCGCCCTGGCTCTGTCGCTCCAGTCCTCGTAGGCGTCGTTGAGCGCCTCAAGGTAGACCGGGTCGATGTCACGCTCGCAGTCGCGCCCGCGGCATCCGATGCGGTCGAGGAGCGTTCCGACGCGTGCTCGGAGATAGACAATGAGATCCGGAGTCCGCAGGAAGCTCGTCATCGCGTCGAAGAGCGCCGTGTAGTTCTCGTAGTCACGCTCGGGCATGTTGCCCTGGCGGTAGAGGGTCGTCGCGAAGATCTCCTTGTCCTCATAGATGGTCCTGTCCTGAATGCACGACTCGTCGGAGCCGACCATCTCGCGGTGGATCTCAAAGCGCTTGGAAAGGAAGTAGACCTGAAGGTGGAACGACCACCGGTCCATGTCGGAATAGAAGTCGTTGAGGTAGGGGTTGTTGATGACCGGTTCGTAGTACGCGCGCCATCCGAGCTGGTTCGCGAGCAGCGTCGTCAGATGCGTCTTGCCGACACCGATGTTCCCCGCGACCGCAACAAACTGTCCGGGCTTCATGAGCGACTCCATGGCTTTTCGGCATGATCGCCGGCGGAGAGTCGCCGGCTCGAGGCGGTCGCAGTATAGGATGTTCGAGTCGCGAGTGTCAACGGCAATCGGGGACACCCCTAAGGGTGCCCCCGACGGAAGATCCCATTGATCTCGAGTACGGCTTTCACGGCGCGGCGCCGCTCAGTGTGCCTGGTCAGGCCACGATCGAGACCTCGGTCCCCACCTCGACGGCCGCCGCGAGACGCCTAAGCTCGTCGTTCCGCATTCGGATGCATCCTCGGCTGGACTTCGTCCCGACCGAGTCGGGCTCGTCCGTGCCGTGGATGCCTATCCCCTCCCAAGGCGGACAGTCAAGCCGCAGGAAGAGAGGACCGTACGAGAGCCTTCCCTCATGCTCCCAATCGCCGGAGTCCTCGATGGACACGATTCGGAACGTCCCCTCGGGGGTTCGACAGTCGCCGACAACCAGCTTGTCTCCCCCATCGGGGTTCGAGCCGATGCCGACGATGAACCGCTCGGCCACCGCGTCAGTGACGAGCTCGAGTGTGTACTCCGACTTCCTCACAATGATACGCGATGCGCTCATCGGTCAGACCCCGGACCATCCTCGCTGCGGCTCTGCTGTGTCCTCGCCGCGGTACTCTGCTCTGTGGAGTCAACCCGCTCCGCGGGTTCTGCGTCGACCTGCTCCGCAGGCCTGCACGAGCCGCGGAGTCAGGTCGACACTCCCAGCCGCGGCAGGATAACGAGCTGCAGCAAGAGCCAGATCGCCACGAACGCGATCGGCAGCGCCAGTTCACCCATCCTCATCCTCCACGCACTCCTTGATCGAGCCATGGTCTACCTAGATGCTCTCCGCATCGCCCAGGAGCATCTCGATCTCGGCGCGCATCTCGGGACGGAGCTCGTTTGAGAACCCGACGTGCTTGGCCGCAATGCGACCGTCGCGCCCGATGATCAGCGTGGTCGGAATGCCGCTGACCTTGTACGCCTCACTGACGGAACGGTTGCCAACGACGATCGTGTAGTCGATGCCGTAGCTGTCGACGAACGGAGCGAGGTCTGTCGCGCCGCCCTGGTCGAGTCCGACACCGACGATCTCGAGTCCCTGCTCCTCGAACTCATCGTAGAGTTCAATGAGGAACGGGATCTCCTCGCGGCACGGCGGGCACCACGTCGCCCAGAGATCGAGCACAACGACCTTGCCCTCGAAGTCATCCAGTGAGACATGCTCTCCGTCGAGATTCGGAAGCACGAAGGCCGGCGGGACATCGCCCACGTTGACACCCGTCTCCCCGGACTTCTCAGCGCTCTCCATTGGGATCGCCTCGTCCGACATCGTCGCTGCCTCGTCGGTCGAACCGCTGCAACCACCGAGGATGCCGGCGGCGAACAGAGCGACCAGCGCGAACACCACTGCGTTTCTCATGTTCATCGTATGTACTCCATCGGCTGTGCTCCCACCCAGCTCGTTGCGCAAGGAGGAAGCCGTCTGTCTACGCGAGGTGCTGGTCGATACGCTCCTGGATGCTCTGCTTTGAGGCGGCACCGACGATCATATCGACCTGCTGTCCGGCCTTGAAGAACAGCAACGCGGGGATACCACGGATGCCGTACTGCTGAGCGAGCGTGGGGTTCTCATCGACGTTCACCTTGGCGACCTTCATCTTGCCGGCGTTGTCAGTCGCGATCTCGTCCACGACGGGACCGACGAGCCTGCACGGCGCACACCAGGGCGCCCAGAAGTCCACGAGGACCAGTCCGCTGTCACCAGCCACTTCCGCTGCGAAATTGTCGACCGTTGCTGTGATGACACCTTCTCCAGCCATTGCTCTCTCCCTGTTGTCCCGCCGTCATGCGGCGAGCGTCCCCGGTCAGATGCTGCCGTTTTCGATCGTTCTCTCGTTTCGAAGTCTGTCGGCTGCGTCGCGGCCGTACAGACGCTCGAACTCACTCACCGATTGATGCGGTCCGGCGCGAGCGGATTCGACCGCACACCTCAGTTCCGCTTCCCGCCCGCACGACCTCGCACCGCGGGCACCAGCACACGCAGCACGGCGGCCGCCGATTCGTCGCGCAGCCGATAGCACACGAGGTGCCCCTTGCGCTCCGATTCGATGAGCCCCGCGTAGCGGAGTCTCTGGAGATGCTGAGACACCGAGGGCTGAGGAACGCCCAGAAGCTCCTCAAGTCTGCTGACGCACAGCTCCCCCTCCCGAAGCAGGTGAACGATCCTGAGCCTGGTCGGGTGGGACAGCGCCTTGAGGACCTCGGCAGCGCGTCCGAAGGTCTCTTCTACGTTACCGCTGCCTGGTGAGGTCATGGGCACACTCCCTGCTGCTTCTAATATGCAAATGTTCAAATACTATATAGTCACGATGCCACGAATGTCAAGCGAAGAAAAGCACCCCCGGCCGCGTTGGTCGAGGGCGCCTGTCTCTGCGATGTTCGGAGATTGAGTGATGCACCGGCCGGTGCCGGATGAGCTTCCTCGGCCGTTCCGGCTTCGAGTGCTCTGCTGGGGCTACTCTATGGAGAACGCAAGTCGGTAGAGCAGGAAGTCTTCTTCGTCGACGATATCGACATGCCACTCACCCTTCCATTCGTCAAGCACCTGCTTGCGGCTCCATGTTCTCCAGCGGGCGCTTCTCACCTCGAGCCCAACCCTCCCCATTTCGCGATCGCCCCAGTACCAGACGTGCCAGATGCTGTCCGCTCCGGCGGAGCCGGTGATCTCACTGAAGCAGCAGAGCCGGTTGATCCCGTCCTCCTTGGGAAGAAAACTCCTCCCGGCGTCTGTCGGTTCGCTCTCCTCGATGCCCCGACAGATGTACGCTCGGGTGACACTCAGTCCGCCGGGTGATGTCCGCTGCAGATCGGTCTCGTCGAGCGCGGGCTCGCTGGTGGGCTCCTCGGTGCCGTACCGGAGCGGCGTGGCGGCCGTCAGCGCATCGGTATCGCTCATCGCGTCCGCCGCAGCCTGCCCCGACATCGCCGGGTGGTCGTCGCTACCATCCACCAGCGCGCCGGCCTCGGCGTCCCCTGGGAGCTCGGCCACAAAGCCGGAGGCAGACCCCTCGAGAACGGCATCCTCATCGCCGCTCTCCACCTCCGCGGAGGCTGTGGCCGTACGAGAGGAGGGCCGCTCCTGGACGGTCTCGTTCGACCCACATCCGTTGAGGATGAGCGCACAGACTATCGTGAGGACCGCTGTGAGGACCTGTGACCTCCTGGGCATGTCACTCCCTCCGTTCGATGGGACGCCCGACCGAACCGTTGTAGGCCGGCTGCCTCCCGTGAGTCTGCGATGACTGAGGTGATGCGAGGTCGCAGGCCCCGAGGGAGGGGACCGACCAGCGTGGCGCGGTGTTGCAGCAACATCAGCCTATCCCTCGTCCCGAGCTCTGTCAAGCTCCTGTCGCGCCACTCGACGGGGCTCGCGCGGCGGCTGCGTCGCAGGCACATCGCCGTTTCCGCCACGGTCGCCGGTGTTTTCGAGCCTCGCCAGCCTCTGCTCGAGATCCCCGAGCTGTCTGAGAACCGGATCCGGGATCGCACCATGAGCCAGCGGCGCATCGATGACGCGCCGTCCGGACTCTCGGACTACACGTCCGGGGACACCGACGACCGTGCAGTCATCCGGCACGGACTGGACCACAACCGAACCGGCGCCTATCCGAACGTCGTTGCCAACGGTGATGTTGCCAAGCACGCGAGCACCGCAGCCAACCACGACATCGTCACCGAGCGTCGGATGGCGCTTCCCCGTCTCCTTGCCCGCTCCGCCGAGGGTGACCCCCTGATAGAGGGTCACGTTGTTCCCGATGACGGTCGTCTCACCGATCACGACGCCCATGCCGTGGTCGATGAAGAAACCGCGTCCGATCACCGCGCCCGGATGGATCTCCACTCCCGTGAAGAACCTCGAGGACTGCGAGATCAGACCGGGCAGCAGTGGGACACCCAACCTCCAGAGAGCATGGGCGACCCTGTACGTCGCGACCGCGTGAACACCCGGATACGTCAGAAGTACCTCGAGCGCACCACCCCAGCCACGCACCGCGGGATCGCGAGCGAGCGCTGCTCTGATGAGATCGAACATCAATCCTCCCACCACCCGGGGTCCCCGGGCACAATGGACCAGGTTCTCTACCCGCAAGTCCTGTGCCAGAGCCCGCGCCGGGCGCCATCTTGACATGCCTCCCGGCCAGGGCTATAGTAGCCGCGTTCGCGAGGCGGCCTTGCCTGAGGCCGCTTTCTTCGCTCGACGGGCCGTGCCCTGGTCCTGACACATTCTTGACGAAAGAACACACATGAGCGAGACGAGAGTGCGATTCGCCCCAAGTCCGACCGGCTACCTCCATCTCGGCGGAGCCCGGACGGCGCTGTTCAACTGGCTCCTTGCCCGAGCAGGCGGTGGAAAGTACATCCTCCGCATTGAGGATACGGACCGGGAGCGTTCGACGGACGAGTTCCTCCAAGCGATCCTCGAGGACCATCGGTGGCTCGGGCTCCTCTGGGATGAGGGCCCTGAGGTCGGGGGTGATGCGGGGCCATACTTCCAGTCCGAGCGGACCGGGACGTACGCACCGCTGCTGGTGCAGATGCTCAGGGACGGAACCGCGTATCGATGCTACTGCTCCCCCGCGGAACTGGAGTCGAGACGAAACGCCTCGTCGGACGGCGGGCGCGAATGGCGCTACGACCGACGCTGCCTCTTGCTCAGCGACGACGAGCGTGCCGCTCTCGAGGCGGAAGGCCGACCGTCGGTCATCCGATTTCGTGTGCCGGCCGGAAGGACGAGGTTCGATGACATGGTGCTGGGCCCCGTTGAGGTCGATCATGCGGAGCTCGACGACCTGGTGCTGGCGAGATCGGACGGGACGCCAACGTACAACTTCGTGGTCGTGGTTGATGACCTCTCGATGGGAGTCACACACGTCGTCCGCGGAAGCGATCACACCTCGAACACGCCGAAGCAGATCCTCATCGCGAAGGCGCTTGGGGGGACGCCGCCGACGTTCGGACATCTCCCGCTCGTCCTCGGACCGGACAAGCAGGTGCTCTCGAAACGTCGCGGGGCGCTCGCCATCGGCGAGTACCGCAGGCAGGGATATCTTCCCGAGGCGCTCGTCAACTCCATGGCGCTCCTCGGCTGGGCGTATGATGGCGAACAGGAGTTCTTCACGCTTGATGAACTCATCGAGCGGTTCGACGTAGCGCGCGTCAGCGGAAAGGCCGCGGCGTTCGACCCGGAGAAACTCCTCTGGATGAACGCGCAGTGGCTCAAGCGCCTGCCGGTACCCGAGCGAACTGACCGGATGCTTCCCTTCCTCAATGCGGCCGGACTGATAGACGCGAGCCTCAGCGCACAGGCGCGGGTCCGACTCGAATCGATCGTGGAACTCGTCGACGACCGCGTGAAGACGCTCGCCGATATCGTCGAGCAGGCTCGCTACTTCCTGACCGATGAGGTCGAATATGATGAGAAGGCGGTCAACAAGGTGTTGACGAAGCCGGGGGTCATTACTATACTAGATGGTCTGTATGCACGGCTTACTGAGGTTCAGGGCTTTGAACCCGGAGCGATAGAGGATCTGTTTCGCAGCTTCGCTGAGGAGCAGAAACTCGGACTCGGCAAGGTCGTGCAGCCCGTCCGTGTCGCAGTGACCGGCGGGACCGCCAGCCCGGGAATGTTCGAGACTCTGTCTCTTCTCGGACGCGAGACGGTCCTCGAGCGACTGACCAGGGCGCGGAGAATCGCGGTCGAGCGGCAGGGCGCATGACAGGTGAACACGCAGGGGAGTCGTCTAGTGGCAGGACAGCGGACTCTGGATCCGCCGGCGGAGGTTCGACCCCTCCCTCCCCTACCACGACATACGGCGCCATCGTCTAGCGGTTAGGACGCCGGCCTCTCAAGCCGGTAACACGGGTTCGAT
>CAZRAD010000075.1:0-12931 GCA_964597945.1 uncultured bacterium
AGAAGGAGTGGATCGAGGCCATGGCGAAGGACGCCATCGTCTTCGTCTGCGCCAATCCGGTCCCCGAGATCTGGCCGTGGGTGGCAAAGGAGGCGGGAGCCCGTGTCGTAGCGACCGGCCGCTCCGACTTCCCCAACCAGGTCAACAACTCGATCGGTTTCCCGGCCATCTTCCGCGGCGCCCTCGATGTTATGGCGAAGACGATCACGGATGAGATGTGTATCGCGGCGGCCGAGGAGATCGCGAAGTGCGCCGAGGACAAAGGTCTCCGCGAGGACTACATCGTCCCGGACATGACGGAGTGGGAGACCTTCCCGCGGGAGGCCGTCGCCGTCGGAATGAAGGCTATCGAGCAGGGTATCGCGCGTGTTACGATGTCGCGCGAAGATCTGTACACGATGGCTGAGAAGAAGATCCGTGAGGCGAGGGAGCAGACCCACGTTCTGATGAAGGAGGGGCTGATACCTCCCGCGCCGGAGCTCTAGGAAGCACGCACACCATGTGGCTATGCGGGCGGCTCCTGTGCCGCCCGCACAGCCCTGAGATTCCAGGTTCCGTAATGACGATAGAAGAGCTTACCCCCACCGATCCAGAGCTCGTGACCGCCGCGAAGGCCGGCGACAACGACGCTTTCGGACAGCTCGTCGTGCGACACGAGGCCAACGTCTACGGTCTGTGTCTGAAGATGCTCAAGAACCCCGAGGACGCCGAGGACTGTCTTCAGGAGGTCTTCGTCAAGGCATACAAGGCGCTTCCGAACTTCCGTGAGGAGGCGCGTTTCTCCACGTGGGTCTATCGCATTGCGACGAACGCCGCGCTGATGCGAATCCGGAAGAAGAAGCTCGATACCGTCTCGCTCGACCAGGACATCGAACTCGGGGAGACGAAGGTCCCCCGCGACGTGGCCGACTGGACGACCGACCCCTCATCGGGGCTGATGAACGACGAGCTCTCGGCCATCCTCACCCAGCACATCAACGAACTGCCTCCGAACAACAGGATCGTGTTCGTTCTCAGGGACGTCCACGGTCTATCGACCGAAGAGACAGCCGCTGTGCTCGGTCTGACGGTGCCCGCGGTGAAGTCCCGGCTCCACCGGGCGCGGCTCTTTCTACGCGAGCGTCTCTCCGAATACTACGCGAAGGGAGGGGCGCCTGCGTAGAAATGCGAATCGCCCGGAGCGATTGTGAATCGAAAGTCGGTGTGCACAGACACTCAATCGGTATCAAGGAGGACGAAGAGATGTTGACGCGAACAAGGATCGTCGCCGCCGCGCTTCTGGCGGTACTCGTCGCAACTGCCGTACTGGTGGCATCTTGCGGCACCCAACAGCCCGAACTGATCCCCCGCACCGTTCTGCTCGGCAACCCGGAGAAGATGCGCGCGAGAATCTCTCCGTCGGGAGACATGCTGGCGTACGTGGCCCCGGTCGATGACGTGCTGAACGTCTGGATCCGGACCATCGGCGAGGGCGATGATCACGCGATCACCAGCGACGAACACCGCGGTATCGTTCAGTACTTCTGGAGCCAGGACAGCAACGAGATCTTCTATCTTCAGGATGGCGATGGAGATGAGAACTGGCGCATCTACGGCGTGAACATCCAGACGGGCGACGTCCGCGATCTCACTCCCTACGACGGCGTCCAGGTGCGCATCGTCGACTACTCGAAGCATCACCCGAACACGATGCTCGTCGCGATGAACCAGCAGGACCCGAGGCTTCACGACGTGTACAGCCTCGACCTCACCTCCGGCGAACTCACCATGCTCGCTCGCAACCCCGGCAACATCGTCGGCTGGGTGACGGATTTCGATCTCAAGGTCCGCGGCGCTGTCGCCATGACGCCGGACGGCGGGACCGAGCTGCTCGTCCGCGCGGACGAGGACGCGACGTGGGAGCCCATCATCCACTGGGGTACCGAGGACAACATGACCAGCGGCCCGCTCTCCTTCACGAAGGACGGCGGCTCGATGTACATCATCGATTCGCGTGACGCGAACGCCGGCCAGCTCTATCTCTACGACCTGGCGACCGGCGAGAAGGAGCACGTCGCCGGTGACGAGCAGTACGATATCGAAGACGTGATGTTCAATCCCGACACGTGGGAGATCGAGGGCATCGCGTACATGCGCGAGCGCACCGAGTGGGTCATCATGGATGACGTCGTCCAGCAGGACTTCGACGCGATCGCCACGCTCGACGAGGGCGAGTTCGGCGTCTACGGACGCGACCACGCCGACGACACCTGGATCGTCGCCTTCTCGAAGGACGACGGGCCCATCGTCTACTACCTTTTCGACCGAGAGAGCGACGAGGGCACGTTCCTCTTCAAGCACCGCACGGATCTCGATGACTACACGCTTGCCCCCATGGAGCCGATCCAGTTCGAGTCGCGCGATGGTCTGACGATCCACGGCTACATCACCTATCCTCCGGGCCTCGGTCGGACGAACCTGCCGATGGTGCTCAACGTTCACGGTGGTCCGTGGGCGCGCGACCAGTGGGGGTACAACCCTGAGGCGCAGTGGATGGCGAACCGTGGCTACGTCTGTCTTCAGGTCAACTTCCGCGGCTCCACCGGTTACGGTAAGGACTTCATCAACGCCGGCAACAAGGAGTGGGGCGCGGCGATGCACGACGACCTCATTGACGCCGTCAACTGGGCTGTCGATGAGGGTATCGCTGATCCGGAGCGCGTCGCGATCTACGGCGCGTCGTACGGTGGCTACGCGGCGCTCGTCGGCGCAACCTTCACGCCGGACGTGTTCTGCTGCGCGGTTCCGATGATGGGACCGTCGAACCTCCTGACCTTCATCGAGACTATCCCGCCATACTGGGCGCCGATGATCGAGATGATGTACCTGCGGGTCGGCAATCCGAACACCGAGCGCGACATGCTCATCGAGCGTTCGCCGCTGTTCAAGGTCGACCAGATCACGATCCCGATGCTCGTTGCACAGGGCGCCAACGATCCGCGCGTCGTCCAGGCCGAGTCGGAGCAGGTCGTCGCGGCGATGGAGGAGAACGGTGTCGAGGTCGAGTACATCCTGTTTCCGGACGAGGGACACGGATTCGCGCGGCCTGAGAACCGTCTGAGGTTCTACGCGGCGGCGGAGCGGTTCCTCTCGAAGCATCTTGGCGGCAGGGTCGAAGCCGAGGCTCCCGCGACCGAGTAGATGATGGGCGCACCACCTTCAAGCGGGTTATGACACCATGGATGAGAAACACGAGTGCGAAGGCTGTTTGGAGTTTCTCGAGGTTCTCTCGGATTATCACGAGGGCGTCCTCGACGAGGTCGTGGCAACCAAGCTCGAGGTGCACATGCGCGAGTGTTCGCGGTGCCGGGCCGTCGTCAAGACCTTCAAACAGACCATCGTCCACTACAGCACGATCCGCTGCGAGGAGGTTCCTCCGCACGTGCATCAGGGACTGATGCGCGCTCTGAAGCGATGCATGGAGGAGGAGTAGCGCGGCACCATCACAGATACTGAATTTTACTCACGCCCCGTGTGCCGCTGCGGCACTCGGGGCGTTCCGTATTTTGGGGGCGGCATGCTGCGGAGCTCGCGACCATTTTCGCGGTCTCGCATCGTAAGAAACGAGGTGTCTGGGCCCGTCAGGGGTCCGGGTCCGTTCCCGGAAGATCGAGATAGGGAAGCCGTCATCGGAGTGATGCATAGAGCGGATCGGTGATACGCGCCACGCAACAATGTGCCGATGTGTTGCAGGGAGGGGTGGTCTCGGCCATCCCTTCCGCTTGTATCGCTTCGGCTCATGGGGCTAAGATGGGTGGTCGCACCCGAGAAGCTGCGGACCGAGGCACCCACTCAGGAGGGAAGAGATGCCGCCGCGCATGCAGAGCGGAGGGCGGCTCGTCGTCATCGGCGGTGACGCCGCCGGCATGAGCGCCGCCAGTCGCGCCCGACGACTCCGACCGGATGTCGAGATCGTCGTCCTTGAGCGAGGTGACATCGTCTCGTACGGCGCCTGCTCGCTTCCGTACTACATCTCCGGCGTCGTCGGTTCCCGCGACGACCTCATCGTGCACGACGCGGAGTTCTTCCGCCGCGAGCGGCACATCGATGTCAGGACCGGCACCGAGGCGGTCGAGATCAGACCCCGGGACCGGACCGTTGTCTGTCGCACTGCGGCGGGCGAGGAGTCCATCACGTACGATGCGCTCGTTCTGGCGACGGGGGCAAAGGCCATCAGGCCGCCGCTCCCCGGTGTCGACCTTCCCGGGATCTTCACCCTGCGTTCGGTCCCGGACGGCGATGCGATCCGCGATCGCCTCGCCGCGCTGGGCGCGGATGCGTCGCCGGGCGACACGGCGGCGCCATCCATCGAGTCGGGCGGTATCGCGGAGCCTGTGCCCGGAGCGATCCGCGCGGCCGTCGTCGGAGGCGGCTACATCGGCCTCGAGATGGCGGAGGCGCTTGTCGCGCGCGGGGCGCGAGTGACCGTCATCGAGCTGCTACCGAAGGTCCTGTCGACCTACGACCCCGATATGAGCGATCTCGTTCTCCGAGAGCTGCTCGACCGCGGCGTCATCGTGAGAACGGACACCCGCGTCGAGGGGTTCGAGGAGGGGGCCGACGGCCACGTCGGCTGCGTTCTCGCGGGAGGACAGCGTCTCTCAACGGATATCGCGTTGATCTCCGTCGGTGTGAGAGCGCGCGCTGAACTCGCCACGGCCGCGGGAATCGATCTCGGCCGATCGGGCGCCATTGCGGTCGATCCCAGGCAGGTCACCAGTGAGCCGGGTGTGCTGGCCGCCGGGGACTGCGCCGAGTCACCGCACATCGTCACCGGCAGGTCGACGTGGATCCCGCTCGGCACGACCGCGAACAAGCAGGGCCGCATCGCCGGCGAGAACGCCGTCGGCGGCGACATACGATTCCCCGGTGTCGCCGGGACCAATGTGACCAAGATCTTCGGGCTTGAGGTCGCGCAGACCGGGCTCTCGACCGCAGTGGCCGAGAGCGAGGGATTCGCGCCGGACGCCGTGCGAATCTCGGGAGTGACGCGCTCACATGCGTATCCGGGCTCCGAGAGGATCACCGTGAAGCTCGTCTTCGACCGAGGAGCGGGCCGGCTGCTTGGGGGCCAGATGGTCGGCGTCGAGGGTGTGGCGAAACGGATCGATGTGCTCGCCGCTGCACTCGCCGCGCAGATGGACGTCCGCGCCCTCGCTGCTCTTGATCTGAGCTATGCGCCTCCGTTCGCTCCGGTCTGGGATCCGATCCTGATCGCGGCCAACCAGGCCGTGAAGAAGCTGTCGAAGTAGCGCGTCGAAGGCCCGTGACGATGCGCGCACCCGGAAGGCACGACGCGGCTGAACCTGGAGAACCACCATGGGAGATGACAGAGCCGACGATCCGAGGGCCGCGTCCGCGACCTTCAGCGTCTACGGCCTCCCGGCGTCGTCCGGGGTCGTCCACGGCCCTGCGATGCTCTTCGGTGACATCCTCGACGAGGTCGAGACCCGTACCATCCAGCCATCCCAGGTCGAGTTCGAGATCAAACGCTTCCACGACGCGGTGGCCCTGGTCAAACAGGAACTGGCTCGCGACGCGGAACGCATCTCCGGCGAACTCGGACAGAGCGAGGCGGACATTTTCCTCGTCCATTCGATGATCCTCGAGGACCAGAAGCTCGTCGAGACCATCGAGAACAGGATCCGCGACGAGCATCTCAACGCCGACGCCGTCATCGCCAGTGAGATGAAGCGCGTCAGCGCCGTGCTGCGAGGATCGGACGACAGCTATCTCAGGGATCGCTCGTACGATGTGACCGACATCGGAAAGCGTGTGATCGAACGGATGCTCGGTGTCTGGGCACACTGCCCTCTGACCCATCCGATGATCATCGTCACCCGCGAACTCCGCGCATCCGATACGGTCTCGATGGACCGCGGGCGGGTGCTGGGCTTCGTGACAGAGTCCGGCGGGCGCGAGGCGCATGCCGCGATCCTCGCGCGGTCGCTCGGTGTTCCCGCCGTGGTCGGCGCCCGCGGCATCGTGGATCGCATCCACTCCGGTGACACGCTTGCTGTGGATGGGACGACCGGTGAGGTACTGGTCAATCCTCCTGACGACGTGCTCAGGGGATTCAAAGAGAAGCAGCAGCAGGAGGCGCTCGATTGGGCCGAGCTCTCGCCGTATCTCGGCGCGGTCACGAGGAGCGCGGACGGGACGCGCATCACGCTCATGGCCAACATCAGTACGGCCGACGAATCGTCCGAGGCCGCCGCGCTCTCGACCGATGGAGTGGGGCTCTTCCGGACGGAGATGCCGTTCATCTCCGCCGGGTTCTTCCTGTCGGAGGAAGAGCAGTACGCGATATACCGGGCCGCGGCCGAGGCGATGGGGGATCTGCCGCTGACGATACGAACGCTTGATATCGGCGGCGACAAGTTCGTCGGACGTGAGAATCCGCTTCTGGAGCACAACCCCCATCTGGGATACCGCTCGATCCGCGTCTCGCTTGACCGTCCCGGCATGTTCACCGAGCAGCTCCGAGCCATTCTCCGGGCCGGTGTGCACGGCAACGTGAGGGTTCTCCTCCCGATGGTCTCCGGTGTCGGCGAGCTGCGCGCGGCACGGGAATTGCTCGAGAGAGCCAAGGAATCGCTCACAGCGGAGAACGCGGCGTTCGACGCGGACATGCGGGTCGGCGTGATGATCGAGATCCCCTCGGCCGTCATGGTCGCCGACCGTCTGGCCGCCGAGAGCGATTTCCTCAGCATCGGTACGAACGATCTCGTGCAGTACGCCCTGGCGGTTGATCGGGGCAACACGTACGTCGACCATCTTTACCGGCCGTATGACCCGGCCGTGCTTGCCCTGATCGAGCGGACGGTCATGGCCGCACGTGACGCCGACACTCCCGTCTCTGTCTGTGGCGAGATGGCCGGGGCAACCGAGTACATCCCGCTCCTGCTCGGACTGGGCGTGCGCGAGCTCAGCGTGGCCATGAGCAGGGTCCTGTTCGCCCGCCGGACGATCGCGACGACGGACCTGGCGGACGCGCAGACGCTTGCGTCCCGCGCTCTCGCGGCGGTGACGGCTTCGGAGGTCGCGACGCTCATCGGTATCGATAAGAGCTAGACCGGGGCACATGACACAACGACACACCTTCTCCATGACAGTCACCGCGCTCGCGGTGCTCGCGGTCTCGATCGCGCCTCCCGCTTCGGCGCGCTGGCGGGCGTCGGTCGATTCCCTCTACTCGGTTGCCGAGCTTCACTATCATGGCGCGGAGTACTCCGTTGCCGCGAAGCTCTACGACGAGACATCGGCGCTTATCGGGACCCGCGCGCCTGAGGAACTCGGCCCGTACTTCGAGAATCTCAGAGCCCGCTCCATGTTCCTCCGTGCGCGTTCACTCGAACGAGCGGGAGATTGGGAGCAGGCGGCGGATGC
Source organism: uncultured bacterium (assembly GCA_964597945.1). Taxonomy (GTDB): domain Bacteria; phylum Joyebacterota; class Joyebacteria; order Joyebacterales; family Joyebacteraceae; genus JAPEKQ01. Next base: position 7,429 of record CAZRAD010000075.1, read on the forward strand.
GTACGAAGCGGCACTCCCGCTCCTGGAGCCGGTCGGCGATGCCGTCCGGTTCCGTCTTGCGGACTGCCGCCTCGAGATGGGGGATCTTGACGGAGCGGTCGGCCTGCTCCGCGAGATCGTCGAGGATGGGGTTGAGACCTCGTTCGACCATCCGGCGCTCGAGGCGCTCGGCGACGCGTACCGTCGCTTCTCGGAGTGGGATCTCGCCATTCAGTGGTATCGGCTGCTGCTCGCCCGGGCACCGTCCTACAACGACAAAGCGCTCATCCACTACAAGATCGGACTGACACATGACGAGCGTGGCGACAACAACGCGGCGACGCGGAGCTATCGCACGGCCGTCAATGACTACCCGCGGTCCCGTCACGCGCACGACGCGATGAAGAAGGGGAGGAGCATCTCCCGGTCGTTCACGGACCGGTATCATCAGGGGCTCGTGCTCTACAACCGGAAGCTCTACCGCGACGCCGGCGAATTCTTCTCACACTACCTCAAATACGATGATGAGAAGGTGTGGGAGCTTGAGGCGGCGTACTTCCTCGGAAGGTCGCTCCAGCGGCAGGGGAGATACGGCAGCGCCGCGCGCCGGTACAGCGAGGCGGTGGAGATCGGACTGGGAGGTGGAGTCGGCAGCGATGGGCTGCCTCTCGTTGAGAACGAGTACTACCACCTTGCCTGGTCGAAGCTCGCATACTGCCGCCGGGCTGTTGGGAACACAGAGGAGAGCCTCGCAACGTACGAGGAGTACATCGCGAAGCACCCGAACATCCCCGAAGCCGCTGATGCGATCTGGGACAAGGCACGGTTCCTCGAGGACGAACAGCGGTGGACCGAGGCGGCGGAGGAGTTCTCCCGACTCGCCGACGAGTACCCGCGTTCCGACCGGGCGGACGACGGCCGGTTCCGCGCCGGGCTCGTGCTCTACAAGGAGGGACTCGTCGAGGACGCGGAGGCCGTGTTCGCGGAGGTGTCGGCCGGCGCCGGCGGTGCGGACATCGCGCGTGCTCTCTACTGGGTCGGCAAGACACGGGAGGAGCTCGGGCGGACCGAGGAAGCACTCGTCGTCTATTCAGAGGCCGCCGAGTCCGACAGAGACTCCTTCTACGGCAGACGCGCGATCGAGAGACTGGTCGCGCTGGGCGCCGTCGATGAGCCGAAGCTCCGCCTCCCGCTCGCGAAGCGGAACAGTGAGATGCGCGCGAGACCGGTCTGGGGGAACGGAGAGGCGCGGGAGTTCGGTGTCTGGCTAGCGGCGTGGTCCAAGCACTCCTATGTTCCAATCGAGCAGGTCGCCGTGCGACAGGAACTCGTCAGTGAGCCCGCCTTCGTCCGCGCAGACCATCTCCGCGCGCTTCACATGGACACGTATGCCGCCGAGGAGTTCGACCGGCTGGAGGACCACATCGGCGACAATCCGACGCAGCTCGCGATGCTCATCGAGTACTACGAGCGCCGCGGTCTCCATCGACGCGGCATCCGGGTCGCGGAGCGGATTCTCCGCATGTCACCGGCGGAGGGTCTGAGCGATGCGCCGCTCTATCTGAGAAAGCGCATCTGTCCGATGCACTTCGGCGAGTTCGTCGAGGTCGAGTGCATGGATCGCAACGTCGATCCGAACACGTTCTATTCGCTCATGCGACAGGAGAGCCTGTTCGAGTTCGACGCCGTCTCCTGGGTCGGCGCGCGCGGCCTCTCGCAGATCATGCCGTCGACAGGGCGATGGATCGCGCGACGGCTCGACCACGGCAGGTTCCGGCTGAGCCATCTCATGGACCCGTCCACGAACGTCCGTTTCGGCGTCTACTACCTGTCGGAGCAGCTCACCGACTTCGACGGGGATGCGATGCGCGCACTCGCCGCGTACAACGGCGGCCCCTCGAACGTAGAGCGCTGGTGGGGGTACGGCGGGTGCGAGGACACGGATGTCTTCGTGGAGGACATCGGCTACGCGGAGACGGCCGACTACGTGCGACGGGTCTATCTCTACGGGCAGTTCTACGAGGAGATCTACGGTCGCGCCTCGCCCTAGCCGTGCGTCTCGTCCTAGCTGTGTGTGACGAGTACGTAGCCCCAGTTGAACGCTACCGCCGCGATCAGCACTGCCCACGCCATCCGTCGCTCGCGGCGCGTGAGTTCCACGGTCACCGCCATCTTGCACAGTATTCGCAGAGCCCAGATCACGATCGCGACGGGAACGACGAGCAGCAGGAAGACGGTGTCGAGCGGATTCGTCGCGAACGCCGCGCCCACGTGACCGCGCATGACGGCGTTCGTGCTCCTGAGCAACCCGCACGAGGGACAAGGAAGCCCCGTCACCACCCTCAGGGGGCAGATGACGGGGCCTTCCACAACCGATATCGATGCGGCGACCGTGAGACCGAACACCACGAGCACGACACCTGCGACGAGCGCCGGTCGAGGCACTCTCATCCCTGACGCGCCGTGAACGATGCGGAGTCTCACGTCTTCGCCGGCGTGACCGCTACCACACGCCGTTGAAGCCGCCACTGGCTCCGACGATCATGATGACGATGACGTACCAGAGTATTCCGAGAACGGCGAGACACGTTCCCACGATGCCGCATATCATGCCGGCGCGCGTGAGACCCTCACCCTCGGGGTCGCGAAGGCCCTCCTTCATCTCGCGCAGGTCGCCCGACCCCATGACCCAGGCGATGATGCCGGTGATGAAGCACAGAACGATGCCGATGATGCCGAGCGCGAGGATCGCGGCGCCTCGGTGCGGCTTCATCATGGCGTTGGGCTGCTGCGTCGGCACTCCGGGCTGCGGCTGGCCCATCGGAGTCTCCTGCATAGTTACTCCTTTGTGTCTGTGGCCTTCTGCTTCTCCAGGTAGTCCTGGATCGCTTTGTGGAGGGCGTCGGCCGCAAGGTTCGAGCAGTGCATCTTCTGCGGCGGCAGACCGTCCAGTTCATCGGCGACGTTCTCGCGCGTGATCTCGAGCGCCTCCTCGAGCGTCTTCCCCTTCGCCATCTCCGTTACCATGCTGCTCGTGGCGATCGCCGAGCCGCAACCGAACGTCTTGAACTTCACGTCCGTGATGATGTTGTCCTTGACGTTGATCTGGATCTCCATGAGGTCCCCGCAGACCGGGTTGCCCTCGACCCCCACGCCGTCCGGGGCGTCGAGCTCTCCGACGTTCCGCGGATTCTTGAAGTGCTCCAAGACCTTATCGCTGTAGATGGGTGTCACCGTGCATCGCTCCTTTCCGAGATGTAACATAACGATGATAGTCCCTCAGCAGTTGGCCGTCAAGGCGGCCGGGGGCCGCGATCGTGGCCCGGCGCGGGGCTCCTCCTGCTCCGCGGAGCAGGGCCGCGCTTGCTCATTCCCGCGGCATGGTGCTACCATGACCGTTCACGATGCTGGTACACCGGCTGATTCGAGCCCACAGGCTCCATCGGAGTGGAGACCCCATGAAACGTACCCTGCGTTCAGGCACGCTCTTGATGCTTGCCGCGATTGTGGCGCTTCACATTGTTCCGTCCGCGGCCCTGGCGGAACCCGCGCCGGGGATCCCGCTCCCGGGGGTCGTTCCCCCACACATCTCAGAAACTGTCGAGCAGCTTTTCGCGCTTGATGAGGCCCGTGTCTCGGCCGTGAGCAGGGACCTCGCCGTGCAGGATGTGGCCCGCTGCGACATCGAAACGTGTGTCGACCCGGGACGCGCCTGGCTCTCGGGTTCCACGAGACTGCAGTTCGACGTCGTCAACGGGCGCGCTGACCTCCTTCTCAATGAGGGATTGACGGTGCTCTCGCTGACCGACGCTGCGGGCCGCGAACTCGCGTTCGAACGCTCCGCACGTTCGCTGGTGGTTCCGCTCGGCCTCCGCGACGCGGACGCCCCGGTGGAACTCATCATCACCTACGAGGGGATCGTGCGTCCCGCGTTCGGGTCGGACAAGACCGGCGATGATCTGATCATCCTTCTTGGTAGTGACTGCTGGTATCCATCACCTCGCGAGGGGGATCGCTCGTTCGTCCGCGCGGTCGTGCGGCACCCGGGCGCGTACGCCACCGTGTTCAGCGGAGCGCTCGCCGGGATGGCAACGCCACCCGCCTCGAGACCCGGTCCATGCTCCCTCGGCGACGTCTGGGAGGCGCCGGATGTCGAGCGCGCATCGGTCGTTGTTGGACACCTCAGTGGTTCGTGGAACATCCTCGGCGAACTCTTCATCGGTTCGCATCGGTTCTCCGGCAGTGATGACACATCGGCGGGTTCAGCGCCGGTGCTTCGACCGCCTGACCTCGGGATGAAACAACCGCTCCGCTTCCTGGAATCGTGCTTCGGACCATATCCGCTGACCTGGCTCCACATCGTGACCGTTCCGCATGGGACACTCGGCGAGCCCGCCGTTTCCGGTCCCGGTCTGATCATCGTGGAGACCGACCCCGGCGATGTGGCTTGTCGGCGCCCACCGGACCCCGACCTGTATCTAATCGAACTTGCGAGTGCATGGTGGCGACACGCTCACGGCTCGGGATCGTTCCTCGCCGACGGGCTTGCGGCGCACATGGAGATCCAGTGGCTGGAGAGTGTGCGCGGAGAGGAGGATGCGTCGAGGCGGAGGTCGCTCAGACGCCAGCAGTACCTCCGCGCCGTGACCGATTCCGGCGGCTCGGCTCCACTCTCGCTCTGTCTCGGGCCCGACGCGGTCTGCGACGAGCGGATCTCACTGGGCCGCGGCGGCGCGATGATGGGAATCGTCGCAGCGCTGCTCGGTCCGGACGGCTTCTGCGACCTCGTCTCCGGACTTGCGAACGATGCAGGACAGGGCACACCCGGTTTGAGGTCGTTCGCGGCAGCGCTGACCGCAGCAGCAGGTTCCGACATGGACTGGCTCCTCTACGAGTGGGTCTCCAGGGGGGACCTTCCGGTCTACGCGCTGGATTACGAGACGGCTCCCGCCCGCGGCGGCTACATCGTTCACGGCACGGTCCGTCAACTCGTCGAGCCGTTTCGGACGCCGCTGCCTCTGACCGTTGACCTGGGCGGTTGGGTCTATGACGAGTGGATCGCTGTGAACTCCGCGGAGCAGTCGTTCGAGTTTCGCACGGATCTCGAACCCCTGAGCGTCGTGATCGACGCGAGCAACATCGTTCCGCGTGTCGAGAGCGCGGACCAGGCGCGCGTCCACTTCGAACTCGGTCGGCGCGCCGCGGCTGACAATCTCTGGGCGGAGGCAGTCGACCAGTTCGGCGCCGCCGTCGCGCTCGTTCCCAGGAGAGCGCTCTACCGCGCGCGATATGGAGAGGCGCTCGTTCGCGTGGGCCGTCCGGACGATGGCCTCGCCGCGCTTCTGGAAGCGGTCGAACGCGACACCGAGAACGCCGACTACGTCTTCAGGGCGGGCATACTGTCAGGGCGGATCGGGGACTTCCGAGGCGCCGTCGAACTCCTTGAGCGGCACACGGCCCTCCGCCCTGATGAACCGCGCGTCGGAGTTCGGCACGATCTGCATGCACTTGCAGACGATTACCA
>CAZRAD010000076.1:0-7341 GCA_964597945.1 uncultured bacterium
TCGGGCGTGATGAGCTCATCCGACGCGACCGTGAGTGTCGTGTTCTTCACCCGCACGCGAACGCGGCCGCGGTCGTCGGGCAGTTCGAGAAGTTCGCCTTCACGCCCGATGTTCCTGAGGCGGACGCGCATCCCGACCTCGAGATCGACCAGCGGCTCGGCGACAACCTCCTCGACAACCGGCTGGATCTCCTCTGTCAGCTGCTCCACGACATCCTTGCGGGATTCCTGCACCTTCCGACGCGCATCCTTGATGGCATCCCGAGCCGCGGACGTCTCCTTGATTTCCTTGACGGTCTGCTCGACGAGACCCTGCGCCCGGTCGAGGATCTCCCGCGCCTCGGCCAGCGCGCGCGTTCGGATCTGCTTTCGCTCGTCCTTCACGCCGGCCAGTCGTTCCTCATAGTCCTTCGTCAGGAGCTCCGCGCGGCTCCGCTCGATCTCGGCGCGCCCGAGCGTCTCCTCAAGCCGGCGTTCTCTCCCGACGAGGTCGGCAAGAAGCCCGTCCACCCGGGCGGCGTCGGCGTCGCGAAGACCCCTCGCACGCGCCACAACGCTCTCGGGCAGTCCCTGCCGCTCCGCGATGGAGAGCGCGTGGCTCGCACCGGGCACACCCCGGACGAACCGGAACGCGGGCTCGAAGGTGTCCGGATCGAACGCCATCGAACCGTTGACCATCCCCTCGTACTCATGGACGTGGTTCTTCACCACACCCAGATGCGTCGTCGCGATCGTCGCAGCACCCCGCTCCGTGAGCTCCTCGAGGATCGCGATCGCGAGACCCGCCCCCTCGTCCGGGTCGGTACCCGCGCCGAGTTCGTCGAGCAGCACGAGCGTCTTCGAATTGGCCTCCGTGAGGATCTCGCGGATCGTCCTCAGGTGGGACGAGAACGTCGAGAGACTCATCTCGATCGACTGCTCATCGCCGATGTCCGCGAACACCTCGCGGAAGATCGAGATCTCGGTCCCCAGAGCCGCCGGGACGTGAAGACCGCACATCGCCATGACGACCAGCAAACCCACGGTCTTGAGCGTGACCGTCTTGCCGCCCGCATTCGGACCGGAGATGACGAGCGTGCTGCCCTCGACGCCGAGATCAAGGTCCAGGGGAACGATGCTCCCACCCGTGTCGCGGAAGATCGCGTCGAGCACCGGATGGCGGCCGCCGCGGATGCGGAGCCGTCCGTCCGCGGTGACCGCCGGCCGGACACAGTCGAGGTCCCGCGAGAGATACGCGGCGGCCCGGTAGAGGTCGAGCTCGCCGAGGATCTCGGTGGAGACGCGGATCGCCTCCGCCTCCTCGCCGACCTCGGCGGTGAGCGCGCGGAGTATCCGTTCGATCTCTTTCTTCTCGGCGGATGCGAGCTCGGCCAGTTCGTTGTTCAGCGGAACCGTGCTCATCGGTTCGATGAAGAGCGTGGCGCCGGTCGAGGACTGGTCGTGAACGATGCCCTTCATGTGCGAGCGGCTCGCACGCTTGACCGGCAGGACGAGACGGCCGTTGCGGATATGGACCGCCGCTTCCTGCACCGTGTCGTCGCGGAGTTCCTTCTGGAGGATGGCCTGGAGCTTCTCATCGATGCGCGCCCGCGTCCGCTCGAGCGCCCGGCGGATCCTCGAGAGCTCCCGGCTGGCGCTGTCCCTGATCTCGACGGCCACATCGTCGATGGCGCGCTCGATCGATGTTTCGATCGCCGGCAGCGAGCAGAGCCGCTGCGCCGTCTCCCATGTCAGCGGCGCCTGTTCCTGCTTCCGGGACGCGAATTCACGGACCTCGCGCGCCGCAGCGATCGCTCCTCCGACCTCGAGGAGATCGGCGCACGAGAGCATGGATCCCTGACGCGAGCTGCGCTCGGCGAGCGCACGCGCATCGCGGGCACGGTCGATCGGCAGACGAGCGCCGTCATCGACGAGCGTCCGGAGTTCCGTGGTGATGGTGAGGTCGTGTTCAATGGAACCGAGGTCGACGGTTGGACGGAGCGCAGCTGCACGCTCGACGCCCGGCTCGAACGACGTTCTGTCGACGAGCATCCGGACGACCTTTTCGAATTCCAGGACATCGAGGGTGTGGGTATTCATAGACGGCTTTGAGACTCCGGCGGATCCTGCGCAGCAGTCGTGACCGCGGCACAGGGGCCTCTCAAGCTTCCGTGCACCCGAACAGGGGCGACCGTCGTGGTCCCGCCTGTCCTAGTGCCGGTAACGTCTGAAGCCGGAACACTCGATGAGATCAAACTTCCGCCTGGCGGCCTTCTCGACGCCGTCGAGCAGAAGGTTCATCCCCAGCGTGTCGCTCGCTATGTGCCCGGCGATCACTACGTTGATGTGATGCTTCTCGGCCTGTTCCCTGTTCTTCTCCGAGATGTGCATGCCCACGATCGTCCCGATGTCGGACGTGTTCGCGAGCTTCTCGAAGGCCTTGTGCGAACCGCCGGTCCCGCCCGTCATGTCGACGAGGACCTTGCCCGTCCGCCGCTCCTCGCTGCCGACGAAGACCTTCAGCCCGGCGCCCAGCTTCTCGGCTTCGGCGTACTCGGGAATGTCCCGGAGCACACCGAGCACGTCGCCGATGGTCTCGGCCTTCTTCGTGTCGAACATCTTCTGCAGAAAGGTGGCCACACAGTTGTCGGCCGGCGTGTGGGTACAGATCATCGGGATATCGAGGATGCGAGCCGCGTCGACGCCCCGCTGGTGGTTGATCGGCATGACGCCACGTTCGACCTGCTTGATGCGGGGACTCATAATGCCCTCGGCGACGTTGATCGGCACCCCGTGAGCGTGGAGGATGTCGGCTTGCATGGCCATGACGCCGCTCAGGTTCGCCTGCGCCGCGCCCTCCGGATGATGCGCCCAGATGAGATCGATGCTGCGGCCCTTCTCGCGAAGTCGTTCTGTGAGAAGGATCTCGCCGATCTCCATGTCGATCCCCATGATGACGCTCTTGACGTCGACGTCGTCGGCACCGTGGAGGATGCGGGAGTCGGAGTACGGGTTGGTCAGGCGCTCTGTATCGAAGACCTTCCTGTCGTTACCCTTGAGGCCGTCGTACTTCTTCTTCGCGCGCTTGAGTTCGCTGCGGACAACGGTCTTGCCGCGCGGGTCGTGCTCGATCCCGACCTTGACTGCCGCTTCGTAGAGCTTCCTGAGCTTCATCGGTGCCTTTCTACACGGAAGCGCTTCACGCGCCCGTGATGCTAGTTCTCGCCTCCGGCGAGCTGCTTCTGAACCATGGCCTTCACGACCTTCCCATCCGCCCGTCCCTTCATCTTCGGCATGACGGCCTTCATGACGAGACCCATCTCGCGGAGACTCGTCGCACCTGACTCCGCGACGGCCTCCTTGACGAGTGAGAAGATCTCATCCTCGCTGAGCTGCTCGGGGAGGTACTGCGATACGACGGCCAGACTGGCCTTCTCCCTGACGACGAGGTCGTCGCGGCCGGCCGGACCGAACTGGTCGATCGCCTCGCGGTGACGCTTCGCCACGCGCGCGAGGACCTCGAGCGCGTCCTCATCCTTGAGGTCGCGCCCGAGTTCGATCGCTCGGTTCTTCATTTCGGAACGCACGAATCTGATGACGCCCAGGCGCTCGCTCTCGCGAGCCTTGGTCGCCTCGATCATGTCGCGCTTGAGTCGGTCCAGGATGCTCATGTCGCCTCCCGGAATCGCTCCCGGCTACCTGGTCTTCGACTGCTTGATCTTGAGCTTGCGCAGCTTGCGCTTCGCGGCACTCCGCTTGCGCTTCCTGCGCTCACTGGGCTTCTCGAAGTGAGAGTGCTTCCGGAGATCGGAGAGGATCCCGGCTTTCTCGCAACGCTTCTTGAAACGGCGCAGTGCCCGCTCGAAGGACTCTCCGTCCTTGACTCGGACTCCTGGCATCTGGTGTTCACCCCCCTCCAAGGGTTGACGACAACGGCTGTCGGAGGGACACAAATCCCCCTCACATGAGATCGAAGCGCTGCTTCGACCTCACGCCATGGTTCAACGTACAAACGGTTGAGTATAGGGATTCGTGAAGCGAGTGTCAACCGGTTTGTGACATCCTCCCGCGGGATTCCGGAATCGCCTCACAGAACCGCGTTTCGGCCCAGCACACGCCCATTAGCGTTGACTTTGAGGGCCGTGTGCGAGACCATTCGTAGAGGCGCCTTATTACTGAATGTTCATTCGGAGGAGACACCATGGACCGCACCGCCGGCAAGGAAGCGATGGAGGGACTCCGGCAGCGGTACCCGGAGAAGTTCGCCGACCTGAAGACCGCCTTCGGCCGGATCCACAGGGGGCAGACGATCTTCATCAGCACCGCCTGCGGCGAGCCGCAGTTCCTCGTTCGTTCACTGATCGACTTCGTCGAATCCGACCCCAAGGCATTCAGCGACGCGGAGGTCCTCCACGTCTGGACGCTCGGTGTCGCGCCGTACGCGGACGCGAAGTTCGAGTACAACTTCCGTCACAACTCCTTCTTCGTCAGCGACAGCACCCGCGACGCGGTCAACCAGGGCATTGCCGACTACACGCCGGTGTTCCTCTCGCAGGTCCCCGCGCTCTTCCGCAAGCGCCGCGTCCCGGTCGATGTTGCGCTCATTCAGACGTCGCTCCCCGACGAGCACGGCTTCATGAGTCTGGGCGTTGCGTTCTTCATCGCTACGGCGGCCACCGAGATGTCGACGACCGTGATCGCACAGGCGAACGCGTACATGCCGAGGATCCACGGCGATGCGTTCGTGCACATCGACGACGTCGACTTCATCGTCCCGCACGACGAGCCGCTCCTCACCTACGAGGCGACGGTCCCCGGAGAGATCGCGGAGCGCATCGGCAAGTACGTCTCGCGCATCGTCCAGAACGGTGACACGATCCAGGTCGGTTACGGCAGTCTCCCGGACGCCATCCTCTCGAACCTGTTTGAGAAGAAGCACCTGGGCGTCCACACGGAGTTGATAAGCGACGGCATCGTCGCGCTGATGAAGGCGGGCGTGATCGACAACACCCGGAAGTCCATCGACCGCGGCAAGACGGTCGCTACGTTCTGCATGGGACAGCAGGAGACCTATGACTTCCTGCATGACAATCCCGCGGTCGCCTTCCGCGAGATCGACTACACCAACAACCCGCTGACGATCGCCCAGATCGAGAACATGACGGCGATCAACTCGGCGCTCCAGATCGACCTGACCGGTCAGGCCACGGCCGTCTCGCTCGGACAGACGTTCTACAGCGGCATCGGCGGACAGGCCGACTTCATGCGCGGCGCCGTGCTTGCGCCGGGCGGGAGCACCATTCTGGCCCTCCCCTCCACCGCCAGGGACGATGAGATCTCGAGGATCGTCCCCGTACTCGACGAGGCCGCCGGTGTGACGCTCATCCGCGGCGACATCCACTACGTCATCACCGAGTACGGCATCGCCTACCTGCATGGGAAGAACATCCGTGAGCGCGCGATGGAGCTCTCCTCCATCGCACACCCGAAGTTCCGCTCGTGGCTCATCAGCGAGGCGAAGAAGCGGTCGATGGTCTACAAGGATCAGGCGTTCATCGCCGGCAAGAAGGGCGAGTACCCCGAGGAGCTCGAGGTCTACCGCACGACGCGGTCCGGGCTCGACATCCTCATCCGTCCGGTCAAGATCAGCGACGAGCCGATCCTCAAGGACTTCTTCTACGCGCTCTCGGACGAGAGCGTCCGGCGGCGTTTCATGTCCAGCAGGACGGACATGCCGCACGAGAGACTCCAGGACTTCGTGATCATCGACTTCACGAAGGAGATGGTCATCCTCGCGGTCAAGCAGGTTGAAGAGGGCGTCGAGGAGATCGTCGGCGTCGGCCAGTACGGGATCCACGAGCCGACCCACACCGCCGAGGTGGCGCTCGTCGTCCGTGACGACCATCAGGACCAGGGCGTCGGGACCGAGCTCCTCAACTATCTCACGTCGCTCGCTCGCAGTCAGGGTCTGCTGGGATTCACGGCGGAGGTACTCTACGAGAACGCGCCCATGCTTCACATGTTCTCCCGCATGGGATACGATGTCCACAGAACCGCAGAGGCAGGAGTGGTCGAACTCCGCATCGGATTCAGAGGACGAGATGACGCACGAAGTGCCTGACATCGGGCGCCTCTTCAAGCCGCAGTCGGTCGCGGTCATCGGGGCGTCCCACAACGAGACCAAGATCGGCTCGAAGATCCTCGCGAACATCATCAACGGGGGGTTCGCCGGCCGCATCTATCCGGTCAACCCGAAGGGCGGCCGGATCCTCGGGCTTCCCGTCGCGAAGTCGATGGACGACGTCGAGATGGATGTCGATCTCATCGTGACATGCGTCCCGGCGAAGTACACGTACGATGCGGTAAAGGCCGCAGGCCAGAGGCGGGGCGCATTCAACCTGGTGATCACGTCGGGCTTCTCTGAGATAGGCAACATCGAAGAGGAGCGCCGGATCATGGACTGTGCGCGCGAGCACGGGATGCGTCTGCTGGGACCGAACATCTTCGGAATGTACTCGGCCGGCGCGTCGATCGACGCGACCTTCGGGCCGGGCGGCATCCGCGAGGGCGGCGTCGCCATCATCACGCAGAGCGGCGCGCTCGGACTCGCCATGATCGGCAAGACGGGCGTCGAGAACGTCGGCATCTCTGCGATCGTCTCGGTCGGCAACAAGGTCGACATCGACGAGGCGGATCTCGTCACCTACCTGATGGACGACGACATCACGGATGTCATCTTCATGTACATCGAGGGGGTGAAGAACGGCGGCCGCCTGGTCGAGGTTCTCAAGACCGCGACGCGGAAGAAGCCGGTCGTGGTGATCAAGTCCGGTCGCTCGAAGCGCGGCGCGGTCGCCGCCGCTTCGCACACCGGCTCGCTTGCCGGGTCCGACGAGATCTTCGATGCGGTCATGCGCCAGTGCGGCGTCCTCCGGGCGGAGAGCATCAAGGAGGCCTTCAACCTCTGCAAGTTCCTCCCAGGCACCGGCATCCCGAAGGGCGAGAACACGGTCGTCATCACCAACGGCGGCGGTATCGGAGTGCTCGCGACGGACGCATGTGAGAAGTTCGACGTCAAGATGTACGACGACGCCACCTCGCTCAAGGAGATCTTCGATCCGGCCACGCCGGCGTTCGGCTCGACCAAGAACCCGATCGACATCACCGGTGGCGCAACGTCGGCCGACTACACGCTGGCGATGGACGCCGCACTCGCAAGCGACTCGATCGGCTCGGTCATCTCGCTCTACTGCGAGACGGCCGTGTTCGACGCCGACAACCTCGGTGACATGATCACTAAGAACACCAAGCGCTACCGCGCGGCCGGCAAACCGATCGCGTTCTCGGTGTTCGGCGGCGAGGA
>CAZRAD010000076.1:7441-12899 GCA_964597945.1 uncultured bacterium
AGCGCTACCGCGCGGCCGGCAAACCGATCGCGTTCTCGGTGTTCGGCGGCGAGGAGACCGAGCGCATCCAGAACGAGCTCTCGAAGGATGGCATGCCGGTCTTCGGCGACGTCTACGAGACGGTCGCCTGTCTCGGTGGCGTCTACCGCTACCGCCGCTACCTCGAGCAGTGGACCGACGAGGTGCACGAGGAGAAGATCGACTTCGACGCGATCGACCAGGTCATCGTCGAGGCGAGGGCCGACCGCCGGAGCTTCCTGCTGGCGGACGAAGGCCGCCGGGTCATGGAGGCCGCGGGAATCCCGCTCCCGGCAACGAAGACCGCGAAGAGTGTGGATGAGGTGGTCAAGCTCGCTGATGAGATCGGATACCCGGTCGTGATGAAGGTCGTCTCGCGGGACATTCTTCACAAGAGCGACTCCGGCGGCGTCGCGCTCGACCTCGAGAACACCGAAGAGGTCATCGACGCGTACGAGGCCATCATGCGGAACTGCCGGACCAACGTCCCCGGCGCCCGCATCCAGGGCATCCAGGTCATGGAGATGGCGCCTCCCGGCGTTGAGCTGATCGTCGGCGCGAGACGCGACGCCGGGTTCGGTCCCATCATCATGTTCGGGATGGGTGGCATCTACGTGGAGGTCCTCAAGGACATCTCGTTCCGCGCCGTCCCGCTCAACCGCGCCGAGGCGCTCGAGATGATGAAGGAGATCAGAGCCTTCCCGCTCCTGCTCGGAGTTCGGGGCGAGGAACGCAAGGATATCGAGAGCGTGCTGGACGCGGTCATCCGGATCGGGACCGTCATCCGACACGTGGAAGCCATATCGGACATCGAGGTCAACCCGCTCGTGGCGTACGAACAGGGCCACGGAGCGAAGGCCGTCGACGTGAGAATACTCCTTACGGATATCGCTGGAGGTGACACTGATGCGTAGGCTGGTCATTGCATCGACCCGCGAGAACGCGGGAAAGACGAGCCTCATCGTAGGCCTGGGCAGGGCGTCGGGGAAGCCGTTCGGTTACCTCAAGCCGTTCGGCGACCGTCTTCTCTACCGGAAGAAGCGCCTCTGGGATTACGACTCCGCGCTCGTCGGCCAGGTCTTCGAACTGGCCATGGACCCAAGAGAGATGAGCATCGGCTTCGACCACTCGAAGCTGCGGTTTATGTACGACGAGGAGGCGACGAGAAAGAAACTCGCGGAGCTCGCTGACAACGCGTCATCCGGGAAGGACGCCGTGCTCATCGAGAGCGGCGGAGACCTCACACACGGCGCCGCAGTGAACCTGGACGCTATCGCGCTGGCGCGCGCGATGGACGCGTCGCTTCTCGTGCTGATGTCGGGCGCGGACCAGACGGTCCTCGACGACATCGCGTTCGTCCAGCATCACGTCGATCTCGCGGGCATCGACTTCGCGGGCATCGTCATCAACAAGCTCCCGGACGCCGAGGACTTCAGGAACACGTACGAAGCCGAGCTCACGGCGCAGGGCATCAAGATCCTCGGTCTCATACCGAACGATCCCGAGCTCAACTACCCGTCCATCGGCTTCCTTGCGGAGTCGCTCTTCGCGAAGGTCATCACGGGATCCGGCGCGCTCGACAGCGTCGTCGAGCACGTGTTCGTCGGCGCGATGTCGGCCGATGCCGCGCGGCGCCAGCCGCTGTTCAAGAAGGCGCGCAAGCTCGTCATCACCAGCGGCGACCGGGACGACATGATCCTGCTCGCTCTCGAAGGCGACACGGTGGGTCTGATCCTGACCAACGGGATCGCCCCGCATTCGAGCATCATCTCACAGGCGACGGAGCGCGGCGTGCCGATGCTCCTCACGGCGGACGACACGTTCAGGGTCGCCAGACAGGTCAACGACGCCAGCTACCTGCTGCGATACGACGAGACCGACAAGATCAACCGGCTGGCGGGCCTCATCGCGAAGCACGCGGACGTCGCGGCGATCATGGGGTAGCAGCGGGACCCATACAGAAACCAAAGCGGCCGGTTCCCTCGGGAACCGGCCGCTTCTTCGTTTCCTCTCGATGGAATCTACGGAAGCAGCCCACCCAGCTCGTAGCTGATCATCGCGGCAATGGCCGCGGCCGCCCAGTCGGCCTTGAGTACCCGACGGCCCACGGAGACACTCTGTGCGCCAGCGTCCCGAAGAAGAGCCACCTCCGCCTCCGAGAATCCGCCCTCGGGACCGACGACGAGCAGGATGCTCCTCGCCGAGCCTACCGCACTCCCGGTGTCCGGTGCCGCGGCCTCGGAGAGCACGTCGGCGAGCGTCGCTCCTCCCTCATCCTCCCACGCCACGAGTGCAAGATCGAACTCCCCCACGAGCGCTGCGAGACCGGCCGCATCGACCGGCTCATCGATCTGCGGAAGGAAGACGCCGCGTGACTGCTTCACGGCCGCCGCTGCGATACTCCCCCAACGCTCGAGTCTCGACTCGAGAGCATCGGGTGGTATCCGGCCGATAGTCCGCTCGGTCACGAGCGGACGGATTCCCGCGGCGCCAAGCTCGGCCAGTCTTCTGATGACATCGTCGAGCGAGCGTCCTTTGAGGAGCGCCTGCGCGACTGTGAGCTCCACGTTGCCCGCCCGGTCATGCTTGCGCGATTCATTGACGGAACAGGCAAGCGTCGCACTCTCCACCGAGTCGACGCGGGCGATCGCCTCCTCCCCTGCGCCGTCGATAAGGCGCACGGTGTCTCCCTGGCGAACCCGCATCACGTCCGCGCCGTGATGTCCCTCGCGGCCGCTGACAACGCACGTCCCGCCATGGATGCTCCCCGGCGGGACGATGAAGGTATCAAGACGCCAGACCTCGGCGTCGTGTAGTTCGGTCATGGTCCGCTCCGGTTGCTAGCAGCCGCAGCCCTGTCCGTGGTGCCCGCACGATGTCTGCGGAGTGAGCTCGACGAGAGACCCGTCCTTCGCAGCCGCTGCGTTGTCCGCAACGGTGCCTTCGAGCGCCCGGAAGACGCGGATACCAGCGGCGTTCAATCCCATCAACGCCCTCGCCCCGATGCCGCCGACGACGATCGCATCGACCGTCTCGCCCGCGAGAGACGCCAGCGGGTTGCATGCTCCGTGCTCGTGGTCCCTGCCGGAGTTGTCCAGCGATTTCGTCTCGCCTGTCTCGGTGTCGTGTACGACGAAGCACGGAGCGGAGCCGAAGTGTCCGAACACCTTCGAGTCCAGTCCGGTCCCGCCATCGGTCGGAATGCAGAGTCGCATCGCTTCCCTCTCTCGCCTGTGGCCTTGCCGGGTGGGCCCGACCGAAGTGATCCTACCTGATATGACCGGGACGTCCCGGTTCGGGGATCCTCTTGTCAGTCAGCTCGCCGAGCTTCTCCAGGAGCTTCTTCTCCTCGGACGACGGACGCTTTGGCACCCACACCTTGATGAGTATGAGTTCGTCGCCGCCACCGCGGCCGTGCACGTGCGGCACGCCCTTGCCCCGCATCTTGAGTACCTGCCCGGACTGCGTCCCCGCGGGGATCTTGAGGAGCGCCTTGCCCGCGAGCGTCGGGACCTTGACCTGCCCGCCCAGAGCCGCCATACCGATGGACACCGGAAGCTCGATGAGCACGTCGTCGCCGTGGCGCTCGAAGATCCTGTGCGGGATCTCCTCCATCATGACGATGAGGTCGCCCGATGGACCGCCGCGCGGTCCCGCGTTCCCGGCGCCCTGGATTGGAAGGTAGTTGCCGGTCGACACACCGGCCGGCACATCGATCTCGATGGTCTCCTTCTTCCGCATGACGCCCTTGCCGACGCACTTCGCGCACGGCTGGTCGATGATCTCGCCGGTCCCGCCGCAGGCCGAACACGCGGAGACGTTCACGAAGCTCCCGAAGAGCCCCATCGACTGCTGCGAGCGGACCTGGCCCGCGCCGCCGCACGTCGTGCAGGTCTTCGGGCTTGTGCCGGGCTTCGCGCCCGAACCACCGCACTCGTCGCATCGGGAGAGCTTCGCGACCTTGATCTTCTTCTTCACACCGGTGGCGATCTCCTCGAGCGTCAGCTTGAGGCGGACGCGAATGTTCGAGCCGCGTCGCGGCCCTCCCCGTCGCCCGCCGGCGGCCCCGAAGAGACCCTCCATGCCGTTGTCACCACCGAAAGCGCGCATGAACGCGCCGAGCGCGTCGTTGAGGTCCATTCCCTGGAACCCGGCCCCACCGAATCCCTGCGGACCCTCTCCGCCCTGCGCGAACGCGGCCGACCCGAACTGGTCGTACTGCGCGCGCTTCTCCTTGTCGGAGAGCACCTCGTGCGCCTCGGTGGCCTCCTTGAACTTCTCCTCGGCCTCCGAGTCGCCCGGGTTCTTGTCCGGATGATATTTGAACGCGAGGTCCCGGTACGCCTTCTTGATCTCGTCCGGGCTCGCATCACGGCTCACGCCGAGTACGTCGTAGTAGTCCTTCGATGACGGCATGGGCCTCCCCGTCCGGTTCCGTCGTCCGTCTGGCGCGACTGCTCTCGTGAAGCCTCAGCCACGCGGCTGAGGGCACAGCGCGCACATCGGCCCGCTGCGCCCACCAGACGCCGTGAGTACCTCATGTTCTGCTGCACCTAGTCGTCGTCCACCTCCTCGTAGTCCGCATCAACGACGTTGTCGTCGTCATCGTCATCGTCGCCCGGCGCGGCACCAGCGGCGCCGGCACCCGGACCACCGGCAGCGCCGGCTCCCGGGCCGCCCGCATGCGGGCCGCCCTCTGCGCCGGTGGCGTTGGCGTACATCTTCTCAGCCAGCTTGTGCGACGCGGTCGTCAGCGTCTCCATGTCGCGCTCGATGGCCGCGGTATCGCCCTCCTTGAGGGTCTCCTTGAGCTTCGCGGCGGCGTCCTCGATAGCGCTCCTCTCGGATGCGTCGAGCGCGTCACCGTGCTCCTTGAGAGACTTCTCGGTCGAGAAGACCAGCGCGTCGGCCTGGTTGCGAAGCTCGACCTCCTTGCGCTTCTCCTCGTCCTCACCCGCGTGCGCCTCGGCGTCCTTGACCATCTTGTCGATCTCAGAGTCATCCAGACCGCTCGAGACCTCGATGCGGATCTTCTGCTCCTTGCCGGTCCCGAGGTCCTTCGCCGAGACATGGACGATACCGTTCGCGTCGATGTCGAAGGTCACCTCGATCTGCGGCATGCCTCTTGGCGCCGGCGGGATCTCGGTGAGATCGAACCGACCGAGCGTCCTGTTCTGCGCCGCCATCGCGCGCTCGCCCTGGAGCACGTGGATGGAGACAGCAGGCTGGTTGTTCTCGGCCGTCGAGAAGATCTGGCTCTTCTTCGTCGGGATGGTCGTATTCCGCGTGATCAGCGGCGTCATCACGCCGCCGAGCGTCTCGATACCGAGAGAGAGCGGGGTGACGTCGAGCAGCAGGACGTCCTTGACATCCGACTCGCCCGCAAGGATGGCGCCCTGAATGGCTGCACCGACCGCCACGACCTCATCCGGGTTGACGC
>CAZRAD010000077.1:0-12792 GCA_964597945.1 uncultured bacterium
GAGGAGATCCAGTCGGAGATCGACGGGATCCTCGATGGCGGGTGCGGGGCTCGAGAGACCGGATGATCAGCATACGGACCAGCGACGAGATCGAGCTGCTGCGTGAGAGCGGACGGCTCGTGGCGGGATCACTGGGCCTGGCGGGGACGCTGGTCAAGGCCGGTGTGACGACCGCCGAACTCGACGCTGAGATTGAAAGCTTCATACGGAGTCACGACGCGTCACCCGAGTTCAAGGGCTACAACGGGTTTCCGGCGGCCACCTGTATCTCGATCAACGAGGAGGTCGTCCACGGGATCCCCGGGCCGAAGGAACTCAGAGAGGGTGACATCGTCGGGATCGACGTGGGCGTGAGGAAGCAGGGCTACGTCGGGGACGGCGCGCGGACCTTCGTCGTGGGCGGGGTGCCGGAGAGCACGGAACGCCTGATCGAAGCGACGCGCGAGGCCCTCAAGACCGGGCTGGCGGTTGCGCGAGCGGGCATCCATCTGTCGGACGTCTCGCACGCGATCCAGGAGACCGCCGAGTCCCGCGGCTTCTCAGTGGTCCGCGACCTCGCCGGACACGGTGTCGGGACCAAGCTCCACGAGGAGCCGGAGGTTCCGAACTACGGCCCGCTCGGACGAGGTCCTGTTCTGAAGTCGGGCATGGTACTCGCCATCGAGCCGATGGTGAATGCGGGGACCGCGGCGGTGAGGACGCTGGGCGACGGCTGGACGGTCGTAACGGCGGACGGCGCGCTCTCAGCCCACTTCGAGCACACGGTGGCGATCACGAACGACGGTGTGGACATCCTGACGCTCGCGTAGCGTCGCGCGAGGAAAGCGCGGCTTCGGCCGGCGGCATCGGACAGGCTCCGGAAGCAGTCTCATACGGGCCCGAGGCTCGGGAGAGAGAATGGCAAAGCAGAAGGGCATCACCGTAGAAGGCGTAGTGAACGAGGCACTGCCCAACGCGATGTTCCGTGTGGAACTCGACAACGGGCACAAGGTGCTGGCTCATATCTCGGGGAAGATGAGGATGCACTACATCAAGATCCTCCCCGGCGACAGGGTCACCGTCGAGATCTCGCCCTACGACTGGTCGCGGGGACGCATCACATACCGGTACAAGTAGACCGGGGCACGGGGACGTTTCAACCGGGAGAGAATCATGAAGGTGCGGTCTTCAGTCAAGAAGATCTGCGAGCACTGCAAGCTGATCAAGAGACACGGAAAGATCCGGGTCATCTGTATTAACAAGCGTCACAAGCAGGTTCAGGGTTAAAACCTGGGTCGCGTGATCGCAAGAGGAGGATATCTCGTTGGCGCGCATTGTCGGTGTTGACGTACCGGACAACAAGAGAGCAATCATCGCTCTCACGTACATCTACGGAATCGGTTCGACCTCTTCGAGGAAGATCCTGAACGAGGCGGGGATCGGTGAGAGTGTGCGGGTCAAGGATCTGACGACCGATGAGATCGGTCGCATACGCCACATCATCGAAGAGGAGTACCGGGTCGAGGGCAGCCTCCGCACGGAGCTGGCGCTCTCCATCAAGCGGCTGAGGGACATCGGCTGCTACCGTGGGTGGCGGCATCGTCGCGGACTCCCTGCGCGCGGGCAGCGCACAAGGACGAACGCGCGAACGCGTAAGGGTCCGAAGAA
This sequence comes from uncultured bacterium, assembly GCA_964597945.1. Lineage (GTDB taxonomy): Bacteria > Joyebacterota > Joyebacteria > Joyebacterales > Joyebacteraceae > JAPEKQ01. The sequence goes on from CAZRAD010000077.1 coordinate 1,648, forward strand.
GACGGTTGCAGGCAAGAAGAAGGCGCCGGGCAAGAAGTAGTCGCCTGGTAGTGCCGGGGAGGTCAGTTTGGCTCAGCGGAAGAAGAAGCAGGTTGAGCCCGAGGGCATGGCCCACATCAAGGCCAGTTTCAACAACACGATCGTTACGCTCTCCGATATGAAGGGCAACACGATCTCGTGGGCCAGTGCGGGCAAGGTCGGGTTCAGAGGGTCGAAGAAGAGCACGGGGTTCGTGGCCCAGCTCGTGGCGCAGAACGCCGCGGAGCAGGCGATCCCGATGGGGCTCAGGCGGGTCGAGGTTGAGGTGAAGGGACCGGGCCCGGGTCGTGAGGCGGCCATTCGCGCTCTTCAGGCGGCAGGACTCAAGGTGACGGCGATCAGGGACATCACCCCGATCCCGCACAACGGCTGCCGCCCCCCGAAGAAGAGAAGAGTCTAACGGAGGAACAGATGGCGACGTATCATGGTGCGAAGTGCAAGCAGTGTCGCCGCCACGGCATGAAGCTCTTCCTCAAGGGACAGCGCTGCTCGACCGACAAGTGTGCGTTCGAGCGCAGGGCGTACGGTCCCGGCGAGCACGGCAACACCCGTCGGAGGCGCAGGGCCACCGAGTACGGGATGCAGCTGAGGGAGAAGCAGAAGGCCAAGAGGATCTACGGGATCCTCGAGCGGCAGTTCAGGAACTACTACACGAAGGCGGATCGCGAGACAGGCATGACGGGTGCGAATCTCATCTGTCTCCTGGAGCGTCGACTCGACAGCGTCGTCTATCGGATGGGTTTCGCCCCGTCCAGGGCGGCCGCGCGTGAGCTCATCGTCCACGGCCACTTCCAGGTCAACGGCGGCAAGGTGGACATTCCCTCGTATCAGCTGAAGGCGGGGGACGAGATCATCGTGAAGGAGAGGTCGCAGAGAATTCCCGAGATCAGAATGGCGGTCGATCTCAAGGCCGGCGTGGGCACGGTGGAGTGGCTCGAGCTGGATCCGAAGAAGTTCGTCGGGCGCGTTCTGGAGCTTCCCGCAAGGGACCAGATCCCGACGCCGATCAACGAACAGCTCATCGTCAACTTCTACTCCAGGTAGACCCTGACCGCGGTGACGGTGGCCAACGCTTCAAGGAGGCCAGCGCAGAATGAAGTGGAAGAATCTGAGGATGCCAGACGAGATCGTCTGGAATGTGGAGACGATAACGGGCTCCTACGGGAAGCTCGTCGCCGAGCCGCTTGAGCGCGGCTACGGCGTGACGATCGGCAACGCGCTTCGGCGCGCGCTGCTCTCGTCGCTCCAGGGCGCGGCCGTGACCGCAGTGAGGTTCGAGGGCGTGCTTCACGAGTTCTCGGTCGTCCCGGGTGTTACCGAGGATGTTACGGAACTCATCCTGAACTTCAAGCAGCTCGAAATCCGGCTGCTGAGCGACGGACCCGAGGTGGTCAGGCTTCAGGCTGACGCCGAGGGGGAGATCAAGGCGTCGGATCTCGATCCGAATCCGAACATCGAGATCATGAATCCAGATCTCCATATCGCGACGCTCGGTCCCGACGCTTCGCTCGACGTCGAGCTCATCGTCGACTCGGGCCGCGCGTACGTGCAGGCTGAGGAGCACTCGTTCGAGGAGAAGCCGATCGGCTTCATCCCGATCGATTCGGTCTTCTCGCCGGTCAAGCGCGTTCACTACGAGGTGGAGAACACGCGTGTTGGTCAGCGGACGGACTACGACAAGCTCATGCTCGAGGTCTGGACGAACGGGACGGTGACTCCTGACGACGCGGTGGCGTTCGCCGCCAAGATGCTCAAGGACCACCTGCTCCTGTTCATGAACTTCGAGATCGAGCCGATGGAAGAGGTCGAAGATGTCATCGACCCGGATCAGCAGCGGCTGATGGAGCTGCTCGAGCACAGCGTCGAGGAGCTGGAACTGTCGGTCAGGTCATCGAACTGTCTGAGGGATGCCGGCATCAGGACGCTTGGCGACCTCGTGCAGAAGACCGAAGCCGAGATGCTGAAGTACAGGAACTTCGGCCGGAAGTCGCTCCAGGAGCTCGTCGACATATTGTCGGACATGGGTCTCTCATTCGGAATGGACGTAGAGAGCCTGTTGTCGCCCGGCGGTGGCGACGATGATGATGAACCGGACGAGGCGCCGGTGGTGATGGATCCGGATTTCCCCGACTTCGCGGCTGACGCCGGTATCATCGAGGAGACGGAGGACGCGGACGAGACGGACACGGAGACCGAGGACGACTAGCGGCCCGGTCGACCGAATGTGCTGAAAGGTCAGGAAGTAGATGCGACACAGGAAACATGGTAGAAAACTCGGCCGCACGTCCGCTCACCGGAAGGCGATGCTCCGGAACATGGTGACGACGCTCATCGAGCTCGAGAAGCTCGAGACGACGGATGCGAAGGCCAAAGAGGTCCGGTCGCTGGCCGAGAGAATGATCACGCTCGGCAAGCGTGGGCCCGAGGACCTGGCGGCTCGCCGTCAGGCGATCAGAGTCGTTCGGAGCAAGAAGGGCGTCGCGAAGCTCTTCGACGAGCTCGGACCGCGCTTCGCGGACCGGCCCGGCGGTTACACGCGCATCATCAAGATCGAGAACCGTCGCGGCGATGGCGCCCCGCTCTCGGTCATCCAGTTCGTGGACGAGCCGGTCACCTTCAAGGAGCGGAAGCCCCGCGCCGAGGAGGAGCCTGACAACGTCATCAGGGCAGCCGCTCCCGTGACCGAAGAGGTCGAGGAGCCGGTCGAGGCTGAAGAGCCGACCGAGGCTGCTGATGCGGACGCGCCTGCTGACGCAGACGCGCCTGCTGATGCAGGCGGAGCCGAGCCGGAAGAGAAGAAGGAAGACTAGGTGAGCCTGTTGAGGCACATCGAGGGAACCAGCACGAGGGCGTCGGGAACATACCCCGGCGCCTTTCTGCGTCTGTTCGCGGCAGTGGTGCTGATCTGCTCGTGTCAGGTCCTCGCGTCCTGCACCGCTCTGAGCGGGTTCGGTCGGGACGAGGCCGCGCTGTCCGGCGGCGCATCGCACCCGAGCGCCGGTGCGGGCTCGTCGGGCGATTCGGTCGCCGGCGACTACGTGCCGACTGAGCGCGGAGACGGTCCGCTGATGCGGGTCGGTCTTGCGGAGGACCGAACGGAGGTTCGCGTTTCGTGCGCGGGACTCTGCTCAGTCGTTCTGTACGGCGAGACGACCGTTCGGATGACGGCGGAGGATGCGGAGTGGGTCTTCCGGGTCGAGGGGCGAGGGTTCCACGTCTCCGGTCCCGAGGTCAACACGGTCATTGGTGGAACGGCACGGATCGCTCCTCTGAGCGATGCTCCGGTCGCCATCGACAGTGTGGCGTACCGCGGTGAGATGGAGATATTCCTGTCCAGGGGCGGCGGACTGTCCGCCGTCAACATCGTCGGTCTGGAATCCTACCTGCGCGGCGTCGTACCCCGCGAGATCGGTCCCAGAGAGCTCGCGGATCTCGAGGCCGTGAAGGCGCAGGCGGTGGCAGCCCGGACCTACGCGCTCGCCCGTGGTGGGGGACGGAGCGCGGGCGACTACGATCTCCATGCGACCGTCGCCGACCAGGCCTACGGTGGTGTTGCGGTCGAGGACCCGACAGCCGACCGCGCCATCTTCGAGACCGCTGGGTCGGTGCTCTACTACGGCGACACACCGATCAACGCCTACTTTTCGTCATGCTGCGGCGGATGGACGTCCGCACGCGAGGATGTCTGGGAGCTTCCGGCGGAGCCGTACCTTGTCTCTCAGAGCGATGTGCCGGGCGGCGGACGCAACCTGGACGGCGCCTATTGCAGCGCTTCGCCGCACTTCACGTGGGAGGTCGACTGGTCGGGGAGCGAGATCCTCGCTCTCGTCCGGACGCGGCTCCGCGAGACGGCGTCGGCGCCTGTGCTGGAACCGCCATCGGCCGTGCGTGACATCCGCATCGCCGAGACCAGCGGGCGGGGCCGTGTCGAGTGGCTCGAGGTGGTCACTCCCGAGGGAACGTGGTCGGTCTTCGCCGACCGCGTGCGCTGGCTCCTGCGGCGACCCGGGTCGGACTCGATACTCCGGAGCGCATGGTTCGAACTCGACGTCGAGAAACAGGGAGGAGAGGTCACCCGCGTGACGGCCACGGGTCGCGGGTATGGCCACGGCGTGGGGATGTGCCAGAACGGGGCTCTGGGGATGGCCCGCAGAGGGTTCTCCTATCGCCGGATACTCGAGCACTACTACCCGGGAACCCGCCTTGACAGCCCCGCCGGGTACTGGGAGTAGGGGGCTTCCCGGTGGTCAGGAGGCACCGCCGCAGGGCATATTCGAGTTGACATCGAGACATCCGATTGATATATTCTAGGTCTAGCCAGATACGCGGGGTCGTAGTTCAGTTTGGTTAGAACGCCGGCCTGTCACGCCGGAGGTCGCGAGTTCGAGTCTCGTCGGCCCCGCCATTGCGAAGAGCCCGGTCCATTCGGACCGGGCTCTTCCTTTATGCCTCCGAGTCTCCCGTCGCCCCCGGGACCCGCTCTTCCTCAACGTCACGTTGCGATTCAACGTCGGTGTTGCCTGCTACCGGGGACGAACGGCTGGTACATCAACGCGGTCCGATTCGGACTCAGTGACTCGCCGGTGCTGCAGGGCAGTTGGGGAACCATCAAGGCGCTCTATCGGTCTACCATGCGGTGTTGGTAGAGACCAGGCTGCGAACCGAGTGAAGTCATTAGATGCAGAGGTCGGTGATGAGCGGCGTGTGATAGGGCTTGCGCTGGTCTGACTTTTCGCAGTCGCCGGTTGTTCCACCAACCCGTCAGACGGCGATGTAAGCCGTCAGGCAGCAACGTGTTCGTCTGGGACCGCTCCGGTCTCCAATCCTCGGCATGATCAGGTCGACGCCGCGCTCGACCCGCCGTTCACGGTCAACGCGGACATGTCGATCGGCGTCTACTGCGTCATCGACTGGGAGAACCAGCCGTACACGGGCGTCTGCGTGACTGCTCCCGATGATCTCTCCGGGTGTGGCGAGGGATACTGGGATTATCCGGCGTCGGGCTATCCGAGATGGACGCTCCTCTGGACGGCAGCCGGGTATGAGCTCGATCTCGCGTACTCGCTCTGGGAACCGGACACGAGCGCGCCTGGCGGCGACTCTGCACTGGTCGAGAGCACGTGGAGTGTTGTGAAGAGCCTCTACAGATAGCCACTGCCCCGTGCGGCTCAATGCGGGGATACCACGCGGTCGGCGTCTACTGGGCGCCGGTCGCGTCCATGTGGGCGCCGGTCGAGTCCATGCAGATGCGGAGATGATACCCGGAGATCGCGAGCACGATCGCGAGCGGAAAGGCCCTGGGCTTGCGGAAGAGCGTCCAGATCAACAGGCCCTGGTAGCGGAAGCGCTCTCTGCCGACGATGCCGAGGAAGTATAGCGAGCGGAGGAACGCAAGGACGTGCCAGCCGCGCAGTCTTGCTCTGGAGGGTCTCGGTTGGTACTCCCTGAGAAACGTCCTGATCCTGGCGTAGTAGTTTCTGGGGGAGTAGAGCTCGGTCATCATGTTCTTGTAGCCGCGCTCCAGATGCTCCAGCCCCATCATGGGGACGATGTTCGTTGACCCGTCCGTGTTGCTTCCCGACATATCCTGTCTGATGCGCCCCTCGTTCTTCATCCTCTCGTACAGACAGGTGCCGGCAGGCGCCTGGAGCATCCCGACCATCGCCGTGGCGATGCCGCTCTGCTGGATGAACGCGGCCATGCGCTCAAAGACCGTCTTGGTGTCGCCATCGAAGCCCACGATGAACCCGCCCTGGACCTGGAACCCCGCCTGCTGGATGCGTCTGACGTCTGAGAGCAGGTCCCGCTTCTCGTTCTGCTTCTTGTTGCAGGCGACGAGGTTCGCCTCGTCAATGCTCTCGATGCCGATGAACACGGTGTCGAATCCGGCACGCACCATGAGGTCCATCAGCTCCTCGTCATCGGCGAGGTTGATCGTGACCTGCGTGCTGAACGTCAGTCCCCACTTGCCACGACGCCACGCGATGAGCGCGGGGAGAAGATCCTCGATGAGCCGTTTTCTGTTTCCGATGAGATTGTCATCGACGAATCCGACCGTACCGCGCCACCCGATGTCATAGAGGCTGTCGAGTTCGGCAACGATCTGCTCGGCGCTCTTCACCCGGGGGCGGTGACCGAACAGCTGCGTGACGCTGCAGAAGTCACAGTCGTTGGGGCAACCGCGAGAGTACTGGATGTTCCTCGATGCGTAGGTGCGTGACCGAACGAGATCCCAGCGGGGGATAGGCGTATCGGCGAGATCGGCGAACTCGTCGGTGTCGTAGACGCGCTTCGCCTCATCGCGCGAGAGGTCCTCAAGGAACGGGGGGAGCGTGATCTCGGCCTCGCCGAGAACGAAGTGATCGACGTGCTCGAAGTCCCCGTGCTCGCTCGCAAACAGCGGTCCTCCGGCGATGACCAGAAGCCCATGTTGTCTGCACCGCAACACGACGTCGTGCGCGGAATCCCGCTGGACGATCATGGCGCTCACCATGGCGCAGTCGGCCCAGAGCAGATCATCTGCGGACAGGTCCGCGACGTTGAGGTCGACCAGGCGGAGGCTCCAGTCGTCCGGCAGCATGCCGGCGACCGTCAGCAATCCGAGCGGCGGCGAGCTGGCCTTCTTGCGGATCAGCTTGAGGGCGTGCTTGAAACCCCAGAAGGTGTCCGGGAATCGCGGATAGATGAGCAGGGTGTTCACGAAGGTCTCCTTGAGGCAGTTGGACTGCCGGGCAGGTATCCCAAAGAGACCGAGGAGAGGCCAGGTCGAAACACATGTCCGGACGGGACAGGTCAGGAAGGCAACTATCCTCACACTGGCACAGGGAAACCGGCAAGTCAAGGTGCATCTGTGGGGCGCGGCCCCACGGGTTCATCTGTGGGGTGTTCGGTGGGCCTGCTCCCGGCCGGAATCGACGGGAGGCCCGCTCCAAGCGGGCCTCCCGTTGCTGATGAGCTGCTGGTGCGATTCCGAGCCTCGGCTCGGTCAGCGGACTAGGACCATCTTCCTGGTCTCGCTCCAATCGCCGATCTCCGCGCGGCAGAAGTAGACGCCCGCGGGGAGGCTGCGCCCGGCGTCATCGCGACCGTCCCACGCGGCATCGAACTCGCCACCGGCTCGGGTTCCGTCCTCAAGCGTCCTGACAAGGCGCCCGCGGATGTCGTAGAGCCTGATGGCGACCGAGCTCCCGCCCGTCGGGACCGAGTAGTGGACGCTCGTCTCCGATGTGAACGGGTTGGGACGAACCAGCGAGACCGCAGCGACGAAGAGTTCGTCGTCTACGCCCGTCTGCTCGATGGTGACGCTGACCGTGTCGCCGGCGACGCTTGCGAGCATGCCCGCGTCGACCGCGAAGAGCCGGTAGAAGTACGTGCCGGCCGGGAGCTCTGTCTGCGTGACCGACGTTCCCTCGACGATCTCCGGCACGGTCGATGCGCCAAAGGCGTCGCTCGTATCGCGCTCGAGGATGTAGTGGTCGAGATCGGCCTCTGTATTGGCATCCCAGCTCAGGTCCACCTCGCCGTCACCCGCGCCCGGGACGGCCGCGAGGCCCGTCGGGGCGGCCGGAGCGAGGTTGAGTGCAACGGCGGTGTCCGCCGAGCTCGGGGCGCTGACGCCGGCCCCCGCGTCGATCGCGAATACGCGGTAATAGTACAGCTGTCCCGGCGTGAGTCCCGTGTCGAGGTACGACTCGGTGTCGACGTCCACCTCGAACGGCGAGCCGAATCCCGGATCCGTGTCGCGCTGGAGTGAGTAGCGGTCAAGATCCGGCTCCGTGTTGGCGTTCCACGTGGCCGAGACCTCGCCCTCGGCCGGTCCGCTGACCGCGACGAGCCCCGTCGGAGAACCCGGCGGCGCATCGAACGGCATCGTCGAATCCGTGTTGCTCGGATCGCTCTCGTTGCCGCCGTTGTCGACCGCGAACACGCGGTAGTGGTAGGTCATCCCGACCGGGAGACCCATGTCCGTGTGGAAGTCCATCGTCTCCGTGATCACGGTCGGGCTCGTGAACCCGGGGTCGGTGTCACGCTCGAGCTTGTAGTGGCTGAGATCGAGAGCCAGAGAGGCGTCCCACGTGACCTCTATGACGCCGTCGTCTGTTCCCGGCTCGGCCACGAGGTTCCCTACGGCATCCGGTGGCAGATCCGTCGCCGGTGAGGAGCAGTAGTCGCTGGCCGGGCTCTCGTTGTCATTCACATCGACCGCGAACACGCGGAAGAAGTTGACCTCACCGGGCGTCAGTCCGGTGACCTCGTAGCTCTCCGTGTAGACATCGAAGGACTGCGCACCGACGAACCCTGCGTCCTCATCCTGCTCGAGGCGATAGTGGTCGAAGTCGGCCTCGGGGCTCACATCCCACGAGACGTCCACGCCGCCCTCGCTTGCCGCGGGCTCACAGTTGACTCCCAGCGGGGCCGCGGGAGCGAGATCCTGCGCGTCGGCGTCGGCCGTCACGCTCGGGTTGCTCTCGTTGCCGCCTGCGTCCACAGCGATGACACGGTAGTAGTACGTCTCACCCGGGATGAGACCCGAGTCGGGGAAGAACGTCGCGGGCGTGTCGAACGGGTCGGAGCCGGGTCCGAAGAACCCGTCGTCATCCCGCTCGAGTCGGTAGTGGTCGAGGTCGGATTCGGTGTTGGCGTCCCAGCTGATGTCGATCTCGCCCTCGTTGGTCCCTGCTATCGCGACCAGCGTCGCCGGGGCGGCCGGCGGTAGGTCGGTCGCGTAGGCATTCGCCACGCTGCTCTGGCTGCTCTCGTTCCCGCCCTCGTCGACCGCATAGACTCTGTAGTAGTACCGGTCGCCCGGGCCGAACCCTGAGTCCGTGTGCGATGTTCCCGCGACCGTGTAGGTGACGGGAGAGGGAAACGACGGCGAGTCGCACCGCTCGACGCGGTAGTGGTCGAGGTCGGACTCCGTGTTGGCGTCCCAACTGATATCGATCTCGCCCTCGTTCGTCCCCGATACAGCGACGAGGCCTGTCGGCGCCGCCGGTGCGAGGTCCTGCGCGGCGGCGAACATACTCGCGCTCGGCGCGCTCTCGTTGCCGTTCGCATCGATCGCGATGACCCGGTAGTAGTACGTCTCGCCGGGGATGAGACCCGAGTCGGGGAAGACGGACGCCGGTGTATCGAACGGATCGGAACCCGGTCCGAACCCGTCATCGGTGTCCCGCTCAAGCCGGTAGTGATCAAAGTCGGATTCGCTGTTGTCGTTCCAGTCGACGTCGATCTCACCTTCGCCTGCGCCGGTGACAGCAACGAGTCCGGTCGGGGTAGCCGGCGCCAGGTCGGTCGCGATCGCATACTCGGTTCCGGTTGCGCCGCTGGTGTTCCCGCCGTCATCGACCGCGGACAGGCGGTAGAAGTATGTGTCTCCAGGCGTGAGGCCGGAGTCGGTGTAGGAGGTCGAGGAGACGTTGAAGCTCGATGAGCCGGTGAACCCAGCATTGTCGGCACGCTCGAGCATGTAGTAGTCGAGATCCGGCTCGGAGTTGGCGTTCCAGCTGACGTCGATCTCGCCCTCACCTGAGCCCGGGGCGGCGTCGAGGCCGGTCGGCGTGGCCGGCGGCGGATCGGATGCGGCCGCGCCGTGGCTCGTGACGATGCTGAAGTCCTGGTTGGCTTCGGGCATCACGGTCGCCGTGACGCGGACGGTCCACGTGCCGGTGTCAGGGGAACTGACCTCGACCTGCTCGACGTTGTTGAGGTGGTCGGTACCGGTTGTGGCATTGGCAGACGGGTTCGAGGGATTGAGGACCCACGGGCGGAAGATCGTGCCGGTCGGGCATTCGAGCTCGAGGTCGAGATCATTGACCAGCATCACGCCACCGGCCCCGTAGTCACCCTCGTAGTCGTCCCAGACGAGTGTGACCATGAGCTCGCCGCCGGTGACATCGATGTCGTACTCCCACGTCTCGGACGGGGAGAGCGTGTCTTCCTTGATCAGATCGTTCGCGCCGCCATCGTCGCGGACGATGTCGACCGTGTTCTGGATGTTGACGCGACCGTATCCGAACTGGAAGTCGGGTCCCGGGTTCCCCTGGTCCTCGGCTCCCTGGATGAGCAGCGCCTTGACGGTCGACGGCCACGGCTCGTCGCCGAACAGCGGGATGTAGTCCTCCTCGAGGAGGGCGACGCATCCGGAGACGACCGGTGCGGAGTACGAGGTGCCGCAGCCGGAGTTGTTGTAGTTGTTGCTCGTGTAGGTCGTGTTGATGCCCTCATAGCTCTTGCACCCGGGCGCTGCGACGTCTGGCTTCAGGCGGCCGTCGAGCGTCGGTCCCCTGCTGCTGTAGGAGCTCAGGCCGTCGTCGTCCGCGTCATTGCTCCCGACCACGATCGCATTCTTCGACGTCGAGCCCGGTCCGGGGATCGTTCCGTACGGGTAGTCGGGAATCGCGTAGGAGCAGTCGTCACAGTTGCCGTCGTTGCCGGCGGAGAAGACGACCGTCAGCTTCTTCCCCTGACTGCCGCGGACGAGCTTGTCGTAGTTCTGGCTCCAGTCATCGTACTCGCCGTAGTACTCGCAGTAGCTGGCGCAGAGCCCCCAGCCCCACGAATTCTGCGAGAGGATGATGTCGTAGTTCGATATCGCGTGCGAGTGTTCGGCGTCCATGTTGTCTGCATCGTCGGGCCAGCTGTATGACGCGATATCGACACCGGGCGCCACGCCCGCCCACTGCCCGGGGTAGCCGCCGTAGTTCGTGCTCCGCGTCCCGTCGCCGGCCATGACACCACAGACCTTGGCCGGATGCCAACCGATGGAACACCCGTCACCGACGGTCAAACGGTCGTTGTAGTCATCGTGATTCGTCGCCGCGGAGCCGTTGTCCCACATGCCGACGGTGAGGCCTGCGCCACTCAGTCCGTACGGAGCCGACTGCACCTCGTCGGCGTTGACGTTGTCGCGGATCTCGTCGTTGTCGGTCGTCTTCTCCGGTCGCGGTCCCGCCACGTACTTCACGATGTTCTCCCGCGCAAGATCGAGCACGCCGCTCGTGAGTTCGAGCACGAACGCGCTGTCGTCGCGACCGACGATCGTTCCATACTCTGAGAGCGTGCTCTCGACGTGTCCGGCTCCCTCGTAGACGTACGCGCGGACGA
>CAZRAD010000078.1:0-12738 GCA_964597945.1 uncultured bacterium
CCGGATGCAGGCAGAGAGCTTCACCGGCAGCACGAAGATGGTGCTGCTCAAGTAACTGGCTGCCGCTGGCCGCAGGTGACTGCTGACGCAGCCACTGCGGCTTGGGAGTCGCTGGCGCGACTCCATGCTGTGAGACATCGAGGCACGGGCGGACCGGGAGAGCATCCCCGGTGCCGCCGGTGGTGTACGACGAGGGGGTGGGCGCGAGAGCGCCCGCCCCCCATGACTATGGCGATCTGCTCCGCAACTGCAGGCTGCGCCTTTGCCCTTGCATTCCCGCCCCGAGCCTCGTATCACCGATGGCATGGCACTCCGCGAGAGCATCCTCGACACGATCGGCCGGACACCGCTGGTCCGCTTGACACGCGTCGTCCCCGACGGGTCCACCGTCCTGGCGAAACCCGAGTGGTTCAATCCGCTCCTGAGCGTGAAGGACCGCGCGGCATCCGCGATGGTCCTCGATGCCGAGGAGCGCGGTCTGCTGGCGCCCGGTTCCACCATCATCGAACCGACCAGCGGCAACACCGGCATCGCGCTCGCCTTCATCGGTGCGGCGCGTGGCTACCGTGTTGTGCTCGTCATGCCCGAGAGCATGTCGGTCGAGCGGCGCCAACAGCTCAAGGCGCTTGGCGCGGAGCTCGAGCTCACACCAGCCGGACTGGGGATGACCGGTGCGGTCGACCGAGCGCGCGAACTCACGGAGGCGACGGAGGGCGCGGTCTGGCTCGACCAGTTCGGGAATCCGGCGAACCCGGAGATCCACCGCCGCACAACGGCCGAGGAGATCTGGGCGGACACTGCAGGTGCGGTCGATATCTTCGTAGCCGGTGTGGGAACCGGTGGAACGATCACCGGCGTGGGGGAGGTGCTCAAGGCGAGGAAGCCGACCGCGCGCGTGGTCGCCGTCGAGCCTGCGACCAGCGCCGTGATCTCGGGGGGGCAGCCGGGTCCGCACGGCATCCAGGGAATCGGTGCCGGGTTCGTCCCCTCGAATCTCAACCGCGACGCCATCGACGAGATCGTCCTGGTGTCCGACGACGATGCAGTCTCCATGACGCGGCGTCTCCTTCGCGAGGAGGGACTGTTCACGGGAATCTCCGCCGGCGCGGCTGTTCACGCGGCCGCGCTCCTCGCCGCGCGTCCCGAGCATGCGGCCGCGACCATCGTGACCGTTCTGCCTGACAGCGGCGTGCGCTATCTGTCCACAGGCGTCTTCGACTAGTCTCCATCTCGCGCAACCGCAGGTTGCGCCGAGCTGCCCGAAGGGCAGCCGCACAACCGGATTCTCGCTTGACCACTCTTCACATCCCGATACACTGAGCTGTCAGGCAGAGACGGCGATTCCTGCAAAAGGGGGAGTCCATGGCGCACCATCGCGACAGGTGGGCTAGCAGGCCGGCGTTCATCATGGCTGCCATCGGCAGCGCGATCGGGCTCGGGAATCTCTGGCGATTCCCGATGGTCACGTATGCCAACGGCGGCGGGGCCTTTCTCATTCCGTACATAGTGGCGCTTCTGACGGCCGGCGTTCCACTGATGATCCTCGAGTACGCGCTCGGGCAGCGGTTCCAGAAGTCGTCGCCCGGATCGCTCCACGAGGCCGGCGGCAAACCCTTCGAGATAATCGGCTGGTGGGCGCTCGGCATCGGCGCCACCATCTCGTTCTACTACGCCGTTCTCATGGGTTGGAGCTGGGACTACCTCGTCTTCTCGTTCACGCAGCCCTGGGCCTCGGCAGGGACGGGGACCTGTGACGTCGCGCAGTCGTTCTTCGACCACATGCTCAACAAATCCGGGACCGTCACCCAGATCGGGGGCGTCTCCTGGCCGGCCATCGCGGGTCTCGTGGTGACGTGGGCCGCCATCTACTGGATCATTAAGAAGGGCGTGCTCCGCGTCGGCAAGGTCGTGATGCTGACCGTGCCGCTTCCGTTCATCATCCTCCTGCTCATTCTCATTCGCGGTGTCACGCTGCCGGGCGCGATGGAGGGTCTCAGGTACTATCTGACGCCGGACTTCGCGAAGCTCATCGACGCCAAGACGTGGCTTGCCGCATACGGTCAGGTGTTCTTCTCGCTGAGTCTCGGGTTTGGCCTGTTGACCGCGTACGCGAGCTACCTTCCGAAGCGTTCCGACGTCTCGAACAACGCGTTCATCACGAGCTTCGCCGACGCGGGCTTCGCGTACTTCGCCGGGTTCTCCGTGTTCAGCGTGCTCGGATATCTCGCGCAGTGTCACGGCGTGCCGGTCAGCGAGGTTGTCCAGGGCGGGCCGAGTCTGACCTTCGTCGTCTACCCGACAGCCATCAGCATGATGCCGCTCGCGCCGGTCATCGCAGCGCTCTTCTTCATTGCGCTTCTCACGCTCGGTATCGACTCGGCTTTCTCGATCGTCGAGGGCGTGGTCGCGGGCGTGCGGGACAAGTGGAACCTCTCTCAGGAGAAGGCGTCCGCCGGATTCTGCATCTTCGGATTGCTCGTCGGGCTGCTCTTCACGACGGGAGCCGGGTACTACTGGCTCGACATCGTCGATCGGTGGATGAACGAATACGGACTGGCCGTCATCGGCTTCATGGAGTGCGTTGCCATCGGCTGGTTCTACGGAACGAAGAAGCTCCGCGACTACATCAACGAGGTATCGGACTTCCGGATCGGCTGGTGGTGGGACCTGTTCGTGAAGTGGATCACACCGCTCGCGATCGGCTGGGCGATCGTGACGAGCGTCATCAACGACTTCAAGGAGCCGTACGGCGCGGGCGACTACCCGACGTGGGCACTCATGCTCGGCGGCTGGGGCGTCATCGCCGCGATCATTATCGTGGCCGCGATCCTCACACGCATTCCGTGGCTCGAGAAGGGAGAGAAGTGATGTCGACAAGCGCATGGATCACAAGCATCGTCGTCGCCATCGTTCTCTACGGAGGGTTCGCCATCTGCGTGAGGATCGCGATCCGGAAGGGCAAGGAGAACGAGGGGAAGAGTGACTAGAGTCCCTCAGCACCGCAACGCACGAATGAGTGTGCGCGGCGCGGCGGCGGTCGTCGTCTGCGCCGCGCTCCTTCTCATCCTGCTCTGCACAGCCGCCTCGGCCGTCTGGCCGCCCTGGATGGCGCAGGACGAGCCTGAGCCGGTCTTCCCTGATGTGACCGTGGCGGTGGACGACGTCCGCTCCGCGATGGGGCGGCACGACGTCGTATTCATCGACGCGCGTCCCGTGGATGACTACGAGCGCGGGCACATCCCAGGTGCCGTGTCGGTGCCTGTGCCGATCGAGCTTCCGGGCGGTGGGTTGCCGAGTGGCAACATCCCGGCTGTACTCGGGGCAGCGGGACTCACGGGAGACGCGCGGTACATCTGCTACGGGGCGGACACCCTCTCCGACCCGGCGGCCTCCGTGTTCTGGCTTCTGGAGGCCGGGGGTGCGAAGCGGGTTCAGCTGCTGGATGGCGGATACGGAGCGTGGACGGAATCCGGCGGGCGCTCCTCGACGGAGTCGCGACGTCTCACACCGACCGTATGGACCCCGAGGACGATGGACACGCTGCTCGCATCGCTCGGCTACGTCCGCGAGCAGTATGGTGTGTCGGGTCATGAGATCATCGATACCCGAAGCCGATCGGATTGGGAAGACGGTCACGTTCCGCACAGTCTCCAGTTCGACTTCGGGAGGTTCATCGAGGACGGTGTGCTTCTTCCTGCCGGGGAGTGTCGCGAGATCTTCAGCATGACGGGGCCACGGCCGGCGAGTCCGGTGAGGATGAGCGATGAGTTTATCGTCCACGGCGATGGCGGTGCATCAGGCGCGATCGGATACTTCATGCTTCGGCGTGCGGGTCTCGCCTCCGTGAGGTACTACCCCGGCGGATGGCGCCGCTGGCGCTCCGATGAATCGCTTCCCGTGGTGCGGTTCATCGGAGGGGAGGAGCTCAACGAACTCGTCTCACGCGCGAACCGCTGGCCGTGGCAGGACGCGCCGACCGAGTCCCTGGTCCTCATCGACGTGCGACACGAGGGCGACTACTCGAACGGTCACATCCCCGGCTCAATCGTACTGACCTCGAGGCTGTTCGCCGACTCTCTCGACATCTACCTCGACAGGTACTGGCCCGGCATCGATCGTGCAACGACGCCGATCGTCACGTACTGCTACGGGCCGACCTGCATTCGCAGCCGTCACACGTCGACCGACGCGGCGCGCGCGGGGTTCCTCAATGTTTGGAGGTTCTACGGTGGCCTTGAGGAATGGCGCGTTGTTGGCGGGAGGATGGTGGAGTAGTTGGTGCGGTCGACGGCAGCAGCGCAGTGACAGCGATATCCCGAGAGCAAACAGAACCCCGCCTGGTGCATGCGTCCAGGCGGGGTTGTTGTCTCAGTCGTATCCCGGTTCGAGCAGAGCCGGATGCTCCTCTCGAACCCGGTGCTGCTACATTCCGAAGAAGGCCTTGATCTTGCCCCACGTGCTCTGCTCGGTGGGACTCGGCTCCTCGGTGATCTCGATGTTCAGACCGATCTCGGCAAGGTGGTACGGATTTGGGTCACCGGCGAAGATGATGATATCGCACGGGCTCAGGACGCCGTCACCGTTGTCCTCCCACTCCAGGACCTCCCACTCGACACAGAAATCGGGTGCGACCTCATGCCAGATCTCGCCGACCGGATTCCCACCCGGCTCGGGCGTCGTCGGCTCCATCCAGTGCTCGACGCCGGCAACCGTCGGGACCATCCAGTACGTCGGACCGGCCCAGTCGATGTGGTACCTGACACCGTTGAGGATGATGACGTCGCACTCGCTCACGACGCCGTCACCGTTGTCTTCATAGGCGTCCTGGTGGTCAACGATACAGAAGCTTGGATGCAGCTCGTGCCAGTCGGAGCAGTCCGGCGGAATCGGCTCCGAGAGGATCGGGGAGCCGATGAGCTCCATATGCCGCTGCGCGGCAGCCGGAACGACCAGCAGAGCGAGCACCGCAACTATGATCAATGCGCGCATGGTGCCCTTCCTTTCTGGACTCAGCGAGACGGGCGCTGCCCGCCTCGCTCAGGGCGACTCTCGAGATGTCACCCTGAGGGTGGGACGGACTGAGACGCGGTCACGATATCACAGATGTATCATAAAGTCAATCTGCAGGATACCATACAGCTCGATGAGGAATAGTCAGTCTTGCGTCGTCGCTCGCCTCCATCCGAACGACTGATGTCCGCCGCGACGATCCCCTCCGGCTCTCTCCGTGGCCGCGGTTGACCCACCGGGGCGGCAGGAGTATCTTGATGTGTGGTTCAGCAATACTCTACGGAGGTGTAGCGATGTCTGAGAACGAGAAGTCGAAGGAGAGCGCCTGCAGCTCCTGCCCATCGGAGTCGTGCGGGGCGAAGTCGCAGCGGAAGGACGAGGCGGACCAGGACTACCTCGATCGCCAGGCGCTGGCACAGCGCATGTGCAGGATCGACCACAAGCTCTTCGTGCTGTCGGGGAAGGGCGGCGTCGGGAAGAGCTCGGTCGCGGCGGGACTCGCGGTGGCGCTCGCATCGAGCGGGAAGCGCGTCGGTCTGCTTGATATCGATCTCCACGGGCCGAGCATTCCCAGGCTCATGGGAGTGCGCGACGCTCGTGCGGAGACCGACGGGGAGTCGATCCTCCCGGTGAAGAGCCCCGAGGGCGTCGGT
The DNA here is from genome assembly GCA_964597945.1 of uncultured bacterium. GTDB lineage: Bacteria > Joyebacterota > Joyebacteria > Joyebacterales > Joyebacteraceae > JAPEKQ01. The sequence continues at coordinate 5,664 of CAZRAD010000078.1, forward strand.
GTGATGTCGGTCGGGTTCATGCTCCAGGGGCAGGATGACGCCGTCATCTGGCGCGGGCCGCTCAAGTACTCGGTCATCAAACAGTTCCTCAAGGACGTCAACTGGGGCGACCTCGACTACCTCATTATCGATTCGCCTCCCGGGACCGGAGACGAACCGCTCTCGGTCGCGCAGCTCATCGAGGACGCGGACGGCGCGCTCGTCGTCACGACACCGCAGGCGGTGGCCGTGAGCGACGTGAGGAAGTCGATCGACTTCGCTCGTCGCGTCAACCTGCCGGTGCTCGGCGTCATCGAGAACATGAGCGGGTTCGTCTGTCCGGAGTGCGGGAAGCGCTCGGATGTCTTCGGCGCCGGCGGTGGAGAGGAGATGGCGTCCGACATGGGCGTTCCGTTCCTCGGTCGAATCCCGGTCGACCCGGCGCTCGTGACCTCGGGCGACGCCGGCGGTCTCGGAGCGTATGTCATCGGCGACACGGCGGGCGCGGAGGCGTTCCGCGCGGTCGTCGACGGGCTCACGAGGATTCTCGAGAGCGCCCGAACGGACGGCTGAGTTCTTCGCCTACAATGGAACAATTGTGTAGTTCATGTCACACGCGCGTGGTCGCCATAAGACCTCGCGCGTGTGCTGTTTACGGAGCATCCCTTGTCCTTGGCGAACATGTGAGTTACAATCATGGTGTCTCGCCTGAGCACTCCCCACACTTCGAGCAACCTCTATGCGAGTGCAACTGATGCAAGGGTGGCGCGTTAGGGATTGGTGCCGTGAATGCAACCGATGTGGAACGTCGCTTGCCCTTCTAGGTTGCGTGGTTTCGTGCGCTCACCCGGAAGCGGGGAGGTGAGCGAGAGAGCGGGGGAGCGTCCCTGAGAGCGGGACGTGCAGGCTTCATCGCCGGGCGAGGCATTGCGATGGAGCGGGGGGTGAACATGGCAGTGAGACTGACAGACCTGGGTACGCGCCGATTCATCGGTGACACCGCGACAATGCTCGTGCACGACAGGTGGAACTCGAACTGCGAGGACTGCCTGATGGATGTCCTGATCGAAAAGGGAACGGCGCGGGGGTTCAACCCGGACCAGTCCGACCAGGCGTTCTGGGAGGATTACGAGTACTGCCCGCACTGTTTCGACCGGTCGGATCCCGAGCCGCCGTCATGGGCTCGGACGCCAGAGGGCGTCTCCAAGGACGAGCGCGAGACCGTCGCGAGCAGACTGCAGAGCGACACACCTGACAAGTAACCGGGCTTGTGACAAGTAACAGGGCTTGCGCGTCTCCGTGACGCGCTCACGTGCCCCGCAGCCAGGTTCGTCCTGGCACCGTGCGCATCGCTGCGCGCGTGACCGGCCCCTGCCCGGGGCCGGTCTTCTTTGTGCCTGCGATGTGGTATCCTCTATCCATCATGAAGACACACTTCGACTGCATCCCATGCTTCTTCAGGCAGGCGCTTTCGGCCGCCAGACTCGCCAGCGACGACGCGGCCGTACACGAGCGCGTGCTCCGGGCGGTGGCCGCGGCCGTTGCGAGGATGGACCTTCGCGATGTTCCCCCGAAGATGGGACAGCTCATCCACCGCGAGGTCCGGGTGGCGACGGACGGGAGCGATCCGTACGCTTCTGCGAAGCGGGAGTTCAACGAACTCGCGCTCGGTCTTCTCCCTGATCTTCGAGAGGCGATCGCCTCGTCGCTCGACCCGTTCGCGACCGCGGTGCGGCTCGCGGCAGCCGGCAACATCATCGACTTCGGTCGTGGCAGGACGGTAACGGCGGGCGATGTCGAGCGCTCCATCGACTACGCGATGACGTGTGACATCGAGGGGACGAGTCTCGAGCGGTTGCGCCGAGCCGTCGACGGCGCTGCGACCATCTTCTATCTTGCGGATAACGCCGGCGAGATCGTATTCGATCGCGCTCTCATCGAACGCATCGGTCCGGAGCGGGTCGCGCTGGGCGTTCGGGGCGCGCCCATCCTCAACGACGTCACCATCGATGATGCGGTGGAGGTGGGGCTGAGCGAACTCGTAGACGTCATCCCGAACGGTTCGGACGCCCCCGGGACGCTCCTCGAGGAGTGTTCTCACGAGTTCCTCCGTGCCTTCGTCGCCGCCGACGTGGTGCTCGCCAAGGGTCAGGGAAACTACGAGACGCTCAGCGACGCGCCACGGGAGGTCTTCATGCTGTTCAAGGTGAAGTGCCCGGTGGTCGCAGAGGACGCCGGTGAGGAGATGGATGCCATCGTGATAGCGCACGGCGGCAGAGTACAGGATGGCGCGCCCGCGTAGACCGGTCCTGCGTCAGCCGCGCGCGATCCCGAGTTCCTTCCTGGCGCTCGCGAGCTCCGCGTGCGTCGTATCGAGAAACCCCGAACCCGACAGCTGTCGCACTGTCTCCTCGTACGCCGAGCAGAGCGCGCGCGGGATCTTCTCGATCTCGTGGAGAGCGATCTCCAACCTTGCGGGACGGATTATCACGACCGATGTTCCGTGTCTCGGTCGGTGCGCCTCAATGAGACTGTGCTGCGTGATGATGCGGCCCTGGATCTCGTAGGTGTGGATGACGAGGTCGACGGGGTTGCGGAGCTTGTCACGCGATGGCGCTGTGCCCGCGACACCGAGGTCGACGGCGACGATGACAAGACGCCTTGGTCGGAAGCGGCGTCTCTCCCGCCGCCACACATCAACGGCGGTTGTGATAGGGAGCTGTTCGATGACCGTTCCGTCGACGTAGTACCGGTCGCCGATGCGCTTCGGGGGGAAGACCCCTGGAATGGCCATCGATGCACTGATCGCGTCGGACAGTCGCAGATCGGGAGTGTCCTCCCGCGACAACACGGACTTGCCGACATACTCGTCCCGGTCATTGCCGGTTCCCATGTCGAGCGCGATGCTTGAGAAGTCCCGCGTAAGCTCCCGCAGTCTCGGAATGCGACCGACGTACTTGATCAGCGCGTCCGAGACGAACCGCTCAACCTGCATGAGATCGTAGACGCCCGACTCCTCCGGTGATATGCCAAGCAGCTTTCTTCGGACCTCGTTGGTCGCGAAACGCAGCTGCGGGTATCTGGCCGCCACTCCGAACAGGTCGTCCGGCGAGCCGATGTCGAGCATCATCTGCTCCAGCTGTGTCGTCGTCATGCCCGCGGAGTACAGCCCGCCGATGACGGCGCCGGCTGATGTTCCGTAGACCTTCGTGATGCTCACATCGAGGAGCTCGAGGACGCGGATGACGCTGATGTGACAGGGGAGGAGCATCCCGCCGCCTGAGAGGACAAGGACGACGTCCTTGTCGCGGACGTGGTTCAGGAACGGCCGGAACTGCTCGCGCCACGCTTCGAGGTCGGTGCCGGTAAGCGTTGGGCCGTCCTTCTCGACCGGGCTCTGCGGCTGGTCCGCCAGCGAGAACCAGTCGAACGGTCTCGCCGCATCCTCAGCCGAGTCCTGGGATCTGCGGGGGAGTGAGAACCAGTCGTGCGGTCGTTTCGCATTGTCGCGTGTCTGATCGGGCATGGACCCTCTCCGGTCGGTCGGGCATCGTGATACCTTCCGGATACTACCACTACCCGGTGATGAGACCGTAGATGTATCCGAGCAGCGTCGAGAATCCGACGACGAGCACGAGATAGGTCACCGTCTTCTTCGTCCCGACAATGCTGCGGAGAACGAGGATGTTCGGGAGCGAAACGGCGGGGCCGGCAAGCAGGAACGCCAGGGCCGGTCCCTTGCCCATGCCGGAACCCATCAGCCCCTGGACGATAGGAATCTCCGTTGTCGAACAGAAGTACATGAGCCCCCCCGCGACCGACGCAGCAGCATTCGAGAGGAACCCGTTCCCTCCGACAATACGATAGACCCACTGTGTCGGGATGAGCCCCTCGTATCCGGGACGTCCAAGCAGCGCCCCCGCGATGAGGATACCGACGAACAGGAGCGGAAGGATGCGGGCCGCGAGACCCCACGATTCGGACATCCACTCGCGTGAGTCCTGTGTGCCGGCGGCGCCGACAATGGCGAGCCCGGCGACGGCGACGATGAAGCCGGCCTGGGGTGACCCCGGGATCAGGACGCCGGCCACGACCGCGGCCGCCGCCGCGATGGCGAGCGCCCACGGCTTCAGACGGTACCAGAGTGCCAGAAGGACAGCCAGAATCCCGCTGCCCATGGCCGCAAGAGGCCATTTGTGGACGGCCACCCACGCCGCCGGTCCCGTCGAGCTGGACGCCTGCCAATTGACCAGCGCGAGGATGGCGATCATGAGAATGATGAGACCCAGCACCTGGGAGATCGGTCGGTGCTCGGGTTCCTCCGGCATGGCGAGCGACTCGTCGGCGCGCACCGCCTCCTCCTTCCGGAAGATGAAGTGCATGATCAGGCCGATGATGATGCTGAACGAGACGGCAGCAACGGCGCGAGCGATACCGATGTGCGCGCCGAGCACGCGGGCCGTCATGAAGATGGCGACCACATTGATGGCCGGGCCCGCGTAAAGGAATGCCGTGGCGGGTCCGAGCCCGGCGCCGCGGGAGTAGATGCCCGCGAAGAAGGGGAGGACCGTGCAGCTGCAGATGGTGAGGACGGTGCCGGACACGGAAGCGACCGCGTACGCCACGACCCGATGCGCCCGCGCCCCGAGGTAGCGCATGATGGAGCCCTTCGAGACGAATGTCGCGATCGCGCCGGCGATGATCATGGCCGGAAGCAGTCCGTACATCACGTGATGACGGGCGTAGTCCTGGACGAAGAGAAGCGCCTCGCGTGCGGCCATTCCTACGCGTTCATGCCCGACGGGGAGGAGCCACATCGCGGCGAAGACTACGGCGATCCACAGTGCCTGCTTGACCTCACGTCTATCCATCACAGTCCCTTTCGCGCGCCAGGTCGGGACTCTCGCACTCGCGGACCGATGCCGCGCAGTTAAGGAAGCTGAGAACGCACGGTGCGAGCAGCCTGTAGTAGATGTGATTGCCGCGACGCGCGCCACTGACGATGTCGGCCGTCTTCAGCACGGTCAGGTGCTTGGAGACGGTCGACTGGTCGAGTCCGAGCATCTCGGTGAGTTCACAGACGCATGCCTGCTCCGTGCCGAGCCGCTCGATGATCTTCAGACGACTCTCGTTCGCCAGTGCGCGCAGTACCAGAGCGTCGCGTTCATAGTCTCTGTCATCCATGGTCCGGATCTCCGCTTCTGGGCGACCGGGCCGGATACGGGCCGGTCCGTACCGGTCGCAGACTGCCGGGCCCGTGAGCGCGCGGCGTGTCCAGTGCCATATGGTCAGTATATTGCTATATGGCCATATAGTCAAATAGAAAGCGAGAACGCTTGAAGACCGGCACGGGCACCGCTATTCTTACTGTGTGTTCCGGAGAGGAGACGCGCCGACGCCGTACCTCAGGAGTCCCCGGAACTTCCGACGAATGCTCGACTTAGCACTGCGGAGGCACCGACCCATGGCAAACCTCTTCTCACGGACGAAGCTCCTCGAATCCAAGATCGACCAGTACCTCGACAACACCAGCGAGGTAGGTCTCCTGTTTCACGAGGCGCTCAAGGACTACCTCGGCGGGCGCTCCAAGGAGTTCGAGGAGCGTCGCGCGAGGGTCACCGACCTGGAGAACGCAGCCGATGACCTCAGACGCGAGGTCGAGCACCAGCTCTACGTCGAGACGCTCATCCCGGAGTCCCGCGGCGACGTGCTCGGACTCCTCGAGCAGACGGACGACGTCATCAGCGGTGTCAAGACGGTCCTGATGCAGATCTCGGTTGAACAACCGGCCGTGCCCGAGGAGGTCTGTCCAGGCTGGCTTGAGCTCGTTGACTACGCGAGTCGCGCAGTGCAGGAGCTGGTGATGGGTGTACGCGCCTACTTCCGCACTCCCTCGACGGTCGCGGACTACGTGCATAAGGTCGCCTTCTGGGAGAAGGAAGCCGACAAGGTGGCGGAGCGGCTCAAGCGGAGCATCTTTCAGCTCGACATCGATCTGAGCTGCAAACTGCAGCTCGGCGCCTTTGTGATGTACATCGATTCGGTCACCGATCAGGCCGAGGACGTCAGCGAGCGTCTCTCTATCTCGACGATCAAGCGTACGATCTAACGTACGATCCGACGCACGATCCGGCGTCCGGCCCGGCGTACGGTCCAACCAGGAACCGCGAGCGGCTCGCGCGATCTCGTCGGTCTCCCGACGGAGCACCTGATGGTCCTGTTCTTCCTCACGAGCGGACTCTTCCTCGGCTGGTCACTCGGCGCGAACGACGCGGCGAACGTGTTCGGGACGGCCGTGGCGACGAGGATGATCCGTTTCCGCACCGCCGCCATCACGAGCGGCGTCTTCGTCATCATCGGCGCCGTGCTCGCCGGCGCAGGAACGACCGAGACGCTTGGACACCTCGGTGACGTGAGCGCGCTGGCGGGGGCGTTCATGGTCGCGCTCGCAGCGGCCGTGTCGGTGTTCTGGATGACGAAGGCCGGGCTACCGGTATCCGTCTCGCAGGCGATCGTCGGCGGCATCATCGGGTGGAACATCTTCACGGGATCGCCCACCGACATCGAGACGTTCACGAAGATCGTCTCAACCTGGATCATCTGCCCCGTTCTCTCGGGGGTGATCGCAGCGCTTCTGTATCTCGCTGCTCGTCGAGTCATCGACAGTGCCCGCGTTCACCTGCTCGAACAGGACCTGTGGACGAGACTGCTTCTCCTCGGCGTCGGCGCGTTCGGCGCGTTCGCGCTCGGTGCGAACAACATCGCGAACGTCATGGGTGTGTTCGTCTCGGCGCTCCCGTCGGGCTCGGTCAGTGTCTTCGGTGTCTTCCATGTCACCGTTGCGCAGCAGCTGTTCGCCGTCGGCGGCGTGGCCATTGCGGTCGGCGTCATCTCGTACTCGCACAGGGTGATGATGACGGTGGGGCGCGGCGTCTTTCGGCTGACGCCCGTGACGGGACTCATCGTCATCCTCGCGGAGTCGATCGTGCTGTTCATCTTCGCGTCCGAGGCGCTGGAGGCTTGGTTGATCACGCACGGTCTGCCGCCGATCCCGCTTGTTCCCGTGCCGAGCTCGCAAGCGGTCATCGGTGCGGTC
>CAZRAD010000079.1:0-12625 GCA_964597945.1 uncultured bacterium
CTGGGCGACTCGACCTGGTGGTGCGGGAAGTACGACGACTGCTGGGTTCAGCCGCGTGGGTACGGGAACGACTGGGTGCAGTTCCTTAGCCGGGCGTTTCCACTGTCTGATTGGAGCGAAGCGGGTGACGTTGTGACGCTCGAGTGGGACCAGCGCTTCGCGATGGAGAGCGAATACGACTACGGATATGTCGAGGTATCGCTGGATCAGGGCGCTTCCTGGATCCTGCTGGCCTCCTATGAGAACGTCGGGTTCGCCGGGACACCGGGGCGTCCCTCGGACTGGGATGATCCTAACAACGGGCACCCGATGCTGGATCTCTCGGACTGCTCTGGCAGTGACATCCACCTGCGGTTCCGTTTCGAGTCGGACGCGTCCTACTCATCACAGGACACAGGCGACACGTATCTCCATCCCGTCCAGGACGGGGCCTGGCAGCTCGACAACATCGAGTGGAAGGTCAACGGCGTCACCGTGTGGCTCGACGACTGTGAAGCCCCGGGCGACAACGGCTGGGTGCACGAGGACATCCCGACGACCGGACAGACGGGCGTCGTTTACGAGCGGACCTGGATGCCGAAGACGATGCTCGAGGGATGCGCCTGGCGGCCGCGCGGGTGGTGGATGGCTGCCGTCGACCCGGTCAGCGGTAGAATGGTCGATGGCCAGTGCAGCCGGCTGCTCTCGCCACCCATCGATACGGAGGGGCTGGATCTCATCATCGCCCAGTGGGACTGTTGGCTCGGGCTGCCCGGGGATGCGCACGACCAGGTGGAGGTGCTCATCACGACGAGCGACGCCGCCGAGTGTGTCTACTCCGACAATCCCGTGAACGAGGCGGTCACCGTCTGGGGAGCCTACTCCGGTTCCATCGGGCCGGGCTGGTCCACCACCGATTGGGACAATGGAGACGACCGCTGGCTCGGCATCATGGTCGAGGCTCGGAACGAGTTACCGGCGCCATTTCCTGAGGCCCATGAGAGCGGGTTTCTCATCGACCGCGTGCGTGTCGGCACACCCGTCGATCTCACGGCGACTGATTGGGACTACAGTCCATGGGATGCGTTCTACGACACGTTCGATGCCGCTGAAGCTGCGGCGCACGTCGCTCCCATCGTCATCTTCGACGATGACGGCATCGCTGGGGCGTGGGTCGTTGCATCGAGCGACGGCGGGGCGACGTGGGAATCCTGCACGCTCTCGCCCGTGGGCGGGGATGCGTGGGAGGTGCACATGCCGGCGGGGGTGATCGCGCCCGGGACCGAGATCATCTACTACTTCGAGGCGCTCGACGGCGCGGGGAACACGTCGATGCATCCGCGCAGCGCACCGGACGTGCACTACGAGTTCTCCATTCTTCCGATCCACGGGAGCGTGTCGACGCCTGGCATCCTCCTCGTGGACAAGAGTGGCGGCTACGTCCCTGGCGAGAACACGCAGTTTGCGCATCCGAGCGAGTTCTATTTCCGCGAGGCACTCGACGTGCTCGGGTACGAGTACGATGTGTTCGACGTGCGGGTTCCGGGGAGTTCGTCGCAGACGCACATGGCCGGTCCTGACTCATCAGGCATGAAGTGCTACGACACACAGATCTGGTTCACCGGCGACAGCCAGTCGGAGTTGGTGGGGACACATGACCAGGCGTATCTCATCGCGTGGCTCGGCCAGGCGTTCGGAGGCGCGGAGCGGAACCTCCTGCTCACCGGCAACCGGATTGGCGAGTGCCTGATGGCGGCCGGCGGCGAGACGCTGGACTTCTATTCCGAGTGGCTCGCCAGCGACTTCATCATCAACACGCGGATCGACACGATGCCCGGACTCCGGGACCACCCCGGCGGGTATGACTTCCTGACATTCGATGACGGGCTCACGCACCTCTTCGACGACGGGTGACGCATGGTAAACGGCTTTGATGTCGTGCGCCCCGTGTCGGGCGTCTCAGGAGCGGAGCTGGTCGCTGAGACCGTGAACGCGTACACGGGCATCGCCCGCGAAGCGGGCGTGGCCTACACGCATCAGACGATGGGATATCAGACCGTGAACCTCGGGTTCGGAATCGAGTTCATCCTGAACGATTGCGGTCCGGGTGGATGGTACGCTTCCGGTCTGCCGGACCGCGCGAACCTCATCGGGAACATCATGGAGTACTTCGGCAAAACGGCGACGCTTCCGGGGACGGAGGTCGAGCAGAACGGTGAGCTCGTCACACGACTGCACCGACCGCATCCGAATCCGTTCAATCCTGTGACGACGTTGGGCTACACGGTCGCGGCGCCGGCGCACGTGACGCTTCGGGTCTACGATGTGAACGGTCGTGTCGTGCGGACGCTCATCGACGCCGAGCACGAACCGGGCGCGCACGCGGTGCAGTGGGATGGCAGGACAGACCAGAACACCCCGGCTGCAAGCGGGGTCTACTTCGTGAGAATGGGATCCGGTGGCAGGAAGGCTTCCCACAAGGAGGTGCGGAAACTGGTACTTCTGAAGTAGGGCCGACCGCGGCTGGAGGAGTCTGAGGGCCGCGATCGGTGGGGGAACAGGTTGGCACAGGCAGCATTCCTGACTTACGATGGAGGGGGCGTTTGGGCGCCCCCTTCTCGTTTTGGGTAGCACACCGCCGCCGCGACGGAGAGACCATGACCGAACTCGAACGCTGGATCCGCGAGACGCTCAAGCCCGAGCGGATGACGACGGCCGAGCTCGCGTACGACCACATGGAATCGCAGTCGGGTGAGTGCCTCGCCGTCATCTACCAGCCGCTCGATCATACGAAGCGCTCGCACTGGCACGATACCGCGCTCATCGGTGCGTTCGCGCACGCGATGGGGGAGGCGAGGACCGTGCTCGACGTTGGCCCCGGCGACGGGTGGCCGTCACTCCGCGTGGCCGATCGGTTCGAGCGGGTCGTCGGTATCGATCCGTCACCGAAGCGCGTCGAGGTTCAACGCGAGAACGCGCGGCGGCTTGGCATCACGAACGTCGAGTTCCTCGTGATGGATGCCGAACAGATGACCTTCGTTGATAGTGAGTTCGACGGTGTCATGGCGGCATCCGCCATCGAGCAGTGCGATCACCCGGAACGCGCACTTGCGGAGGTGGCGCGCGTGCTGAGACCCGGCGGCCGCTTCGCGATGATCTTCGAGGACTACGACGGCTGTTTCGATGGCGACGACGGGGATGAGGAACTCTGGGTGCAGGGGGATGAAGGTGGCGGCGAGACGGGCTCGATCGTTATGTACCAGGTGCGGACGAGGGTTCCGGCGCACGAGACGAGGTATGGGGTCTTCGTTGATACCCGGGGACTCGAGAGTGCCGGCAGGGCGGCTCCGACCGTGGAGTTCTTCAAGAGGATCGCGCCGCATGTCCGCCGCGCGGGCGTCTACGAGCTCGACCATATGACGAGTCGCACAGTGGACCCGCTCCTCGAGAGATATGGGTTCGGAAGTATCCGACACCTGAACCACCGGCTCACGCCCGTCCTCGAGGTGTTCAACGAGATCCAGACGGCGGGGGCGCTCGATGACCATCGCGACACGTTCGTCGACGAGTGTCTCAAGCTTGGAGTACTCGCGGTCGAGGCAGCTGGAGAAGGTCCCGGCGACTTCGTCGTCGCGGATAGGCGTACCTAGACGCACAACACGCATCGTTGTGGAAGCAGGGACTGGAGAGTGCCATGCCGAATGAGAAGAGGAACGGCTACCCCGCGTCGCACGAGTTCTGGGAGCGTTGCATTCTCGAGACGATCGAGGGAGGCATCCCGGACAAGTGGAGCGAGTCGGTGTTCGACACGGGGAACGAGATTGCGCAGGCGTTCGTCGCTGGGCTCCCCGTGGGCGGCGATGTGCTCGATTTCGGATGCGGTCTCGGGCGAAACGCGCTGGCGCTGGCAAGGTGCGGGTTCCACACGCTCGTTGCCGACGTCGTCGGTGTCGCCGTGCGTTTCTGCGAAGAGCGAGCCGCCTCGGCGGGACTCGACGAGCTTCAGTCTGTAGCGTACGACGGACGTGAGCTTGAGCTTCCGAACAAGAGTGTTGATGGGATCCTGGCGTGGAGCTGTCTCGACCATGTCACACTGGCGCACGCGGAGGAACTGGCCGAGGAACTCGGCCGCGTCGCGCGTTCGGGTGCGCTGCTGCTGCTCTCGTTCGATGAGGACCGGAGCGACGACCCCGAGTCCGAGTGCCGGGTCCTCGAGGATGGTACGCACCAGTACTATGAGGGCCGGCGTGCGGGGATGCTGTTCCGGCCGTACTCCAACGTGGAGATCAAGGGACTCTTCGATAACGACTGGGAGCTGGTCCTCTGGGAGGGCGCGGATACCGCGGTCCCGAGGCGCGCCCTGTACCGGCGGAAGTAGCAGCTCCACGGCGGCGCTTCGCAGTGCCGGCGCTCGCGGTGGAGGGGAAGACAGGAGAACTCGGAAATCAATGCAACCGGTCGGGCATCGCCGCATCAGAACCACAGAAGGGCCAGATGAGTGTCTGTGGCTCTGCTGGGGGTTGGCTGCGGCGGCCGGCCCCCGGCGCTTATAATGAAGCGGGAGAGCTCATGCCGATCTACGAGTACATCTGCGAGAAGTGCGGCTCGGTGTTCGAGGAACTCGAGTCCGTCACGAACAGGGACAAGCCCCACGAGTGTCCCGGATGCGGCGAGAAGAAGGGGAGGCGCATCGTCTCGACCTTCTCCGCCAAGAGCGGCGGTCCGACCTTCACGGGCGGGTCGTGCGGACGCCGGGGATTCTCCTGAGGCTAGTCCCGTCGCCCCGTGCGGGCGACCGATAGCGCCATCCCCCTGGCGCCTGAAGCGAACACAATGACGGCCGGGTGCGAAAGCTCCCGGCCGTTTCCCTGCGCGGGGCTCCATTCAGGCGCGGGTCCCCACTCTGGCCATCACGTTCTGCGTATGGTATAATGTGCGTGTGGAATCCCTCACAGGCGTCCGGTGTCCGCCATCGGAACGAGAGGAGTCAGCCATGCGCATTGATATGACGGTTCGTGTTCTCCTCGTTATCCTCATTGTGACCGCAGCACCCTCAGCCGCGCTCGCGAATCCCGGGTGGTACGGGATCGTCTGGTACGACGACATGGAAGGCGATGTCAGTGAGTGGTCGACCGCAGACCTCACGGCATCTGTCTCCACCGAGTTCCACATTGACACATACCACGCGTTTGATGACCCGGAGCATGAGCAGGACCACTCGTGGTGGTGCGGACGTCTGGACGCGTCCTTCGCCGGCGGCGACGGCTACGGCAACTCCTGGGACCAGCGGCTTGAGCTTCCTCCCGTTCACCTTGGCAACTCGACGGTGGAGGAGATCAGTTGGGGTGTCATCAAGTCGCTTTATCGCGACGGCGCAGGCGAGAGTGGTCGGTCCTCCCGGGATTCGCGTCCGGAGGCCATGCCGGTTCTCACGTTCGTCTATCGGCACGACTCGGAGGTCGGATACGATCGCACGTACGTCGAGGCGGAGAGCCTCGGTGTCTGGCGGCCGCTGAATGACGGCTACGATGGTTCGAGCGGGGGATGGCAGGACATCGGGGCCTACGGCTTTGTGCTTACGGACTACGATGACCCGGCCAGTCTTCGGTTCCGGTTCATCTCCGATGGCTCCTACTCGGACGAAGACGGGCTGTATGTTTCAAGCGGCGGGGCGTTCCACGTCGACGACATCAGAATCTTCGACTTCTACGGCGGCGAGACGTACTTCCATGATGACGTCGAGGACGGCAGCCTCTGCCAGCCGATGGTGCCCGGCGCGGCCGGCGACTACTGGCATCTGATCGACCGCTCGTGTCCGGCTTTGAGCGACCCGCACTGCTGGTGGTGTGGGGATGACGCAGACACCAGTCTTGTTCCGCCGAATCTCCGGAACGCGCTCTACTCGCCGGTGATCACCGGGAACTTCAGCGACCCGTGCACGCTCTTCCTGGCCGTCCATGCGGAGATTCCGACCGTCGACAACGACTTCTTCCGCCACGACGTCTCGCTCGATGGTGGCGAGTGGTACAGCCTCGGAGCGTGGTGGGGTGACTTCGAGCAGTGTGACGGGTGGGGGACAGCGGGTCTCACTGGTTTAGCTGTTCCGCCGGGCTGGTTCTCGTCATTCCAGTATCGGATGGTGTTCCACTCGACCGACAACGGGTGCGGTCCGGGTGTCGCGGGCGGAGCAGGCGTGTTCCTCGACGACATCTGGCTGGGTGCTACGAGCTGGATTGGGGAGTTTGACCGGCACGATGCTGAGCTCCTGGAGCGCGTTCAGACCGCAAGAAGCAGGGCGTTGACACGCGCTATGCCTGAGTCGCCGTACCGGAAGTTCTAATCGAAAAGGACGAGATGCGAGACAAGTGAAAGCCCGGGGCACATGCCCCGGGCTTTCTATGTCGCCGGCTTGCGCAGTTCGCCGGCGCTCGGGGGAACCCCGATTCGTCAGGGTGTCGCCTTGTGGCTTGCCGCCGTCGCGTTGATGGTTCGCGGCAGCGCGCTGTGCCGCTCGAACCAGCGAAATCCCGCTGTGGCAAGCGCGTCGAGACAGCGGTCGTTGTGTTCGACAGCGTGGTCGGCGCGGTAGGGGATACCGTAGATGAACTGAACGGGTGACAGATGCCCGCGTTCAGTCACCCGTTCGCGGAACCGCCGCTCCACATCGACCCCGCCCACCTTCCGGGAGACGGTTGCGATCTCGTCGATGCGTTCGGCGGTCGCCTGGATGATCCCCTGGTGCTTCGCCGTCATCGCGGCGAGCAGTTCATCATCAGTCGGGTCGTGATAGCGGCCACGATGCGCTACGACAGCGGCGGGGAGCTTACGCCGCGGCTGCGGCCGTTCATCCCTGGGGTACCCCACGCAGAGGAGCACCACCGGGAACACGCCCGTCGGGAGTTCAAGGAGCTCGCGGAGCCTGTCGAAGTACCAGTAGACCGTTCCGATGTAGACGGTCCCGAGCCCCACCGCTTCCGCGGCGACGGTGACGGTCTGTGCGAAGATGACCGCATCCTGCATAGCGATCCACCACTCCTCGAAGCTGTCGGTCGCCGTGAACGGCGCACACTCAAGTTCCGCCCATCGCGCGTTTCTCCGCATGTCGACACAGAAGACAAGGTTCGCCGGGGCATTCACGATCTGCTTCTGGCCGACCCCGTCGAGCTCGAAGATGTGCTGCTTCGTCTCGCGGTCCTCGACCACGATGACGGAGTAGGGCTGGAGTCCGCCGGTCGGCGCGTGCGTCCCGGCTTCGATGATCGTATCGAGCACGTCGGGCTCGACCGGCCGGTCCGCGAAGCGTCGGACGCTCGCGCGGTTCATCAGAAGGTCTATGGTCGGGTTCGCGGGGCTCATGCGTCCGCGTCCTCCTCGTCGCTCACGGTGTCCACCACGTGAGCGGGGTCGACCGAGCACTCCGGCTCGATGGATGCAACCCGCTCCACCGGCTCGGCCCTCTCAGCCGTCTCGGCCACGGTCGCCAGCGGCGCCCTCGGCGCCTTCGGAGCCGGCGGCACGGGCATTTCCGGCTGCGCAGGCATCGCAGGCATCTCCGGGAGGTCGTGAAGTTCCATCTCCTTGCCCTGCATCGTGCAGTCACCCTTCACCCTCGCCGTCGGTGCGACGCTGACCTGGCCGCTGTTGACGTCGAAGTCGCCACCGACGATGCCGGCGAGGTGGAAGGTTCCCCCATCGACCGTGACGTCGCCGCCGATCCGGGAGTTCTTCGCGATGGACGTCGTCCCGCCGCTCTGGGTGAGATCGCCGCCGATCGATCCTCGGACCGCCAGCTCGCCGTCCTCTATGACGACGTCCCCGCCGACGGCTCCATTGAGGATGACGCTCCCGCCGCGGATGATGAGTTCACTGCCGATAGCACCGTCGATCTTCATGCTGCCACCGAACACCACCGCGTCCTCGCCAACGGCACCGCGGATGTGCGAGTCGCCCGCCTCCTGGACAACATCCTGCGACGTCGCACCGTTCATCCTGAGAACACCACCCTCGACGATGCTGATGCTCCCGGTCAGCGCACCGTTGAGCTGCCACTCCTTGTCGAGGAGGATCTCTCCCCGGACCATCCCGCCTTCAGGGTTTCTGAGTTCCATGTGCTCCACCTCACTCTTTGAATTCCATGGAATCCCGCAGTCGCGGGTTCGATGAGAAGAACGCCAGCTACTCGAGCTCGATCGTGACGTGCTCGTCCTCGTCGTCGTTGTGGACCTCGAGGATCTTCCCGTCGAAGGACGGGTCCTGCGCCATCTGGAGGATCCGGTCGAGATCGAGGTTGAAGTCCTCACCGAAGAGCTCTCCCATGCTCTCGAACGACTCCGACATCGCCTCATCGACCGCCTCGTTGATCGACTGCTCGAGGCCCGCTTTGAGACCCGCGCCTGCACCTGCACCCGCTCCGGCACCGGCACCAGGACCTCGACCGTGCCTGCGTTCCTCGCGGATCCTCTCTCTCGCGCCGGCCCGGGCGCGCGCCTTCGCCTCTCTCGCCTTCTGCTTGATCTCGCGGATTCGCTGCTTGTGCTCGCGCGACATGCCGTTGGCGACCTTCATGTGCATGTGTTTGGGCGCGAACCGGAACCCGAACTTGAGAAGGGCGAGGGGGATGCGGACATCCACGTTCTGCTCGCCGTCCTTATCGACCTTGATGTGTATCCACTTGCGCTTGAGCTGTTTCGGGCTCGGCTTCGCGTCACTCTTGTCGAGTGCTTCGAGCAGCTGAGCCGCCTCGGCCGCCGAGATCTTGCCGTCCTCGACGAGCTTGATGATCCTGAGCTTCTCTTCCGTCATGATGCCTTCCTCCTGGTGCAGTGACTCCGTCTGTGATCCGGTAATGGGAACGCCCGCAGGCAGCGTGGCGAGCGTCGGGCGTCTGCGGAACTGCTCCGGTCGTTCGTTCGGCCACACGTCGGGCGTGGGGCAGAGGGCCGCGCTAAGCGGACGCCTCATCCAGTTTCCGTACAAATTCGTCTGCATCGATCTCTCCCGCTTCGAGCTTCGCGAGAAGCTCCTCCCTGATCGATGGATCCACAGCCGGCTCAGGCTGGAATCCGAGCTTGCGTACGATCGCGTCGAGACGCCCACGGACGGTGGGATAGGAGATGCCAAGCTCGCGCTCGACCTCCTTGATGTTCCCTCTCGACTTCAGAAAGATCCTCACCAGCTGCAGCTGCTCCCGGGTCAGTACCGAGAACTCGCAGGTCTCGAACTGGCCCTTGACCGTGATCTCGCACTGGGGGCACTGAAGCTCCGTGATGATCATCTCCCCGCTGCATACGGGGCACGCCTCCGGCTGCCTGTGAACCATGGGCTCCTCCTTCGCTGGTGCCTGTTATGAATATGTTGAGTGTCATAGGTCACATTCTAAGGTCTGAACTTACGATTGTCAAGGCTTAGATTCATATTATTAAGGTTCGGTTTAATATTATTAAGGGTGTGCAGTGGCTGGGTGTTTCTGGGGCGCAACGCGGGGCCGGAGGCCCGGTTCCGGGTCGCGGGAGGTGTTGCCAGACGTGGTTGGAGGTCGATCGATGGAGAAGCGCTCAAGCCGGATGGAGGGTCGGCTACCCGCGGGAGGAGGTTTCCCAGGGACGCCAGAGGTGGCGCCATGTGCGGGTCTCCGGGACGTCCTCGGGGATGTCGTCACGGTACTTCCGAAGGAGTTCGCGACGGCCGGTCGCATGAAGGAGCGAGAGCATGGCGGACAGCAGGGCGATGATCCCGATACCCGTCAGGATGCAGAGCATGAGGAGCATGAGCGACTGGAGCGCGAGGCCGGTGGTGAGAGACAGGTTGTCGAGCGTGAGCAGCGCCGATGTCCTCAGCAGCCGGCGGAAGCTCCGTTCTCCGGCGACCATGAGGGGATAGATGTGGATGTGGAGGAGGAGCCAGAATGCGCCTCCCCAGATGAGCAGACCGGCAAACAGGAATCCGGGGATCGCCGCGCGGCCACTGAGGTGGCTGTAGAAGTCGACATTGACCCAGAGCGCGACGATGACGGCAAGGTCGAAGAGCCCGACCTTGAGCGCGGGGATGAAGTGCTCGCGGAATCCGCGGAGGAGGTCCCTGACGGAGACGTCTTCTCCGGCCGCAATGCGAGCGGCAAGGGAGGCCAGCCCTGCCGTGGCCGCCGGGGCGGTGACGATCCCGAGCGAGAGGACGAGCCACATCAGATTCGCGAGGATCATCAGACCGATGTGGTCGTACGTCATCCAGAAGAACCGCTTGAACGCCGTGTAGAGCGCGAGCTGGGGGCGCCAGGATGAGTGGGTGTTGGCTGATGGCATGAATCGACTCTCATGAAAAGCGCGCGACGTGTGCAGTGTGCGGATTGGCGGAGCCTTCCTGTCTGGGATGATACTGGCCACCCCGTATCCGGGCAAGGGCCGCGCGTGGTATAATGACCTTGCGGGGTCCGCACACGAACTCCGCGGCTCCAGACAGGAGGTGCATATGCGCAGAACTGCGGAGATTGTGTTCGCCGCTGCGCGCGCGGCTCTCCCCGCCGTCGTGTCAGCACGCCGGGAATCCCACCTCATCCTCCATCTTCTTGCCCTCACTCTGGCGATGCTGCTCGCGGCATGCGCCGGCGCAGCCGTGATCGTCGTCAATCAGGCTGGCGGCGGCGATTTCCTCACGGTCCAGGAGGGCGTGGACGCCGCGGCGAACGGTGACACGGTGCAGGTCATGGCCGCGTTCTACACCGAACAGGTCGTCGTCGACGGCAAATGCCTCACGTTCGAGGGGAGCGGTCCGTCCGGGACCGCGATCTTCTGGGATGGCGCCGGTCCCACCCTCGAGTTCATCAACACGCCGTCGCCCGGCTGGTCGCACGTGCGCAACATCAACTTCGCGCGCTCGTTCGACGCGGCGAGTGGCGCGGCCGCCCACGCATCCGGCACCGACCGGGACCGGCTGGTTGACACGGTCCGATGGACCGGCAGCATGGTGGTCTTCGACGGCGCGGTCATCAACGGCGGCGCCATCGGTGTGGCCGACGTTGAGAACCACATGGTTGACACGGGTGTCTCCAGCCACGGGTCGACGTTCGACTGGCTCATTGTCGCTGGGGATCGCTACTGTACGATCGACGAGTCGTTCGTGTTCGAGGGCGCCAGATTCTCCGGCTGGTACGAGGACGCGATGACCATGGCCGTGCCCTTCGTTACAACCACCGACTCGTACTACGGTTCGCTGGAGCTTCCGATGCTGTGCTACCTGTCCAGCTTCCAGGACTCGATCGACCAGCTCGAGATCTCCGGGGCATCTGAGACCAGCTGCACGGCGTCGTTCCAGGAGTGTGGGATCGGCAATACCTTCATACGGAACGACAACACTGTGGCGTTCTACGGTTGCACCGTGAACGAGATGGCGCACACCTGGTCGACCTATCCGGGCTTCCGCCTGACACTTGAAGGATGTCTCATCGGTTACTTCAGTCTCATCTCGCAGGCGGGGGATGTGCGGTTCGTCCACAACACCTTTGACGGATGGTTCTACTGCCAGCTCGACGACGACGTTCCAGGGAGCGCGATGCGGAGCAATGTCTTCACCGACTACACGCAGATCATCGCGGAGGGCGGCGCGGGCGGCGATCCGCGGCTGCCGGTCACGCACAATCTCTTCATGGATGACGAGACGTATGTGACCGCGCTCTACGACTCGCTCTTCACGAATCTCTGGTATGAGGATCCGCGCTTCTGCAGCTACTCGCCCGATCGCGGCATCGAGGACTGCTCGCCCTGCATCGGCGCCGCGCACGACGGCGGCATCATCGGCGCCTTCGGGATCGGATGCGACTGCACGCTCGTCAACGCGGTGGAAGAGATGTCGTGGGGCGCGATCAAGGCGCTGTATCGGTAGCATTCACACAATTGACATATGGAACGGCTCTTTCATTGGTAAGCGCTCTGTTCTCCCGGGACGTAACAGGCTCGTGGTCGATATTCGAGGAGGCTTCATGAACTGCAGCAGTATCCTGACACTTCGTCTCACCTCGCTTCTGGTCCTGGGATTCACGCTGCTCGTCTGTACGGCCCCGGTCCTTGCGCAGGGAACGATCGTCGACCACACCTGCACCGATGTCACGGAGATCCCGGAGTCTGCCATCGAGACTGCGAAGGCGGACCTTCACATTGGCTACGGTCACACGTCGCACGGCAGCCAACTGACGACCGGCATGACGGGTCTGGTCGCGTTCGCCAACGGCGGCGGCCTCGGGCTCTCTCATCCGACCGACATCTTTGCATGGAACAACGGAGGCACAGGCGGCGCGCTCGATCTTGAGGAGGGGGACGGGTACGGCACGGGTTGGCTCGACCACGACTGCGGGTACTATCCGAACTGGGTCGACGAGACGGAGGAGTATCTGGATGACCCGTCCCACGCGGACGTCAACGTGATCATCTGGTCCTGGTGCGGGCAGGTCGGCAGCCAGACCGAGCAGAGCATGATCGACAACTACCTCGCACCCATGACGCAGCTGGAGCTCGACTACCCGGGCGTGATGTTCGTCTACATGACCGGCCACGCCGACGGATCGGGAGAGGCGGGCAACCTCCACCTCCGGAACCAGCAGATTCGCGACTACTGCATCGCCAACGACAAGGTCCTCTACGACTTCTATGACATCGAG
>CAZRAD010000080.1:0-12464 GCA_964597945.1 uncultured bacterium
TTGGGCGAGTACACGAGCGTTCCGATGAGGTCGGCCGGAAGCAGGTCCGGCGTGAACTGGATACGTTGGAAGCTCGTGTCGATGCACCGCGAGAGCGTGCGCACGGCGAGCGTCTTGGCGAGGCCCGGAACGCCTTCGATGAGCACGTGTCCGTTCGCCAGAAGCCCGATCATCAGTCGCTCGATCATGTAGCGCTGGCCGACGATGACCTTGTCGATCTCTGCAAGCAGCGTCGGAACGAAGGCGCTCTCACGCTCGATTCTCTCGCCGATCGCTTTGATATCCCCGTACACCTGTTCCTCCTGTTATCCCAGGCTCCGCAGTTGTTCATTCTGCTGTGCCAACAGCAATGTCTGATGCAGGCGGGCCCGGTTTGGTTGCATGATCGGGCCCGCCCGATTCGGCTAGAACTCCGTCGCTCCGGTGAACTTGAATCCGCGGACGAGCATCGCCGGCGTCGTCACCGAGCCGACCGCGCCCCACGAGGCGCCGATGCTCTCGCGGTCCTTCGTCATCGCGTCGACCTGCGAGAAGAACCGCATCATAGTATCCGTCCACCGCATGTTCTTCACGGCCTTCGAAATGCGGCCGTTCTCGATGAGATAGGTCCCCGCACGCGTCATGCCCGTGAAGAGCGCGCGCCGCGTGTCCAGGAGACCGTTGACGTAGTGGAAGTTGGAGACGAAGATGCCCCGGTCGACCAACCCGATGAGCTCCTCGCGCGTCTTGTCACCGGGAGTGATGAACAGGTTTCTCGGAGCAGGTCCACCTCGGAAAGCCGCCGACCCCGCGTGCCCCGTGTTCTCGACACCGTCCTTCGCCGCCGTGATCGAGTCGTAGACGGGTGAACGCGCGATGCCCTTTTCGATAAGCGTCACCGGCTTCTTGGTCACGCCCTCGTAGTCGAACGGCACCGGGATCCCCGCCGTATCGAACGCGTCGTCGACGAGCGTGATGTTCTCTCCCATCACCTTCTCACCGAAACGACCCGCCATGAACGACATGTTCTCGTGCACCTGCTTCGCGCCGAACGCCGTGAAGTTGAGCCAGCTGATGACCTCCGCGATCGCGCGCGGCTCGACGACGATATCCATCGGCGCGTAGTCGACGCTGACCGGGTTGGCGGCCGCAACACACTTGTCCACCGCGCGCTGAGCAGTACCGGCCACATCGATCCCCTCGATCCGCTTCGCGTACGCCGATGTAGCGCCGTTGACCTTGTTGGCGTCGGTGGCGAAGACGGACAGAGCAGCATCGGTCCCGTCGTACATCTGTTCGGTCCCGCTCGTATTGAACACCCCGAATCGGAACGCGCTCACGCGGTACGCTCCCGAGAGCGTCGTGTTCTTCTGCGCCGCGATCTCCACCGCCTGTCCGACGGCCTCCGCCCTTTGCTGCGCCGTCATCGTCGCCGTGGCCTCAGAGAACGTTTCGGCCGCCGGCGCGGGGTCCGACCTCGGAAATCCGGGAAACTCCGGATCCTCCGGGCTTGCCTTCGCGACCTCGATCGCGCGCGCGAGTGCGGACCGAAGATCCGCCGGCGAGAGGCTGTTCGTCATCGTCACGCCCAACCGCTTCCCCATGGCCACGCGAGCCGTCACGTACGTGTTGTCCTCGTGTACATTCTGATGGATTCGCGACTCGGCGAACCGAGTCAGCGAGTTGGCCCCGCTCCACACCACGAGTTCCGTCTCGTCGGCGGGAGAACTCCGAAGCGCCTCACTGAGAAGCGCGCTGAGTTTCGTCTTCTCGATCATCGCTTCCCTCCCACCTCGACGTTCTTGAACCGCGCAGGAGCCACGCCGTGACCGACGTGCGCCGTCTGTCCCGGCTCACCCTTGCCACAGCTGGGGATTCCGAAGATGTGCCACTCCTCCTCGCCGCAGATCGCGTCGCAGCTGCCCCAGAACTCCGGCGTGATACCGGTGTAGACCGGGTTCTTGAGCATCCGCGTGCGCTTGCCGTTCTTGATCTCCCAGGCGATCTCGCAGCCGAACTGGAAATTGATGCGACGCTGGTCGATGCTCCAACTCTTGTTCGAATCGACGAAGATGCCGTCGTCCGTATCGGCGATGAGGTCCTCAAGTGACCCCGATCCCGGCAGGAGATTGATGTTCGTCATGCGAACCAGCGGGATGCGGTTCCATCCGTCGGCCCGCATCGTCCCGCTGCTCTTCTGACCGATCTTCGGCGCCGACTCACGGCTCGAGAGGTAGCCCGTGAAGACGCCGTCCGTCACGATCTCGGTCCGCTGCGCGGGCACGCCTTCGTCGTCGTAGCCGAACGAGCCGAGTCCGCCCTCGCAGGTCGCGTCGGCAACGATGTTCACGATATCCGAGCCGTACCGGAACGAGCCGAGCTTGTCGGTCGTCAGGAAGCTCGTTCCCGCGTATGAGGCCTCGGTCCCGAACACGCGGTCGAGTTCGATGGGATGCCCGCACGATTCGTGAACCTGAAGCGCGAGCTGCGTTCCGCCGATGATAAGGTCCGTGTGAACGGCCGGGCACTCGTCGGCGTTGAGCAGCTCGAGCGCCTCCGTGCCGACCTGACCGGCGTGCGCAGCGAGTTCGAGCGAGCGAGTGAACTCGAATCCGCGCGTCGCGTAGTCCCCGCGGAAACTCGCCGGATACGAACGCGTCTGCCGCTCACCCGCGTCGTTCATCGCGGTTGCCGCGATGCCACCGCCGGTCTCAAGGATGAACTGCTCAATCTCGCTCCCGTCGGTGCTGACGAACAGTTTGTCGTTCTTGAAGCTCATCAGGGATGCTGTCGAGAGCTTCACTCCATCGGTTCTGCTCATACCCGCGCAGCACTCCGCGAGGATCGAGAGTTTGTCCGAAAGCGGAACCTCGAACGGGTCCTCATCGTAGCCGCTTTCGTAGCGGTCCACGACGGCGTCCCGCTCGTCGAGCACGACCCCGCCGCCGCCGACCATGGCGCTCGCTTTCGCGATCGCCAGCGCCTGCGCCGTGACCTCCCGCACCGCCTCGGGTGTCTGGAGTGAGCTTGACGAGAATCCCCAGGCTCCGCCCGCGAGAACCCGGATGCCGAATCCCCTCGACTCCATGACCGAGGCGGTCTCGAGCTTCCCGTTCTTCATCACGAGGATCTCGGTCGTACCGACCACACGTCGCGCGTCAGCATACTCGACGCCCTGCGACCTGAGATCGTCCATCGCCTGTTTCAGAAGTTCCTTCAACGCCCACCTCCGTTCTGAACTTCTCTCTGAACTCACCATTCACCGTCGTCGAGGAAGCGTTCGAGCACGTGGACGGCGGTCGCTCCATCGCCAACGGCCGTCGCGATCTGTCTGAGTGGCTTCTCCCGACAGTCTCCGGCCGCGCAGATACCCGGGACGTTCGTCCTCGTATCCTCGCCGGCCGTGATGAAACCCCACTCGTTCCTCTCGATGAGATCCCCCAGGAACTCCGTCCTCGGCTTAAGACCGACGAACAGGAAGACCCCGGGCACCTCGAGTATCCGCCTCTCTCCCTCAGAAACGGGCTTGAGGATCAGACGTTCGACGCCCGCCCCGCTGCCTTCGATGCTCTCGACGGTGTGGCTGCAGATACACTCGATCTTCTCGTGCGCGCGAACACGCTCCGCAAGAACCGGGACCGCACGGAACTCATCGCGTCTGTGAATGAGATAGACCTTCTTCACCAGACCGGTCAGGTAGAGCGACTCCTGGAGTGCACTGTCGCCACCGCCCACGACGGCAACCTCCTGGTCACGGTAGAACGGCCCGTCACAGGTCGCACAGTACGATACACCGCGTCCGGCGAACTCCTCCTCACCCGGAACGCCGAGCTTCCTGTAGCCGGTTCCGCTCGCGATGATGACGGCGCGGGCCGTCGTCGGCCCGCTTCCCCGAACGACAGTGAAATGGTCCTCGGTTCGCTCGATCGCGGTCACGGTATCGCTCGCGAGCACGGCCCCGAAGCTCTCCATCTGCTCCTGCATGCGACCGGCGAGTTCGGCTCCGGAGAGCGCGCTCACGCCGGGGTAGTTCTCTATGAGATGGGTGATCGCCGCCTGACCGCCCGGCATCATCATCTCGATGACGAGGGTCGAGAGGCGCGAGCGCCCGGCGTAGATACCGGCGGTGAGACCGGCCGGCCCGGCGCCGATGACGACAAGATCGTGGTCCGCCATGTCAGCTCCCGGTTCTGATGTCCAGGCAGAGCCTGCGTTCGGTGGAACACCCTGAAACCGGAGTATAGGACATGATGGACGCTGCCGCCACCCTCCTTCGGGAACGGGCGATTGCGGCCGCAAACGAAGCGAGGGGCCCCTTGCGGGACCCCTTCGTGTCTTCTCGCGAAGCGAGGGGCCCCTTGCGAGGCCCCTTCGTTTCTCGAGGGCGTGAAGCTCATGCCTGTGTGCCCTCGTCAGGGGGCGGCCACGAGGACCGCCCCCTGCGTTGATGGCTCCGGCGTCGGCGCCTGACCCCCACGCGCCACGCATGACCCATCTATGAGATGATGCGCGGAGTGATCTTGATGATCAGATCCGTCGTCGTCGTCTGGTCCTTCACGTGCTTGAAGAGATACCCGAGAACAGGGATGTCGCCGAGAACCGGGACTTTCTGCTCCACCGTGCTCGTGTCCTCGTTGAGAAGCCCGGCGATCATGAAGGTCTCGCCGTCGCGGACGCGAACCTGCGTCGACGCGCGACGCTCCTTCGTCCACGGGATCTCCTCATTCGGCCCCTTCCACCCGACGATCGTCGACACGTTCGGCTCGACCAGAGCCGTGATGTGTCCGTCACCGGCGGCCCGCGGTGTCACGTTCACCGTCACACCGACGTTCTCACGCTCGACAGTCACCTCAACGGCGCCACCGGAGCTCACGCCCGAGACCGTGTAAGGGATGACATCGCCGATGTGAATCTCGGCGGTCCGGTTGTTGAGCGTCGCCAGCGTCGACCGGCTGAGGAGTCTCGCGTGACCCTCGGTCTCAAGAAAGTCGAGCGCCACTTCGAGCGCCTGTGCCTGACGTGTCACCGCGTCACTGCTGAATGGGGTCGGTACGTACTCCATCTCCGTCGGGATCGCGTCCGGGGTCGAGGGTTCCGGCTCACCCTCTGCGAAGATGACGGTCTGGCTGGTCAACTTCGCCCAGTCGATGCCGTACTCCCAGAGATTGTCGGTCGTCACCTCGATGACCTCGGTCTCCAGGAGGATCTGAACCGGTGGCACGTCCAGCTTCTCGACGATCGCACGCACGTCCTCGATGCTCCCCGGCGATGCAACAACCACGAGACGGTTGCCGCCCGGGTCGGTCGTGACCGAGTCCACGATCTTCGCGATGAGCGGTTCAAGCTCGTATGCGTCGGCGAAATGTAGGTTGATGACGTACGATTCCAGTCCCGTCTCGGCCACAAGCTCCTCTGGCTCCCCGACGAGGATCGAATTGCCGATGCGCTCGTAGCCGAGTCCGGCCGCACGCACAACGAGGTCCAGCGCCTCATCGATCGGCGTATGCACGAAGTGCACCGAGACGACCTGACCCTCAGCCGCCGGGCTCGTGACGATATTGAGCCCGCTCTTGTTGGCGAGGATCGCGAGAACATCCGTGAGCTGCGTCCCCTTGGCGCTCACGGAGACCGTGACTCTGCTGTCCTGGGCCGACACCGCAATGGCGAAGGCAAGGACCAGCAGAAGTGCGCTCATCGCAAGTGCGACATGCTTCATCTCTGGTTCCTCCTCGTTACTTGCCGGATGGGTATGGATAGGTGCGTGACTTGTCCTCGTACCTGATGACCACGCCATCGCCCCTGATCTCCACCACCAGGCCGCCATTAACAGTGTCGCCCTCTTCAACGGTGATACTGCGGCCCCCGGTCGCCAAAACTGCCATGGGATTCTCATCAATGATGACAGCCGTGACAGCGACCGATGGCACGGCTGGTTTCGCCGGCTCCGACTGCGTCGAGCTGCCTGTTGTTGTCCTTCGCTGCGAACTCTTCGGGACCATGGGATCGCGTGCGAGTTCGCTCGCCCGCGCCTGCGCCTGTTCCTGCGCGTGCGTCGCTTCGAGGTCATTGAGAAGCTGCGCAAGATCATCCTGACTCTGCGGAGCCTCCGCGCTCGCCTCATCCACCAGCCGCCCGATCCTCCCCGCAACACCGGCGCTCCGCGTGATCACTCCCGTCCCGATGTAGATGGTCGCGACAGTGGCCAGGACCATCACGATGATATGCTGAGTCTTCATGACTGAACCGTCCTGTTCCGGGCTCGAGGCCCGTCGGATCCTGCCCCTGCGCTAGTAGCCGGTCACCTTGAACGTCAGAAGCGTTCGGTGCCCGTTTCCGGATACCACTTTGTTCGATCGAACATCCATGCTGCCGATCTCGACGACTTCGGGAAGCTCCTCGAGGTAGTCCAGAAACTCCAGGATCGTCTCGTACTTCCCCTCGAGCTCGACCATGTACGTGCTCGCGAAGTAGTTCTCGCTCACGCGCTCGCGGTCCCTCGGCTCCAGTTCGCGAAGATAGAGTCCCAGCCTCGCGATCTCAGCGCTCACGCTGGTAAGGAACTGCTGGTCGGCTGAGCCGGGCTCCTCGCTCTTCTCGGGAAGGAAATCCTTCGCAGCGGCGAACTCGCCCTGATGCTCGATGGCCTCACTGAGCACCTGCTCCGCGTGTGCAACCTCGCTGACGAGATCCATCAGCCGTCTCCACCTCGGACGGTGCACGCCAACTGTCACAGCGATCACCACGACGAGCACGGCGATCGGTATCGCGATGCCGATTCTGTCACGCGCCGTCATACCCACCTCCCACTGCCGGGTCGAGAAGCGGCAGATTCACCTCGAAATGAAGTCCTCTGAGGTAATCCTGATCGCTTTCCTCGGTCCACCGCATCGTCGCGAGCGTCGCGCTCCCGAACGACCTCGCAAGCTCGGCGTCGGCTCGCAGCGTATCGACGTACTGCATCAGCTGGTTGACGCTCTCATCGCGGGTCTTGGCCTTCACCTGACCGTAGACGCGGAGCGAATGGTCGCCGGCCGCGGATCCAAGGAGTGGCTTGGCATAGCTGACACGCATGTACCAGACATTCTCTGGGGTCAGCTCGCCGACGCGTTCCAGCAGAACGCTCCACTGCGGCTGCAACGACCTGACACGCAGAAGGCCAACCTGCTCCTCGCTGATGCCGCCGCCCTCATCGATGACCTGGTTGAGGACCTCCTGGACATCCGCCAGACGTGCGCTCGCCGCGATCACACCCCGGCCGGTGCTCCAGAGCGCCTGACCGTAGAGCGCCATCGTGACGAAATTCAGTCCGACCAACAGCACCACCACCGCCAGGGCGCGCGTCCTGTTGCGCTCCTGCAGTCGACGTTCCTCGCCGAGGCGGTAGATGTTGAGTTCGAAAAGCACTTCCTACCTCCTCCGTGCGAGTCCCATCGCGAGTGCGAATCGAGGACTCTGGGCCGCGAGTTCCCCCTCAAGCTCGAACGCACCGACCGAGGCGAGCGGGTCCAGAAGTTCCGTGGGCACGCCGAGCGCGTCCGCGAAGCGTCCGATGACGCCGCTTTCGAGCGAGCGTCCGCCCGCCACGTAGAGCGATTCGATGCCCTTCCTCCCGGTCTCGTTGTTGTAGAAGGTCAGCGAGAACCTGACCTCTGTGAGTACGTGCTCCAACCAGTTCTCCTGTCTCGGGACGATCGGGATCGAACGTGCGAAGAACAGACCGCCGCGGGTGTAGACGCTGAGACTGGCGCTCCTGTGTCCGAGGTCCGCCACCGCCACAGCCTGCCCGTTGACAAGCCCCTCCTCGTCCACCTCGTTGATCAGAGCCGTCGGCGTGAGGTCCACGATCGTCGGTTCGATGCCCGCATCCGCGAGCGCATCGAGATGATCGACCAAGACACCGCTCTGCGCGGCGCCCAGAAGCACCTGCGTCCGCTCATCGTTCTTCTCGATGTCCTCGCGTCCGAGCTTCTGGTAGTCCAGGTCCACGTTGTCCGTGTCGAACGGCAGATGCTTCTTCGCCTCCCACCGCACCGATTCCGCCAGTTCCTTGTCCGACATCTCGGGAAATGCGACGTGCTTGACGCTCACCGACGGGCCGCTGACTGAGGTCACAACCGTGCCGGCGCGGCCCGGATCGACCCCCGTGCTGCTGAGCGCCTGGTTGATCGCGGCGACGACGCGCTTCCGGGCATCGAGAATGTCGGTTTCGTCCGAGCTGCCCTGCGGGATCTCCGACAGCGCGACCCCCACGACCTCACTCGAGCTCCGCCGGTGCGCCAGTCGAACAACCTTGACGCTCGACGAACCAACATCGATGCCGGTGACCACCTGATTCGAGCCAAGTCCCACGTTTCCTCCTCGGGTCCGCTCTATCCCCGGTTCCTCGTGACGGCGACGGCCTCATAGCGAATGCCCTCGTCGTCCTCTGATATCGCCGATGTTCCCAGATCATCCTCGAGGCGCATCCGGATCGCGACCTTCCGACCGTTGCCGCTCGTGAAGCTCAGAGCCGTGATCCCGTCGAGCAGAACCGTGTTCGCCTGGTTCCTCAGCTCGTCACCGGCGAGAAAGTACGCGTTCGTGAGGCTGTCCGTCCCGCTTGTCGTGCGCCGATAGATATCCATACGCGTGTTCGCATTCGAGATCGTCACTGTGCTTCCCGCCCTGACATCCGCCATGATCATGTCGACGACAAGGCTGGCATCACGCTGCACATCCAGTCTGGCGGCCGTCTGCTGCCACGTCTCGACCGATGTGATGTACATCGTGAAGGCCGCGACAACGATGAACCCGGCGACCAGCGATGCGATGAGAACCTCCATGAGTGTCATCACGCGCCCCTATCGTCAGACGTGCCGGTCATTCACCGGGAACCATGGTCACCAGAACGACCTCATCCCTCGGGTGAACCTGCGACCAACCGACCCGGACTCTGACGACCTTGCACTCGGCATGCTCGCCGCCCCCAACGGACCATGAGGTGTCCCGCACCGTCCAGGTCATGTCGCCCATCAGATCGTCAACCGCGTCGCCGTTGCACCGATCATCGATCAGAACGCTGGTGTCCGTGCTCGGGTGCGTTCCAGCGGTCATGTTCAGACTCGTCCAGTCGTCGTCGTTGCCCGCGGAGTCGTACCCGGCGTCTCTCAGCTCCTCGACCTTGAGCTCGGCCAGCTTCAGAGCCATCCGTCTCTCTCCACCGGTCTCCACCAGCATTCTGCCGCTGAAGAGCATGTTGTAGAGGAAGATGATGGCTACGGAGAAGACGACCAGTGCGACCATGTTCTCCATAAGGCTCGTGCCGTGCTCGTTTCGGATTCGCTTCAACACGTCGGATCCTCGCTCGTTCGGGCGCTCCAGCGCTCATCATGCGGGGGGTGTGCCGGGACCGCACGGAGGCGGCCCCGGCACCTGAGTCACTACCAACCGGTCTCCGTGAAGGTACCGGTACCGGCGTCGCTGTTCGCGGCGCTCGCGCTGGTCACCGTGTAGATGACCTTCGCGCTCGCCGGCGCCCAGCTGCCGGCCTCCGTCGCGGTCACGATGTAGCCGGTCGCCGCAAGTCCGGACAGCGCGTACGTGAAGTACGTCGCGTTGGCGACGTCATCGGCCGCCAGGAAATTGTCCATCGTGCCACCGACGTAGGTCCCGTTCCGCTGGAAGTAGACCTTGGCGCCGGAGTTGACGGCATCGATGATGGCGTACGACTCGGACTTCTTACCTTCCTTGATGTAGTTCATGTACACGGGCACGCCGATGCCGGCGAGCACCATGACGATCACGACGACCACCATGAGCTCCATCAGCGTGAAACCCTTGCGGTTCTTGAGCTTGAACATCTTCGAACCTCCGTGAGTTCACATGCTGCCGGTTAACTGCCGATTCCTCTCTCCTCCTGCACGGAGGCCCGACCTCGTCAAGGTCCCGCCTCCGTTCCGCTGCTGCCCCCGGTCTGTCTCCCGGGTGCGCCCGCGGCCGGCGCCGCGATGTTGCCCGCGGCCGGCGACGTGATTCGTAGTTCGACTCCCCCCTTTCGGTCCAGTCTGACTTGCTTGTGTGTGGTTGTCCTGTTGACCTTATCGGTCGTTCCCCGCCTCACCACCTCGCGAGGCCCACGATGTCAAACCTATGCAACCTTCGTTCCTGTTGCCGCGAACCCCTGCGGCGCGGGCCTCCTAGCGCCCTCCACCCTTCCTGAGCGCCTGGCCCATGGTGAAGATCGGCAGGAACGTCGCCACGACCACAATCGTCACCATGCCGCCCACCAGGATGATCATCACGGGCTCGATGACCGATGCGAGCGTGTTGATGGCCGTCTCACTCTGCTGGTCGTAGAAATCGGCGATCTCGTTGAGCATGTCGCCCAGACTTCCGGTTTCCTCTCCCGTAGCGACCATCTGAACGATCAGCTCCGGGAAAACCTCCACATCGCGGAAGCCGTCCGAGAGATTCCCGCCTCGCGAGACCGACTCCCCGATCTTCTTCACCGCCGTCGAGATCACCTCGTTACCGGAGGTCCGCCCCGAGAGCGTGAGCGCTTCGATGATCGGAAGACCGCTCTCCACGAGCACGCCCAGCGTCCTGAGGAACTTGGCGATGACGATCTTCTTCACAATGCTTCCGAACAGCGGCATCCTGAGCTTGACGCCGTCGATGAACAGCCGTCCCTGCGGCGTGACACTGAGTACGCGCCACGCAACGACCGCGCCAACGATCGCGATGACGAAGAGCCAGAACTTCGATACGGCGAAGTTGCTGATGTTGAGCACGAGCTGTGTGATACCCGGAAGATCGACACCGAGCTTTGAGTAGGTCTCGCCCATCATCGGGATGATCTTGAGGAAGATCACGGCGGACACGACGACCAGGAAGCCGATCATCAGCACCGGGTAGGCCATGGCCGACTTGACCTTGCGTTTGATCTCCTCGGAGCGGTCGAGATAGTCTGCGAGCTGCCGTGTGATAAGGTCCAGGCTTCCGCTCTCCTCGCCCGAACGGACAAGACTCACGTACAGATGCGAGAAGACGCTCGGGTGGCTGGCCAGTGCCTTGGAGAAGGGCTCGCCGTTCGCGACATCATCGGCAACGGAGTTCAGTACGCCGGAGAGGGCTCCGCTCCCGTCGCTCGCCAGAGCATGAAGCGCTCTGATCAGCGGAAGACCCGCCTTGAGCATCGTTGAAAGCTGACGGGTCGCGAGAGCGACGTCCGTCCCCTTGACCTTGCTCTTGCCGAACGACGAACCTCCGTCCATCAGCTTGGCGCTGAGCTTCTTCCCGACCTCGCGAACGGAGAGCACGACAAGCCCGCGCGCGTGCAGGATGTCAGCGGCGGCCTGAGCCGATTCGGCTGACAGGATGTTGCTGGTGCGCGCGCCGCTCATGTTCTTGGCTACGTACTCGAACTGCCCCACGCTGTTCCTCCTCGGTCGGCCCCGATCGGACCCTCAGCAGGCCCCGGTCAGGCGGTCTCAGCCACGATGCTGAGAGCCTCTTCGATCGTCGTGACTCCCTGTCTGACCTTCATCAGTGCGCCGTCACGGAGCGTCCTCATGCCCTGCGAGACGGCCATACGCTTGATCTCATCCGCCGACTTGCTCTCCAGCACGAGCCGGACGATCTCCGGCGATGAGACCATCAGTTCATAGATGCCCACGCGGCCTCGGTACCCGCGTCCCTTGCATGCCTTGCACCCCTTGCCCCGGTAGAAGGTCACGCCGTCGAGTTCGCCGTTCTTGATCGATTCCAGGACGTTCGGTTCGGGCGTGTACTCCTCCTTGCACTCCTGGCAGAGTCTCCGAACGAGACGCTGCGCCATGACCAAGTGCACGGAGCTCGTGACGAGGTACGGTTCAATGCCGATGTCAACGAGCCTCGTCAGCGACGAGGGGGCGTCGTTGGCGTGCACGGTGCTGAGAACCAGGTGTCCGGTCAGCGCGGCACGAACGCCGAGTTCCGCGGTTTCGAGGTCTCTCATCTCGCCGATCATGATGATGTCCGGATCCTGCCTGAGGAACGCGCGGAGACCGCTGGCGAACGTCATGCCGGCTTTGTTGTTGATCGGCACCTGGTTGATTCTGTCGAGGTAGTACTCGACGGGGTCCTCGAGCGTCGTGATGTTCTTGCTGGTCCGGTCCAGTTCGCTCAGGCCTCCGTAGAGACTCGTCGTCTTACCCGAACCGGTCGGACCGCTGATGAGGACCATGCCGTAGGGCTTGCGGAGTCCCTTCCGGAACATCGTCAGCGTGTCCTCCTCGAACCCCAGCATCTCGATGTTGCCGGTGAAAGCGGATTTGTCGAGGAGACGCATCGCGATCTTCTCCCCGTAGACCGTCGGGATGGTCGAGACACGCACGTCCACCTCATGACCGTCCAGCCGCACCGTGAACCGTCCGTCGAGCGGAATACGCCGCTCGGCGACGTCCATGTTCGAGAGGATCTTGATGCGCACGACGATCGCGTCGCTGAACTGCCTCGGCGGCGTGATG
>CAZRAD010000081.1:0-12375 GCA_964597945.1 uncultured bacterium
ATTCCTTGTGATTCCGACCGGGCTCTCGATTGCTCTCCCGGTCGGTCACGAAGCACAGGTTCGCTCCCGGAGTGGGCTCGCTGCGCGCAGCGGGGTGTTCGTGCTCAACAGCCCGGGGACGATAGACGCGGACTATCGCGGCGAGGTCGGCGTGATCCTCGCCAACATCGGGAGCGCCCCGTTCGCCATCAAACGGGGAGACCGCATAGCGCAGCTCATCGTCTCCCGCGTAGAGCGTGTGAGCTGGGTCGAGCGCCGGAAGCTCCCGGAGACGGCGCGGAGCGATGGCGGCTTCGGTCACACCGGCACGCGGAGGACCGAGGGGTCCTGACCTGCCGGCCGCTCTGCAACCAGCGGACCTCGATCGGGAGTCCACGATGCCGGGCACGCTGCAGGAGAGGACGGAGACTTCAGTCGAGCGGGTGCGAGAGACGGGCGGCGGCCCGGCGCAGCCGCTCGACTTCGTGTTCGTCCTGCGTCCCGCTCTTATGGTCCCGCTGTGGATCTTCTTCGCACAGGGTGCGAGGCTCGCCTCACACCGCGGCTGGTTGTTCGAGACGGTCGTCTTTCCTCGCATCGGAGAGTGGTTGGGTCTCGTGTCGATCACCGGGATCCTGGGCGGGGGATATCTTCTCAATCAGATGGTCGATGTCGAGACCGACCGGCTCAATGACAAGCTCTTCTTCCTCTCTCGCGGCATCATCTCGATGCGAAGCGCGGCCGTCGAACTGATGATGGTCTGGCCGGCATCGATCGCTGTGGCTCTTCTGCTCGGTCCTGCGTTTCTCTGGGCTGCGGTCGCGGCGCTGGCCTTCTCCGTGACGTACTCCGTGCGCCCGGTTCGGGCGAAGACGCGAGCCGGGATGGATGTGCTCTGGAATGCCGCGGGCTTCGGGCTCGTCGCCGTGCTGGCAGGCGTCGCCGCGACGGGCGCCGGTGGACCGATTCCAGCGGGCGGGTCGTTGGTGCGCTACGTTTCCGGTTCGATGCTCCTGTCGATCGGCTCGTACGTCGCCGCTGTGGCAGGAGTGACCGCATCGACGATCGTTCTGGACCGCGAGGGAGATGAGAGGATGGGACTCCGCACGACGGCGGTCGCCGTCGGGGAGCGGGGCACGAGTCTGGCGGGTGTACTGCTGCTCGCGGTCGCCGCCGTCATGGGCATTCTGAGCCGGGATCCGGTGGCCGTCACCGGGTCGTTCGCGGCCCTGGCGCTCGCCGTCCGGGCGCATGCGCGCCGGGACCGCGCCTCGCGGATCAGCGCGAATCAGCTCGGGGTGGCGGCGGTCGGCCTGGCCGCAGCGTGCTTCTCGCCCTACATTCTCGTACTCTCGGGTGCGGTCGTCCTCGGGAGCAGGACGTACTACCGGAGGCGTTTCGGCTTCGCCTACCCAGGGCCGGGGTCGCGCTGAGACACGTAACATCAAGTCGGATGACATGTTGCGCCGGGTCCGCGATGGAGCGGAACCGGCGTTTTCCGTTGACACACCTCTGAGCGCATCCGTATGCTACCGAGGACTCAGCCGGCATGAGGTTCGACTGCGGCTTTCGACTTCGGCAGGAGGAGGTACGGGAGACGGTGGAGAGCGAATGAACGGTGACCGACACATGACCGCTGAGAGGCTGATGTCGTGGCTGTCTGGCTCCATGCTCGTTGTCGCGGCCATCGCCGCGGCATCGCTCATAGCGGAGTACGGCTTCTTCCTCGACCGCGGGACCCTGGTGATCCTCCATTTCGTGGACCTGTGCGTTGTGGGGCTGTTCGTTCTGGACCCGGTGGTCAGGTTCTGGTTTGCCCGCAAGAAAGCGGCATTCCTCAAGGCCCGCTGGCCGAGCGCCGTGATCGTACTCCTGTTCGCCGCTCAACTCATCGCCGTAGCCGTACTGCGCAGCAGGGGAGCCCTTCCGCCGTTCCTCGAGGAGCGTACCGTCTTCTCCATAGCGAGGGGCTACGTTCTCGTTCTGCAGATATCCATGGTCTTCTTCATCCTGATCGAGATGGTCAGGGTCAACCGACGGATGGCCTCCCTGAGGGTCAGACCGGCGCGCACTGTCATGCTCTCGTTCGTGTTCGTCATCTTTGTGGGCGCTTTGCTCCTGTCGGTGCCCAGGTCAACACCCGGGGGTGACATTCCTGTGGTGGATGCCTTCTTCACGGCGACCTCCGCTGTCTGTGTGACGGGGCTCACCGTGAGAGAGACGGGCAGCGGTTTTACATCGTTCGGACACGGCGTGATTCTCGCGCTCATTCAGATCGGTGGGCTGGGGCTCATCACCTTCACCGCCTTCTTCGCGATCGTGATGCGGCGCGGACTGGGCGTGAAGGAGACTCTGGTGCTGCGCGGGATGCTCACATTCGAGACGGTCGGTCGTATCGGACGGACGCTCAAATACATGATCGGTCTGACGCTCGGTCTCGAGGCGATCGGCGCGCTCGCGCTCTTCCTCCTGTCGCGCGGCGACTTCAGCGGCACCGGCCAGGCCATCCGCGTGTCGGTCTTCCACTCCATCTCGGCCTTCTGCAACGCCGGTCTCTCGCTGTTCGCGACGAGCTTCGAGCGCTACGGGGACAACATCCCGATTAATCTCGTGATGACATCGCTCATCATCGTGGGCGGACTCGGATTTCCGGTGCTGATGAACGTGCTGGGCCGGCGCCCGCTGGCGATGGGGAAGGCGACCTCGCGCTGGTCGCTTCATGCGCGCGTGGTCTTGACCATGACGGCCGCACTGCTCGTGCTGGGAACGCTGCTGTTCTATCTGCTGGAGCGCGACGGCATGCTGCTCGGATGCTCGGTCGGCGAGGGGCTGCTCAAGTCCTACTTCGCATCCGTGACGGCGAGAACCGCGGGGTTCAATACTGTGCGGACGGCGTGGCTTGGACTGCCTACGTTGTTCATGCTCGCGGCGTTGATGTTCATCGGCGGGTCGCCGGGCGGTACGGCGGGCGGGGTGAAGACGTCTACGCTCGGCATCGTTCTGGCTTCGATATTCTCCTCCTTCGGTGGTAAGGACCGCGTCGAACTCTTCCATCGCCGGGTGCCGAATCTCGTCGTTCGCGAGGCTCTTGTGGTCGTCGCGATGGGGATCCTCGTCGTGAGCTTCGGGGGCTTCGTGCTCCTGACCGTCGAGGATTTGCCTTTGAGCGATGTCCTCTTTGAAGTAGTCTCAGCCTTCGGGACGGTCGGGCTCTCGACCGGTGTCACGCCGGGCCTCTCGGCTGCTGGGAAGATCGTTCTCATGCTCATCATGCTGACGGGCCGGATCGGCCCGCTGACGCTCGCGCTGGCCATCGGGCAGCGCGGCGAGAAGCATCTCTACGACTATCCTGAGGAGAGGGTGGTCATTGGATAGGGCTGCTCGGCGCACACGACACGCGCAGCAGCTCGCGGAGGTGACCATGAAGAGATTCGCGGTGATCGGACTGGGGCTGCTGGGTCGCACGGTGGCGCGAGAGCTCTCGCAACGCGGCGCCGAGGTGATCGCCGTCGACCTCGAGCAGAGTCTGGTGGACGCCGTGGCGGACCACGTCGCCCTCCCGGTCCGTCTCGACTCGACGAACCGAGAGGCGCTCCTCTCACAGGGAATCGACCAGGTCGATGCGGCCCTGATCGCCATCGGCGAGAACTTCCAGGCCGCCGTTCTGACGACAGCGCTTCTGAAGGAGTTCGGCGTGCCGCGTGTCATCTCGCGGGCGGTGACGGAGGAGGAGGCGAGGATACTCAAGCTCGTCAACGCCGATGAGGTCGTGCTCGTGGAGGAATGGGTCGCGCGCAAGCTCTCGCAGAGCATCATGTCACCGAGTCTCATGGACGTTGTCGAACTCGGTCCCGGCCTGAGCCTGGGTCGGATCCGCGCCTCGCAGGAGATGTGGGGGAAGAGCCTGGCGGCGCTCAAGTTCCGGCAGCGGTACGGGCTGAGCGTCGTTGCAGTGATCAAGCCGCTGACGGAGGGACGTGAGACGCCGGAGAGCGAGATCCCCGACCCGGACGCTATCATCGAGCAAGGGGACGTCCTGCTTGTCGAGGGTGACGACGAGGCGATCGAGAGACTGGCATCCGAGGACAAGGACTGATCATGACCGGCCGCATCTACATCGAGGATATCGCGCAACACGAGGGGCAGCGCGTCACGCTCCAGGGGTGGATCACCGGCCGGCGATCGAGCGGGAAGATCCTCTTTCTGCAGTTCCGCGACGGAACCGGGTTCATCCAGTGCGTCGGCGGGCGCGCCGACCTCGGAGATGAGTTGTTCGACCGCGCCGACCATCTGCCGATCGAGTCCGCGATCCGAGTGACGGGGGAGGTGCGTGCAGACGCGCGCGCGCCGAGTGGTTTCGAGCTGGGGCTCTCAGGGATCGAGGTGGTTCACGAGGCGGAGGAGTATCCGATCGGCCGGAAGGAACACGGTGACTCGTTCCTGCTCGACCACCGGCATCTCTGGATCCGCCAGTCACAGCAGTTCGCCGTGCTTCGGATCCGCGCGACGATCATCTCGGCGGTCCGCGAATACCTCGACGGACACGGCTATCTCAACATCGACACCCCCATTCTCACACCCGCAGCATGCGAGGGGACGACGACGCTCTTCGAGACCGAGTATTTCGACGAGAGGGCGTATCTGACGCAGAGCGGCCAGCTGTACAACGAAGCGACCGCGATGGCGTTCGGGCGTGTCTACTGCTTCGGCCCCGCGCTCCGAGCGGAGAAGTCGAAGACACGGCGCCACCTGATAGAGTTCTGGCAGGTGGAGCCGGAGATCGCGTACGCCTCGCTCGACGACGTCCTCGACATCCAGGAGGAACTCGTCTGTTTCGTCGTGGAGCGGCTCCTGCGTGACCGGAGGTCCGAGTTCGCCATCCTCAAGCGCGACCTTGCGCTGCTCGAGCGCGTGAAGGCGCCTTTCCCGCGCGTCACCTACACCGAGATGGTCGACCTGCTCAACGAGAAGGGTGTCGAGTTCGCGTGGGGTGACGACTTCGGCGCGCCGGATGAGGCCGTCATCTCGGAATCGTTCGACCGACCGGTGATGGTCACGCGCTACCCCCGAGGTGTGAAGCCGTTCTACATGGCTATCGATCCCGAGGACGAACGCCTGACCCTGTCCGTCGATATGCTGGCTCCGGAGGGGTACGGTGAGATCGTCGGCGGAGGCGAGCGGCTTGCCGACCTGGCGACGCTCGAGGCCGCCGTCGATGCCGGCGCGCTCCCGCGGGCGGACTACGAGTGGTATCTCGATCTGCGCCGATACGGGTCGGTTCCGCACGGGGGGTTCGGGATGGGGATCGAGCGGCTCACAACATGGGTCTGCGGCATCCACCACATTCGTGAGACGATCGCGTTTCCGAGGATGCTCAACAGACTTCGTCCGTAGGTCGCCTGCTGGAATTCGGGAGTACGAGAGACACATTGAACAGGCCGGCGGGGTGACCGCCGGCCTGATTGCGTATCGTTCCCTGGTGTCTGCTCGCGAGACCGCGTTAACAATCGAAGAACAGACGGTACTCGGTCGGGTGCGGTCTGGTGCGCACCTCCTCGGCTTCACGTGCCTTCTGCTCGATCCAGGCGTCGACGAATCCCTCGGGGAAGGCGCCGGTGCTCGTGAGGAACACACAGTCGTTGCGGAGGGCGTCGAGCGCCTCCTCGAGACGGGCGGGCAGAGGCGCGATGTGATCCCGCTCCGCTGCAGGGAGCGAATGCAGGTCCACGTCGAACGGTCCGTGACCGTTCGTGGTGGGATCCAGCTTCCGCTCCATGCCGTCAAGCCCGGCCGAGAGCAGTGCGGCCATCGTCAGGTACGGGTTGCCGGTGGCGTCGGACGGCCGGTATTCGATGGTCTTCGTGGCTGGTTCCGTAGCGTATGCCGGAATGCGAATGGCGGCACTCCGGTTGGCGGCCGAGAAGAACAGATTCGTCGGCGCCTCGAAGCCGGGACGGAGCCGGCGGTACGAATTGGTGCTCGGATTCGTGATCGCCGCCAGCGCGCGGCCATGCTCGAGGATGCCGCCGATGAAGTGGAGCGCCTGTTCAGAGAGACCCGCGTAACCCGACTCATCGTAGAACAGCGGCCTGCCGTCACGCTCGAGTTTGACGTGGAAGTGCATCCCGTTACCGCTCTCGGTGGCCAGCGGCTTCGGCATGAAGGTCGCCGCGGCGTCCCACGCAGCCGCAGTGTTCCGGATGATGTACTTGCTGAGAAGCAGGTTGTCGGCGGCGGTTACGAGCGGTTCCCCCATGACCTCGATCTCGACCTGACCGGGCGCGCCGTTCTCATGGTGGTGATATTTGACGGGGACGCCGGCCTCGATCATGGCCACGGTCATCTCGTTGCGGAGGTCCCAGGTCATATCGACCGGAGGAATGGCGTGGTAGCCGCGGCCGGGCGCTATGCGGTACCCGGGATTCGGCCGGTCGTCGCGATCGAACCACCCGGCTTCGAGCGACTCGACCGAGTAGTAGGCACCATCGTCGGACTCCGCGTAGTCAACGCTCGTGAAGATGTAGAATTCGAGTTCCGGGCTCCAGAGGCTCGTGTCAGCGTGACCGGAATCAGCGAGGGCGTTGGCGGCGCGCGACGCGATGACGCGCGGATCGCGGTCGAAGATCTGTCGCGTGTCCGCTTCGGCTGCGGTGCCCAGCAGGTAGACAGTGGGTTCCGCCGCGAACGGATCGACGTTGGCCGTGCTGAGGTCAGGGAGCAGAACCATGTCGCCACGCTCCACGGTCTTGAAACCGGAAACGCTGGATCCGTCGAAACCGACCCCGTCGAGGAATGTCGATGGCGCTAGAGCGGCAACCGGGAGGGTGACGTGATGCCAGCGACCGGGGAGGTCCGCGAAACGCAGATCGAGCATGGACACGCCCGTCTCGTGCAGAATCCGTATGAACTCCGTCGGACTGGTCGCCGCACGAAGTCGGGCTGCTGATTCGTTGAGGTGCCCCATTAGATATCTCCTGTATCGGTGCCGGGTCACGGCACATCGGGTCATGCGCATGAGAGGGCGTGACCGCGTGGCCCCGCCCTCGTGAGAACCCTGAGAATCCGCCCGGGAGAGGGTCTTCGCGAATATCTCTCCTCAAAGCGCAATACCCGAGTATACGACCTGTCATGAGTGGCGTCAACCGCCCCTGCGTGGGGGCGAAACGGCTTGACACCCCCGTCTTGTGGCGTTTAGATTGAGTGCAGATGGTAGCTTGCAGAGGCTCGAATGTCCGGATACAGACACCCGTCAAACGCAACAGCGCCGGAGTCACGCTCCGGTAGCTCAGGCATCTCTCATGACAGATGCCGGGGAAGGAGAACCGACATGTTCAGGACGAGACGCACGGCCATGGCCGTCGCTGCAACGCTCATCAGTGTGGCGCTGCTCACGCTCGGCGCATGCGCCGGTGACGAGACGACCGCGACGACCGGGGCGAAGATGGAGGTCGAGACGAAGGCCGCACCCGCCGCACCTGCCACGGAGGAGACCGCTGTGACCGCAACGCTGACCTACTTCGACGGCGGCAAGGCGGTCAGCGCCACGCCGAGCACCAAGGAAGTTCCCTACCTGTCCGCCGGACGCAAGCTGGCGACGATGGAGACCACGAAGGGGACGGTCGTGATGGAGCTCTGGGAGGACAAGGCCCCCAACACGGTCGTGAACTTCGTCTATCTCGCCAACAGCGGCAAGTACGACGGCGTCGAGTTCCATCGTGTCATCGACGGGTTCATGGCGCAGACGGGCGACGTCGAGCACAAGGGCGGCTACGGCGGCCCCGGGTACTCGATCCCGGGCGAGTTCGATGAGTCGCTCAGCCACACCGAGGGCGTGCTCTCGATGGCGCGCAGTGCCGACAGGGACTCGGGCGGAAGCCAGTTCTTCATCATGCTCGCCACCGCGCCTCACCTCGACGGAGACTACGCCGCGTTCGGGAAGGTCGTATCGGGCATGGACGTCATCCACTCACTCCAGAAGGGCGACAGCGCGCGCAACGGCACCGTAGAAGATCCTGACAGGATCGTGACGCTCCGCGTCGAGACGGTCGAGGAGTAGTCCGGGCGCATGGGAGGTTCCACAGGATGAGACGAACCGGAACAACGGCGGCCGCTCTCTGCCTCGTGCTCGTGCTCGCCGGTGCCGTCGGGGCGCAGATCGTCTCCGAGACGACGGCCGGCGCGACGACCGAGGAGATCATCGGGAGGATGCGCGAACTGGAGAGCGCGGTCGACGGGATGCCCGACGATGTCGAGCTGAGAATCGAACTCGGCAACGTCTACTATGAGTCGAACATGTACGAACAGGCGGAGGCCCAGTATCTGGCGGTGACGGAGATGGACTCGACGCACGCCGGAGCTCATCTGAACCTCGGGACGCTGTACACGGACATGGGGAAGATCGATGCCGCGGTGCAGGAACTTGAGATCGCGCTCTCGCTCGATCCTGAGAATGCGATGATCGTGACCAACCTGGGCAGCGCCTACTACGCGACGCACAGGTTTTCGGACGCGATCGACATGTATCGCGTTGCCCTGCACCTCGATCCGAACAACGTCGAGGCGCACTTCAACATGGGTGTCGCCTTCGCCGACGCGCAGATATTCGACGAGGCCATCAACGAGTGGCAGCGCGTCATCGAGCTGGATCCCGATGGGCAGGCGGCACAGGTCTGCCGGGACAACATCGAGATGATCAACGAATTTCGCGGCGAGTGAGCCAGAGAACGGCGGACACCGGACCGTACTCGCACAGACAGGGGTGTTCCAAATGGACGTTAGAAGACTCTTCCTCGCCGTCACACTGCTCACGGTCATTGCGCTTGTGGGCTGTGTGCCGCCCCCGGAGGGCGCGGCAGACGCGACAGGCGAGGGCGCGGTCGTCGAGACCGATCCGACCGAAGTGACCCCGGCGCAGCGCGCCTACATCAACGCCACCGAGTTCTACCAGGTGCGCGAACTCGGGAAGGCGATCGAGAACTTCGAGAGGGCACTTGAGCTGGATCCGACGTACGTCGACCCGCTGTATGGACTCGGCCGCATCTATCTGGTCGATACGCAGCAGTTCGACAAGGCGCTCGAGATGTACGAGCGTGCAAGCATGCTGGCGCCTGCGGATGCGTTCTCGCACTCTTCGCTTGCGTACGCGTATTTCGTGATGGGGCGGTATCAGGACTGCGTCGACGCGTACGTCACGGCGGTGCAGCTCAATCCGGAGGACGCAGACGCCTTCCTGAATCTGGGGTACGCCTACGAGAAGATGGAGATGGATCTCGCCGCGATCGAGGCCTACCGCCGGGCGCAGGAGCTCATGCCGGATGACACACGCGCCTCGCAGTCGCTGGCGCACATCTACTATCGCGGCGGCCTCTACGACCAGGCGATCATGTCGTACGAGAAGGTCCGGACGCGCGGGCAGGCAAGCAACTACACGCTCTCCACGCTTGGCTTCCTCTACATGAAGCTCGGCAACGCCGAGAAGGCGGAGTCTCTCTTTCTCGCGGTACTCCAGAGAAGCCCGGAGGATGTCGGCTCGCGTGCGAATCTCGCGACCGTCTATCGTGAGTCGGGTGATTTCGCCAAGGCGATCGAGCAGTACGAGTACCTGCACAGCGCGCAGCCGAACGACGTGGCCTACATGCTGGCGCTCGCTGATGCGTACAACGACGCAGGTCGGTACGATTCGGCCGTGTCGATGGCGCGGAGGGTGCTCGGCGTGCAGCCGGGCGCCGGCAGTGCGTACATCGCGTGGGCCAAGGCGCTCGAGAAGCAGGGACAGTACGAGGAGGCCATCGCCAAGCTCGAACAGGCCAAGGGCGACCCCGAGTGGCGTTCGCTCGCCATTCGTGAGATCGAGCGACAGAATCAGCTGATCGAGATTCGCGACCAGCAGCGCGCCCGGGACCGTTGGGACCAGGGCTAGCGGTTGGGCCGGGGTGCTGCGAGGCTGTACCCGGACATCAGAGACGATTCGCGGCGGCCGGCCCCCTCGGGGCCGGCCGTCTGTTGGCGCGTTCGCAAATGAGAGAGCGGCTCCGAAACGCGAGAGGGATCACGTGATGCACGAGACGGGAGACCCGGGGATGAAGACGATCTACATGGACCACAACGCCACGACGCCCACCGATCCACGCGTGCTCGAGGCGATGCTTCCGTACTTCAGGGAGCGGTTCGGCAATCCCTCGAGTCCCTACAGTCTCGCACACGGTCCGCGTCGGGCGCTCGACGGCGCGCGAGAGTCGGTCGCGAAGTGCCTGGGGTGTGCGCCAGAGGACATCGTCTTCACGGGGTGCGGGTCCGAATCGGACAACATGGCGATCCAGGGCGTCTGCGCGCTGTGTGAAGGACCTCCCGGCCACATCGTGACATCGTCGATCGAGCATCACGCGGTTCTCCACACCTGCGAGAGGATGGAGCGTTGCGGGTGGGATGTGACCTATCTCGGAGTGAGCGACGGCGGACTCGTCAGCGTCGACGATGTCGAGCGTGCCCTGCGACGGGACACACGCCTGGTGACGATCATGCATGCGAACAACGAGGTCGGAACAATCCAGCCGCTGGAGGCGATCGGAGAACTCACGCGGGCTCGCGGAGTCCCGTTCCACTCGGACGCGGTGCAGGGTGTCGGCAAGATACCGGTGAGTGTGGATGCGCTCGGCGTGGATCTTCTCTCGTTGTCGGCGCACAAGTTCCACGGTCCCAAGGGAGTCGGCGCGCTGTACGTTCGCCCGGGGACGCGTGTGGCTGCGATCACCTTCGGCGGGCAGCAGGAGCGGGGACTGCGGCCCGGGACGGAGAACGTCCCCGGTATCGTGGGGCTCGCGGCCGCACTGTCGATCGCCGTCGACGAGATGCCGGAGACGATGGAGCGTCTGGAGGCGATGACCAGCCGTCTGACGGACGGGATCCTGTCCCGGATCGATGGGGTGCTCGTCAACGGTGATGAGCGACACCGTATCCCCGGCACCGTGAACCTGTCCTTTCCCGGTATCGAGGGGGAGAGCATCGTCCTCGGTCTCGACATGGAGGGAGTAGCCGTCTCGACGGGGTCCGCGTGCACCACCGACGCCGTGGGACCTTCGCACGTGCTGCAGGCGATGGGGATCCCGCCGAACGCCGCCCAGGGCTCGGTCCGATTCGGACTTGGACGGCGCACGGTCGACCAGGACATCGACCACGTGCTGGCGGTGCTGCCGGGTATCGTCGAGCGTCTCCGGGCGATGTCACCGTTCTCGAGCGGGGGCGAGTAGGCGTGCGGCACCCGACCGGTGACGTGACGGCTGAGCGGAGGGCGCGGGTAGCCCTCCGTATTCTCGTGGCCCTCACGTGGCTCGTCACGGCTCTGGGAACGTCAGCTGCCGAGGCGAGCGCACGTGCTGAGCGGAGCGAGCGCGACGATGGCCGGGAGAGCATCAGCCGTTCAGGTGTGACGGCGACCTTCGCGTCGTCGGAGCGGCGACTGGCGGAGCATGTTCTCGAGGTGGTGCTGCAGGAGCGCGACGACCTCACGGAGCGCTTCCCGCTCGCAGACCTTGCGAGTATCAGCGTGGATGTCGCAGCATCAGCGGAGGAGTTCGCTGCACTGAGCTACGGCGGCGTGCCCGATTGGGGTGCCGGATGTGCGTTCGACGCTGAACGGCGTATCGTCGTGCGCTCGCCGAGAGCGGCCCGCGCTCCACTCGACCTCCGGACGCTGCTGCGCCACGAGCTGGCCCATCTCGCCATCCATGACGAACTGGGAGACGTGCGGGCGCCGCGCTGGTTTCACGAGGGGGCCGCATCCGCCGTCGCGGGGGAGTGGCGCCTCGAGGAGTCA
This sequence comes from uncultured bacterium, assembly GCA_964597945.1. Classification (GTDB taxonomy): domain Bacteria; phylum Joyebacterota; class Joyebacteria; order Joyebacterales; family Joyebacteraceae; genus JAPEKQ01. Next base: position 11,792 of record CAZRAD010000081.1, read on the forward strand.
GCCGCGCTGGCGGTTGCCGCGTGGCGAGGAACGCTGCTGCCGCCGAGCGACCTGGAGCGCGGATTTCCGGCGAACGCGCGGCTTGCGCGATTGGCGTATGCCGAGAGCTACCAGGCGGTTCTCCTTCTCGGCGAGCTCTCGGGAACGGATGGTGTGGAGGATCTGGTCCGGGCTGTCGGAGCGGAGCGGAGCTTCGACCGGGCGCTGCGTCGGCTGGCCTCTACGGATGCCGCATCATTTGACGCCCTTCTGCTGCACCGACTGCGGGAACGATTCGGTCTGGCTCTTCTGATGCGCCGGGGTAATCTCCTGTTCGTCGGGGCGGCGCTGCTGGTGCTCGCCGGCGCGTGGATGAAGTGGAGGCGGTCTCGGAGGCGTCTGTCCGAGTGGGACCGGGAGGAACGGGAGAGCGGACAGCGGGGCGCCGGCGATGGAGGGTCGTGGCGCTAACCCGGCGCAGGCCTTTCAGTTTGACAGCCCTACGGGCCGTTGCTATACTGCTGCATGAGGGTGGAGGGCTAGACCTAACTGGTAAGGCAGCGGTCTTGAAAACCGCCGGGCTCACGCCCTTGAGGGTTCGAGTC
>CAZRAD010000082.1:0-12114 GCA_964597945.1 uncultured bacterium
CCGCGAGGTCGACTTCGACCCGGACGGCAGCGGCGAGAGCTCTGTCGGCATCGGTGACATCGTCATCGACCCCAAGTTCCAGATCTACCGCGGCGAGGGCGGCTATCCGCGTGTGGCGCTCCTCGCCGGTGTGATGCTCCCGACGGGGGATGCGAAGGCGGACCCCGCGCTCTCCGATGGCTCGCTTGACGTCCTGGCGGGTTTCGCCGCCACCGAGCGGATGGACGACGCGCAGGCGCACCTCTGCGTAACCTACTGGTGGAACGGTGAGGCCGATGACGGCCGTGATCTGAAGGACATGCTCATCGCGAGCGCCAGCATCGAGAGCCCGCTCGACGCCTACTGGACGCTTCTCTGGGAGGCGAAAGTCTACATCGGCGAGACGCCCGATGAGTACAGGCGGTACTACGTCTGCCCCGGGATCGCGTGGGATAACGGGTATCACTTCAGCATCGGTCTCTCGGCGATGATCGGTGTCGACGGGATCGGTGGTGGCGGGATCAGCTGGCTCGACTACGACTGGGCGCCGCACATTCGCGCGTACTATCGTTTCTTCTAGCGATTCTTTCGTGATGGTCGCGGCCGCGACGATGGTCGCGCGCCGCGGAAGGGAGAGCACATGACAGCTCCGTTCGCACTCCCCTGGGGGACGTTCACGGCGCTCCTTGTTGTCGCCGGGACGATCGCGCTCGCGATCGTGTGGTCCGCACTCTCGTCTCGTCGCGGCGGCGGAGAGGGGGACGGCGATGAGTGACATGGCCGTCTACTCAACCATTCTCACGGCGTATCTCGTGCTGCTCGTCGCGATGGGTGTCTGGATGGGGCGCCGCACCCGGAGCGCGGAGGACTTCTACATCGGTGGGCGTCAGGTCGGGCCGTGGGTCACGGCGTTCTCGTTCGTGGCCGCGTATTTCAGCTCCGTCGTCATCGTCGGCGGCGGCGCGTTCGGGTATCGCTTCGGCATGTCGACGCTCTGGGTCGGCGCGTCGAACGTACTCATCGGGTGCACCCTCGCGTGGATCGTACTCGGCCGCCGTCTGTGGCAGTTCACGAAGCGGCTCGACACGATGACCATCCCCGGGTTCATCGGGAAGCGCTACGGCGCACGCGACGCGGAGGTCTTCTCGGCCGTCATCATCTTCGTCTTCATGATCGTCTACAACGTCAGCGTGCTGGTGGGGATGGGGAAGATCATGGAGGGGTTGATGGGGATTCCGTACACGACCGCGGTCGTGGTGGCGGGGCTCATCATACTCATCTACGTGTCGATCGGCGGATATCTGGCCGTCGTCTGGACCAGCTTTGTCCAGGCATGGATCATGATCTTCGGGCTCCTGCTCCTGGCTTTCGCGACGCTTGCGAAGGTCGGAGGACTCACGGCGGCCAACATCCAACTCGCGTCCATCGATCCGGGCCTGGTGACGACCCCCGGGATCTGGGGCTGGGGAGGACTGATATCGTTCGCGATGATCGTCAGCCTGGGCGTCTGGGGCATGCCCCAGCTGCTCGTCCGTTTCTACTCGATGAAGAGCACGCGCGTTCTCAGGCTGGGCGTCGTACTCGCCACGCTCGGTGGGGCGATGGCGCTGTTGCCGTACATGACCGGCGCTCTCTCGAGGCTGATCCTCCCACCGCTGACCGGCGCCGAGGTGGACCTCGCCATCCCGATGGTGACCAAAGCCGTCCTCAATCCGTGGGGTGGGGCCATATTCCTCGCCGGGGTGATGGCGGCGGGAATGTCGACGTTCGCGTCCGTGCTCATTATCGTCTCCGGCGCGGTCATCGAGGACCTCCGGGGCGGAAGCAGGATCCAGGGCGGCCACGCCGCCGGTGCAGCCGCCGGGAGACGCGAGGTGGCGCTCGGCCGCGCAGCGAGCTTCGGGGCGGGTCTGATCTCGCTGGCGATCGCGTACAGACCGCCGGCGCTCGTCCTTGTGATCACGGCGTTCGCATGGGCCGTGATCGCGTCCTCCTGTCTCTGGCCGGTCGTTCTCGGCGTCTACTGGAGACGGGGTACCAGAGCCGGCGCGCTGTCGTCGATGATCGTCGGAACGGCCGTGGCCCTCGGATGGATGATCGCGGGCCGGATGATGGGCGGCAACCCGCTGGGAATCCACGGCTTCATCCCGGGTGTCACCGTGTCGCTGGTCGTGTTCGTTCTGGTGAGTCTGATGACCAGGCCGCCCGCGCCGGAGCTCGTGCGCCGCGCGTGGGGTGAGTAGGAGAACGAGATCATGTCACAGGAGGAAACGGTGCCGACCGACGAGCGTCAGGACGGAAGCGCGCTGGAGAAACCGGTCGATGACGGAGACGCCGGACAGCGCGGCGGATTCAAGGCTCAGCCGCCGTGGCTCAGATTCCTGCTGATCGTGAGCGTGACGGCGATGATCATCGGGATCGTGCGGTGCTCGATCGAGTCGACCGCTCCGGTTGCGCAGGCCGTCTCGAGCGTCGCCGTGATGCCGGTTCGAGTCCAGGCCCCGGACGGGTTCTTCACGCAGCCGGGTGACTCGGTCGCGATAATGGCGGCGAAGTGGTTCACGCGGTCGTTCGCGCGCGAATCGGGCATCCAGGTCGACATCATCAGGTCGGAGGATGAGATCCCCGGGGTTCTTCGGGAGGATGCGCCGTACGACGGACTCGCGTACTTCACGCTGGAGCGGTCCTACGACGCGGAGAAGGAGGAGTATCGGCTCCTGATCCACGGCGAGATCGTCCACACCGAGACGAAACGGGCGATGGCCATCGTCGACTACGACGCTCCGCCGAGCTTCCTCTACAGGAGGATGACGGAGGCGGGCGAGGATGTCGCGCGCAGGATGGGGTACGCTCCCGGCGCCGAGGCTGAGGCAGAGGGGTAGCCGTTGTCATTTGCGAGACGAGCGAGACGCGGTATCCGAAGACGGATGCTGCGCCGGACGCGGCCGGGTCGTGAGCTCGGCCGCGAGACCTATGCGGGGCTCGTGGACTATCATATCCACACGCCGCTGTGCGGACACGCCCGCGGTGAGCCGGAGCGCTATGTACGCGAGGCGATTCGAAAGGGCCTCGGCGAGATCGGGTTCGCCGACCACATGCCGTTGCTCCGTATACGCGACGAGCACCTGACGATGAGGCCCGAGGAGCTCCCGGGCTACGTTGAGACGATTCGGGACCTCCAGGAATCGGTCGACGAGCTGACGATCCGTCTCGGTATCGAGATGGACTTCTTCCCGGGTCAGATGGACGAGATCTGGGAGGCGGCCGCGCCGTATGAGTTCGACTACGTCTATGGCTCGGTCCACTACCTCGATGGGTGGGATTTCGGTGACAGCCGCGATCTCTCCAGATACAAGGACGCGGATCACGATGCGATGTACCGGAGCTACTTCGAGCTGTTCTGCGAGGCTGCGGAGGAAGGCGGATTCGATGTCATGGCGCACCCCGATCTCGTCAAGAAGCACGGGGTGACGACCGACCTTCCGCTGGCGCCGATGTACGAGGCGGCCGCCGACGCACTGGCCCGTGCGGACGTCGCCATAGAGGTCAACTCGTCGGGTCTCAGGCAGCAGGCCGTTGAGCTCTATCCGACGCTCGAGTTCCTCTCCGTGTGCGCCTCACGCGGCGTCGCCGTGACGCTCGGATCGGACGCGCACAGTCCGGAACAGGTCGGGATGGACTTCGATCTCTCGCTCCGCCATCTCCGCAGGGCGGGTGTCACCGAGATCGCTACGTTCGCCGGCCGGACTCGCACGATGCGACCGCTCCCGGGCTAGATCGGCAGGGCCTCCTCTTCGGCATATCGAGTCCGTGCGGCTCCGACCGCGAGCGCGCGGCACCCACGGAAACCCCCATTGTTGGGGACTCTGTCAGCCTTCCCTCCTTGACACACCGCATCATCCGGTCTAGGGTGTTGCCTGCCGTATCCGGTCGTATCCTCGGCCGAGTCTGCCCTAGAAGTACCCGCGGCCCCGTCGTTTCTCGTCTCCTGGACCGCGGGCTGGATTCTCTTTGTCGTCGAGGCTTTCGCGGGAGGATCGGCGTCCCGCTCAGGTGGGCTTATGCCGGATCAGCGCGAGACAGGTGCGCCCGCACCGCTCAATCCCATTGCGGCATTCACGCTCGTGCTTGCCTTTCCGGGACGGACGTTCAGGCGCCTCAGGGAAAACCCGCACTGGATCATGCCGCTGCTCTTCGTCGTTCTCTGCTCGATGGTCAGCGGCGCCTACGCGGTCGTCGGTGGTCATCTCAGCGGCTTCCTCGAGGGCATGGCCCTCCGGACGGGGCAGGATCCGACGCTGACACGCTCGGCGTTCCTCGCCTCGACCGTTCTCTCAGCCATCGTGGGTGTCCCGCTCATCCTCCTGCTCGAAGCGCTTTTCTACAAGCTCGCCGGGATGCTCCGCGGCGGACGGGCCGGTTTCGGCCTCGTGTTCTGCGCGGTTGCGTATGCTTCCGTCCCGGTCGGACTCGGTGCGCTCGTCATCGCCGGTCTCATGGCCATCACCGGGTCACACTCGATCGGGGCGAATCTGTCGTTCCTTGTTGACGGCGTGCGTCATCCGGTGCTCTGGAGTATCGCTCGACAGCTCGACCTGTTCTCCATATGGTTCTTCATACTGCTCGGGATCGCGGCCGAACACATCTTCGAGCTCCCGAGACCGCGCGCGAGACAGGTCGGCGTTCTCTTCGCGGCGTTCTACCTCTTCATCATGATCATCTCCGGCGTCGGCAATGCCGGACAGTTCGAGGACCCGTACGAGAGCTGGACGACGGTGGAGGTTGGAGGGATCGTTTCGGAGACCGTGGTCGTTCTCCATCACGGCCCGGAGCTGGGGCTGAACGCTGACGGGACACAGCTCGATGATGCGGAAACGAGGCTTCCCGCAGCGGTCGACCGCGCCCAGAGGGTTCTCGGTCTGCCGGCGATGCCGCGAATAGACGTCTACCTCTACCCGTCTGTTGATGCGAAGCGCGCTGTGACCGACAACGGTGAACTCGCTCATGCTGTCGAATGGGCGAGCGCCGTGCATCTGGCCTGGGTGGACGGGGGAGAGCGCGCCTTCATCCGAGAGGCCGCGAAGGTGTCCGCTGCGGCCTCTCTCGGAAGCATGTATAATCCGTTCATCCGTGACGGGCTGGCCGTCGCAGCCTCCGGCACGTGGGGCGGGGAGCCGATTCGGGCGGTGGCCGAGCGGATCCTTGAGGACGGGGACGTCGTGGCGCTGTCATCGCTCTTGGATCCGGTCGAGTATCAGCGGCAGAGGACAGGAACGGCGCAGGTGCTGGCGGGATCGTTCGTCGAATACGTCATCGCGATCCGGGGAGCGGGAGCGTTCACGGAGCTCTATCGGGAGCAGGGATCGACCGCGGGGCCCGCAGTCGATGCGGTGGAGGCCGCGCTGGGCTCGACGGTCGATGAGATCGATACGCAGTGGAAGAACTACCTCCGTGCTGAGATCCGGAAAGGCGCGGATCAGACGGTCGGAGCACGGCCGTAGTCGAGACAGGAGGGGTGTGTGGGTACTGGCTTTCTGGCCACGGTCGGGCAGTCGGGCGCTGTCGGGAAGACGATCGTCTTCCTGCTGTTCGTCGTGTCCGTCTATGCGTGGGCCATCATTCTCTTCAAGTATCTGACGCTCAGGCGGGCAGAGGCCCGCTCGAAGCGGCTTCTGAAGAAGTTCCAGGAGAGTCCCGATGGCATGGTGAATCACTACAGCGACCGGACGAGTTTCGAGGCGTCGCCGGTCGCAAGCGTGCTCGATGCCGGTCTCCAGCAGCTATCGCTCGTGATGCAGGGGCGCAGCGGCGCACGTGGTCTCTCGATCGTCCAGATCGACGGGCTCGACAGGTCCCTCGGGCGCGCCATCTCCGAACAGGTGCTCGAGCTCCGGAAGTACCTCATCACGCTGGCGACCATCGTCGGCGCCGCTCCGTTCATCGGTCTCTTCGGCACGGTGTGGGGTATCATGAAGGCGTTCACGGCGATGTACGTCACGGGCAGCGCCAGTATCTCCAGCGTGGCCCCCGGCATCTCGGCCGCGCTCACCACGACGGTCGCGGGACTCGCCGTCGCCATCCCCGCCCTCGCGGGATACAACTACCTCATGAACCGGGTCCGCACGCTCACGTCGACGATGGAGAATTTCTCGTCCGAGTTCCTCTCGACCGTCGAGCGGAACCTGGGCGAGAAGTAGGCGGAGGAGAGAGCCAGTGCGTCGCAGGCACGATGAACACGGAATGGACCCGATCGGGGAGATCAACGTGACCTCTCTGGTCGATATCATGATGGCGCTTCTCGTCATCTTCATCATCGTCGCGCCGATGATCGAGCAGGGGATCGAGGTGAACCTGCCGACGGCGGAGCCCGCGAAGATCGATGTGTCGGATGTCGTGACCGTAACGGTCTCGTCGAACGACCGGATCTACTTCGAGGGTCAGCGCGTGACGATGGAGGATCTTGGAGAACGCCTGTCGAATATCCAGGCCGCGAACTCCGATGCGGCTGTTCTTATCAAGGCCGACCAGGACATCCGATACGGTCGGGTCGTCGAGGTTCTCGACGCGGCCCGCAACGCGGGTCTGTCACGACTCGGGATGGCGACGAAGCCGGCGGAGTAGGGCGGCCGGCGTCGCCCGAAGGATGGCTCGTGAATAGGTTCCTCATCATATCGGCATCGGCTCACGTGGTCCTGCTCTTCATCCTCCCGTTCATACCGGGGATCTTCACGGAGGAGGAGATGGGGCTCGACGTCTACAGCGTGGAGCTGGTCGAGATCCGGAGTCGGCCGGTGCGGGTCGAGACGCCGGAGCCTGAGCCGGAGGTCGAGGAGAACGTCGAAACACCGCCGGAACCCGCTCCCGAGATCGTCGAGGAACGGATCCCCGAGGAGCCGGCGCCGCAGCGCCGCGTGGCCGTGCGGCGTGACCCGCCCGAGGAAAGGGAGAGTCTGGCCGACCGGTTGGCCGAGCGGCTCCGGTCACAGGACGAGGAGCGGACGGACGAGCCGGAGGTCGAGCAGCAGCCGGTAGAGCCGGTCGCTTCCGCGAGCGCCACCGTGACGGTCTCGAGGTTCCCGTACGCGTGGTACCTGTCGATCATTCAGGGGAAGGTGAGTTCGCACTGGAGACAGCCGAGCTCGCGCCTTATCACGCAGGACCAGCTGAGCACCCAGGTGTCGTTTCGCATCAGACGAGACGGCTCGGCAGAGTTGGTGACGGTGCGGCGCTCATCCGGTCTTCCCAATGTCGACCAGTCCGCGGTGAAGGCGGTCAGGGACTCGACACCGTTCCCGCCGCTCCCGGATGACTACATGGAGGACCACCTGGACGTGACCATCGACTTCACCGTGAAGCAGGAGTAGCTTTGATGTTGGAAATGAAACGCAGACGCGCGCCACTCGCGCAGCTGGCACTGTCGCTGATGCTGCTGGCAGCTGTGACCGCCAGTGCGCAGGTGCATCTGAACGTATCGAAGGCGTTCGGTCAGAAGGTCATCGTCGCTGTTCCGCTCTTCGAACTCGAAGGCGGCACCATCGTCGACCCCGTCGCGGCGCGGGACGTGCTCGAGTTCGACCTCGGACACTCGGGGTTCTTCGATATCGTGGGGAACCGTGAGTTCGTCGACGAGACCGAGATCGACGATCGCATCTCGGCACGGATCGCTTTTCAGGAGTGGTCGGCGCTGGGCGCCGAGATCCTCGTGAAGGGGAAGATCGGCGGCGATCTCACCGAGGTCTACGTCGAAGCGACGATCTACGATCTCGCGCAGGGCAAGGCGATATTCGGACGGCGGTACGTCGGCTCGCGTGAGCGGTGGCGTGACGCCGTCCACAGTATCTCCGACGACATCGTCTTCAAGCTGACCGGTGAGACCGGGATCGCGAAGACGAAGATCGCCTTCACATCCAGCGTGACGGGTTCCAAAGAGGTCTACGTGATGGACTACGATGGCGAGAACCTGCGGCGTGTCACGCGCCAGAACGCCATCGCCCTCTCTCCCGACTGGTTCCCGGGCGGGGAGGAGATCGTGTATACGATCATCAAGGAGGGCCGCCATCAGTGTTGGCGCACGACGATCGCCGGGAGCGGGACGAAGCTGACGGCGTTCCCCGGGCTCAACGACTTCGCGTCCCCGTCGCCCCGGGGCGACGAGATCCTCATGAGTCTGTCCAAGGACGGCAACCCGGAGATCTACCGTCTGCGAGCTGACGGGACCGATCCGAGGCGGCTGACCTTCGGCAGGAGCACGGAATCATCGCCCTGCTGGTCGCCCGACGGGCGGAGAGTGGCGTTCGTCTCCGATCGGGCGGGAGTCCCGCAGGTATATGTCATGGGCGCCAGCGGCGGGACGCCGCGCCGCGTGACGCTCCAGGGAAACTACAATACGTCGCCGGATTGGTCACCGAAGGGCGACCTCATCGTCTATACTTCACGGGTCGGTGGGACCTTCCAGATCTGCACGGTCGACGTGGAGACCGGGGAGACCATCAGGCTGACGAGCGGAGCGGGCCAGAAGGAGGACCCGTCCTGGGCGAGAGACGGCCGGCACGTCGTCTACAGTGTGAAGCAGGGAGGCAAGACCGATCTGTATATGATAGACATATACGAACTGGAACCTGTGCGGCTGACCAGCGGGGCAGGCGACTATCTGAGCCCTGCGTGGTCCGACTAGCGGGCGCGACGCGTCTGCGAGGAGGAGGAGTCATGAGGAAGAACCTCGCTCTTGTGGCATGTCTGTTTGCGGTGTTCGCGATGCTGTCGCTGTCGGGGTGCGGCAGCAGGGAAGAGGTGATGGTGGACCCGATCGACGACATGGAGCCCGCCGAGGACGTCGGCGCGATCAGTGGAGATGATCTGCCGCTGGCGGAGGTCTCCGACGAAACCGTCTACACCGAGCCGGTGTCGAGCGTGTTCACGGACATCCACTTCGAGTTCGACCAGTACAACATCCTTGCGCGGGATGAGGCCGTGCTTCAGCGGATCGCCAACTGGCTTCGTGAGAACGACCAGGTCCGCGTGATGATCGAGGGGCACTGCGACGAGCGCGGCACCAACGAGTACAATATGGCGCTCGGTGAGCAGCGCGCGCTCGCGGCCCGGCGCTACCTGGTCGGTCTCGGCGTCGGCGCGGCGAGGCTCGGCACCGTCAGCTACGGCGAGGAGCAGCCGCTCGACCCGCGGAGTACCGAGGACGCGTGGTCGAAGAACCGCAGGGCGCACTTCGTCGTCTCCGAGTAGCGCGGAGGTCGCCATGACGAAAACGATTTCACACGGCGCCCGTGGGCGCCGGACGATGCGCATTGCTCTTGCCGCTCTCATCTGCCTGTCCGTCGGGCTGTCGCTCTCCGGATGCGGGACAGGCGGTCTCGCGGTCAAGAAGGACGTCTGGGAGGCGGAGGAGAGCTTTTCGCAGCGCCAGGCCTCTCTGTCGGAGAAGATGCTCCAGATCGACGGGCGTCTGACCGCGGTCGAGGACGAGATCGCGGCGCTCCGGATGGTGAACGAGGGACTCTCCTCACGAATCGCAAGTCTGGAGACGGAGTTCGGTCGCGGACTCGAGGCCGTGCGAAGCGGTCAGGAGCAGCTCGGGATCGAGCTTGAGGGCAGGATCAGGGATGTGGACTCCGGGCGCGAGGCGGATCGGGACGACCTGCTGGCCCGGATGCAGATCGTCCTCGAGGAGGTCACCCGCGAGAACGCCCAGCTTCGGGCGGATATTGACGCGCTCCGGGATCAGATCGCCAGCGGCACCGGGTACGAGCACGAGGTGAGGTCCGGGGAGACGCTGGCGGCGATCGCGGCACAGTACGGGGTCACCGTCAACGCGATCATCCGTGAGAACAGCCTGACGAACCCCGATGTTATCAGTGTCGGTCAGAAGCTCTTCATCCCGCGCAACTAGAAGAAGCTCCTGCCCGCGTCCCCGGCGATGCCGGAGTGCGGGCAGGAGCTGTCGTTTGTGCGCTCAAGATGATCGCGGCGATCGCATTGACAGTCGCCGGCTGCCCTGCCGCCGGCCGTCAGGCCGGAAGACGGAAATCGAACGTCGGGTCGATCTCGCTCAATCGCTGAGCCTGACGAAGAAGCTCCTCGCGGAGCTCGTCGCGCGGCTGCTCGCTCTCGGGCTTCATCCACGCGGAGTATGCCTCGAGGAACTCGTCCCGGATCTGCTCGATCGTCTCCCCTCGTCGTATCTCCTCGATCTGGCGGTCGAGATGGTAGAGCTCTCCCTCAGAGTAACGCTTGAGCAGTCCCAGATACTGTCCGCGCATGTAGGTGAGGATCCGCACGTAGTTCTCGAATCCGTCGGACAGCTTCTGGAGGACGCGCGAGACCCCGTTGGGACCGCGATGGATCGTGCAGGCGTAGGACGCAGCCTGAGAGTAGTACGTCGCAGCCCGGGCGATGAAGACCTGTCTCGGCGTACGCAGTACGGGCGGCAGGTGGGTCCTCGGGCGGTCGACGGTGTCGAACACCGCGACCGAGAGGAGAAGATAGTCGGCGGTCGTCTTGTACGCGAGATAGCGCTCGCGGTCCGACGAGGCCTCGGCCGCCATCCTGTTGAGCTCATCATCGCTGGTGGCGATGTAGCGCCCCACCCGCTCGATGTTCACCGGATCGATCTGTGAATTCAGGAGGTGCGCGAGGTAGACGTTGACGTCCTCGTCATAGACATCGGAGTTCGACTCTATGCCCGTGTGGATGCGCGAGTGGAGCAGACAGTTCAGCATGAAGAAGTAGGAGGTCTGAATGTCCGTTCCAATCTCAAGTCTACGGCGCGCGGCGGTGCGTCTGGTTGCGCGGGTCGGTGCCTTCTTCACGTTGCCTCGATTCCATCGTTCGGCCGGGAGTCGATACCTGCTAGCCTCGACTGTCTGATGATTCGGGAATGCAAGCCGTGTGCCACGGCGCGGCGGCGGTGACATGTCGATCCGGCACCACCTCGAGCGCCGCGTCCGTCGAGCTCACATCCGACCGTGGCCGGAGCGGGGAAGGCCCGTTCTCTGCGGCTTTCAGTGAGTGAATGCAGAAGCCGTGCCATCTCCGGCGTCTGTAGGTGCCTGGCCGCAAGAGCGCATGAACAGGCTCGTTACTCCCTGCCAAACCGCGTACATTATGTGTATTGATCTCCTCGATGTGGCGAGGTGTGAATCGAAACTGCGAACTGCACGTACTGATGGTCTCAGAGCACTGATGGTCTCAACGGAAGGCGGGTGACATATGAGGGCAGCGGCGGTCCAGTTCGAACCGGTGTTCGGAGATGTCGAGGGCAATGCGCGGCGGCTGGTCGAGCTCGTCGAGCCGGTGGATGCCGACCTCTTCGTGATGCCGGAACTCGCGTTGTCGGGCTATCTGTTCGAGTCGACCGATGAGGCCGAGGGGCTCTCCCAGGCTCCCGACAGCAGCGTGTTCAGTGACCTCGCGGCGATCGCCGGCCAGAAGGATGCGACCGTCATCATCGGGTTCGCGGAGCTGGCGCAAGAGGGGCTCTACAACTCATCGCTCCTCATCGCCCCTGACGGTCGCCGGGACGTGTACCGGAAGATCCAGCTCTTCAACACGGAGAAGGAGATCTTCCTGCCCGGGAACCGACCACCGGCCGTTGTCGAGGCGAAGGGGGTGCGGCTCGGGATGATGATCTGCTTCGACTGGATCTTTCCTGAGATCGCTCGGTCGCTCGCGCTTCTCGGCGCCGACGTCCTCTGCCACTCGACCAACCTCGTGCTCCCGTACTGCCAGGACGCCATGGTGACCAGATCCATCGAGAACCGGGTCTTCTCGATCACGGCGAACCGGGTCGGGACCGAGAACCGGGCGGGGATGGAGCTGACGTTCACCGGACAGACGGAGATCGTCACGCCACGGGGACGGATCCTCGAACGCGCGGGCGAGACGGGGGAGGCGGTCCTGGTTCACGAGATCGATCCGATGGAGGCCCGCGACAAGCAGATCACGCCCCGGAATCACGTCCGGGAGGACCGGCGGACCGACCTCTACAGGCTCGACTAGGCACCGTTGCCGGTGATCGGTGGTCGCACCGGGTGTCACTGGCACGCTCGTTGCACGATTCCGGGACGAGGCCCGCGTCTCAGGGGCGCACAGACACTGCAACCAGTCAGGATGTAACAGCAG
>CAZRAD010000083.1:0-12075 GCA_964597945.1 uncultured bacterium
GGCGTGCGCGGCCGTCGGGACCCGCGGCGATCTGATCCTGGTCGATCCGGTCGAGCGCACCGTGCTCTACACGCCCCTCTACTACCTTCTGGGTCACTTCAGCAAGTACATCAGACCGGGTGCGGTTCTTCTGGACCTGGGTGGGGAGCTGCCCGAGGGGGTTCACGCCACCGCCGCGCGCAACGTCGACGGTTCGGTCGCAGTGATCGTCTTCAATGACAACGAGGAGCCGCTTGACTTCTCGGTCACGGACAACGGTGGAGCCGTGACCAGCACGATCGCGCCGGACTCCATCCAGACGATTCTGATGGAGTAGGCGCGACCCGGAACGAGCCGAGCACGAAATGGCCCGGTCCATGTGGACCGGGCCTGTCTGTGTCATCCATCTGTCTGTCCGCTACTCGAACTCGTACAGCTCTGCAATCTCGTCCTGCGTGAGCGCCCTATCGAAGATGGCCACCTCGTCGATGGCCCCCTTGTAGCCTCCGCTGGGTCCATCGCCGATGTAGAGATCCTGATCGGAGCTCCCGATCGGTCCCGTGATAGTCCCGCTGTCGACTTTCGCTCCGTTGAAGTACAGGCGAGTCCTTCCCGTGTCGGTCCTGAATGTGAAGGCGATGTGCGACCAGGTGTCCATACCCATCGGGACCATCTTGTCCGTCGTCCTGACATTGTGGTTGATGCATGCCTTGATGTTCGTTGTCTCCGGGTCAGCGATGCCGCCCCACATCCCGATGCTGTAGGCCTCAGCGAAGTTTTTGTCCACGATAGCTGCGTACGCCCGGTCTGACGCCTCCGGATTGACCCAGACAGCGACCGTGATCGCGTCTGTGATGTCCAGGGCAGGATCGTCGGGGATGACGATGTGATCGTCCCGTTCAACGTGAACAGCTTGCCCGGCGGTTCCACCGCCGTGGAGGGGTCTTCCGGACACGAACGAGACCGCTCGAGAGGCAGTGCCGTCGTGCGCGTCCGAGACCTCGTTCTCGTAGCTGCCGTCGAAGTTGTAGAAGACGACCAGTCCATCGATGTCGGGGGAGGCAGGACCGGTCTCACCCGGCCCCGTGGAATCGCTACACGCTGCGAGCGCAAGGACTGACGCTGCAAGCAGAACCACCACGCTGTTCTTCACGTTCTCTCCTTCGCTGTGGCTCTCGGGTGCTCTAGCCGCCGATCGGGAATCGGATCTGCGCGGCGAAGGTGATCGAGTCCAGGTCGTCCTCTTCGAGATCCTCGAAGATATCGGTGTCGTGGAACCGGTAGAGGCGTAGAGGTCGATGTCCATGCTCTCCATCTCGAGCACGACGCCGGCGCGCAGAGCGTAGAACGGATCCTCAGCCCATTCGCCATCAAACGTCGCTGTGCCGATCCCGGCGCCGCCGTAGATGAAGTCGCCGAACAGCACATACGCCTGGGGCAGGATCAGGGACTTGCCGGAGCCGCCGAAGTCCAGGACCCATTCGACATCAGCCTCGAGCTTGAACATGGTGAGGTCCATCTGATACGACCCCAGGAAGGCCAGCGCATCCGGGTCGAACTCCTCCTCGTCCTTGATGGCTCCAAGGGTCTTCATGTATTCGACGCCCCCGCCGATGCGGCCCGCGTGCGCCGTACTTGCGAGCATCCCGAGCAGGACGAGCGACAAGACTGCAAGACAGACCAGACGCTTCATGGTGAACCTCCCGATGCTGAGTTGGGCAGTATGTGGGTTTGACCAGTCGTCAAGCGAACCAGAGTAGCATGGGGTACGGCGCGGAGAGCGTCAAGCGCATTCATGTGAGGGGTGGTCACGAGTCTCGCCGCGGTGTGGGCTGGATTGGGAGCTGGCTCGGCGTTGGAACTGCTCCCAGCAGTCAGCATGAGAGGCCGCCGGCGTCCCCCCAGCGGCCTCTCTGGTTTGTGCTGAGTTGCCTCGTACGGACGTGAGCCTGTCCGTGTGTGCTACTCTGCGCCGTCGCTCGCCCCGGCCGGGACCGCGTGGCGCGCTCTCGAATCCTCGTACTGCTCGGTCGGCACCGGGACAGGTCTCTCCTCGGTGTACGAGACCGAGCTGGTCTCGGGCATGCCGTAGAGCTCGGGGTGGATGTACTTCCCTCGCTCGTTGACGGGCTTGTTCTCCTCGACCGGGATGCGGTTCGCGTTGGCGAACGCGTCCTGTCTCACACCGGTCACCATCCACGAGACTTCCATCCCGGGACCGCCACCGGCGATTACGAAGCTGTTGCCGCTCATCTTCTGTGCGATGTAGAGGTTCGGCCCCGGCGCGCCGATCGCCGTGAGCTGGTAGCGGAAGTCCCGATTCAGGACCTCGAACCACTCGGGCATCTCGACAAGAGCCTCACCAAGGGCATCGAGAACGACATTCCCGTTGTAGACGTTCATCATGTCCGGACTCTCGACGAACGAGTGGTAGAGATACTTGTTCGCGGGATCGAGCGGGTGGTCGATCTTGAACGAACCGGCGCCCTTCGACAGCGTCCCCGTGACGACCGCGTTCCCGCTGAAGTACCCGGCGTAGCTCGTCCCGCCACTGGCGAAGCCATAGACACCGTAGTTGGTACCGGTCCCGGTCGCGTACCCGCGTATGCCGTAGTTGCTGCCGGAGCCGCCGGCCGCGCGACCGTACACGCCGTGGTAGGTGTTGCTTCCGGTGGGGAAGATGGTGCCGTACACACCGTAGTACCCGCCCTCGAAGTATCCGCCGTAGCCGTAGAAGTCCGTCGGCACCGACCGGCCATAGACTGCGATGCCGTCCGAACTCGTCGCGGTGTACTCGGCACTGACGACCCGCGTAGAGGAACTGGCGTAGTCGCTCACGAAGTCACCTGCACGGGTGCCGCCGCTGTCGACATCGATCGTGCCGTCGACCGCGACGTCGCCGAACACCTCCATGTCACCATTGGTGTGGAGACGGAACTCGTAGTTTCCGTCCCCGGTCTCGCACTCGATGAACTGGGCGGTGCCGATGGAGCCATCCGGCACCATGATCTGGAGGACGTCGTTCAGGTCGCTGATGCCGGTCGTCCGTTCGAAGTTGACGGTCTGGCCGACCGTACCCGAGTAGCTCGTGACCGCGTCAAGCGCTCGCCCTGTGGATGTCTCCTCCACCGCGAGGAGCGCGTACGGTGACGTCGTCCCGATGCCGACGGCGGATCCGTTGTCGTAGATCATCGAGTTACCGATGATCGTGGCCGAGGTGAACTTCGGGACGTAGTTCGTCGTGCCGGCGCCGCCGATGCCTCCCGAGACCGGAAGCCACGTGGCGACTCCGTTCGCGTCACAGGTGAGCACTTCACCCGCTGCCGCGCCCGTGGGCATTGTGAAGCCGCCGACGTACGCGTTATAGGGTGTGTAGAGTCCCCACCAGTTGTAGCTGGCGTCTCTGTAGCCGAGGGAACCCCAGACGCTGCCGTTGGACGCCGCTCCG
Organism: uncultured bacterium; assembly: GCA_964597945.1. Lineage (GTDB taxonomy): Bacteria > Joyebacterota > Joyebacteria > Joyebacterales > Joyebacteraceae > JAPEKQ01. The sequence goes on from CAZRAD010000083.1 coordinate 3,428, forward strand.
AGGACGCCACCTGTGAGTCCGTAGTCTCCGTACGTGTAGCCGGCGACGCCGAACGTGTAGTTGTCGCCCCAGTAGTTGAAGCCGGTGACGGCGTTGTTCGTCACTCCCACGCCGTATCCCGTGCCGTCGTTGCGAACGTCCCTCGAGCGGTAGGCGTAGATGGCGGCGCGCCCGTCCTCGGCAGCGTCGGCTTCGTAGAGTTCGGTGAACGTTGTGTAGAGCCCCGGCGACGTGACGTACAGCTTGGTGCTCGCCCGGTCCCGCGTCACAGCTGACGCCTTCCCGTCTTTCGTCTCCGCTCGGACCAGGAACGGCAGGGCGCCGATTCCGACGCTACCCGTAGTCCGGTAGATGTCGCCGCCGGAGTATGCCCAGTCATCATCCCCTTGATCGGCGTACTGCGCGCGGAGCGCATAGGGCGATGACGCAAGCTGGGTTCTTGGGGTGAGCTCGGGACCGGCACCGACCGAGACACCGAGCCAGTACTGTACATCGAATGGGAGCGCGAGCGGTGTGACGCTCCCGAGGATGACATTGAAGATCCCGTCCTCGACCGGGACCGTCTGCGATTCGGTCCACAGCGCTGCGCCGGCGGCGGAGACGTTGTAGACTCTGAACGTCAGGCTGTAGCTCCCGTCAGGAACGACGTTGCCGACGGCGTCTCTCAGAACGCCCTGGTAGCTCATGGTCTGTGGCACGGCAGCCGCCGACTGGCTGAGCATGAGAACAGCGATCAGTACTCCAGCAAGAATCAGCTTCTTCATGACTCACTCTCCCTTTCGTGTCGACCGCGAAGCCGCGAGGCGTTCACCGTCACTGTATGAAGGCGGCGCGGCTCGACGAGCCGAGGTTCGCTACTTGAGAAGGACGAGCCGGGTGGTTGCTGTGAACTCGCGCATCGTCATCCGGCAGAAGTACACGCCGCTGGCGAGACCGGAGCCGTCGACAACCGCCCTGTGAACCCCGGGCGCCAGCTCGCGGTCGACGAGGATCCTGATTTCCTGTCCTCTGACGTTGTAGAGCGTGAGGTTCACACGGGCGGTCGCGCGGACGCCGAACTCGATCGTTGCGACCGGGTTGAAAGGGTTGGGGAAGCTCCGACCAAGGAAGTTCCGGGTCTCGACCGGCTCGTCAGCGACCTCCGTGATGATCCATCCCGGCTGATACCAGAATCCGATCTCGTGGATGGTGGAGGGGCCGCTGACGCCGGTCGCCGGCTGGCCGACGGTCCCGATGAGCGTGTAGCCCGCGCCGGTCGACTCGAGGCCGCCGTTCGCAAGAACGCTCTGGGTGACCGAGGGGGCACACAGAGCGTGAGCGAGCGGCAGCACAACGAAGACGACGGCGAGAAGGATGACAGGTCCCCGCTTCATACCGACCTCCCTGTGCAGGTTGGCTGTCCGGCAGCGGCGGAGTGGGGAGGGGTGAGGGGGCGATGTGGCGGTTGAGTGGGGTGCCGTTGTCGTAACAGACTGAGGAGCAGTCAGCGAACAACAACGCCGAAATGGTACCATATTTAGTGGAGAGAGTCAAGCATGAGGATGGCGGTTCATAGATACTGCCCGCGGAAGTGGCTCCGGACGATTCTGGCTCGATCCGCGAGGACGCGTCTGTCGGAGGGCGGTGGTCCGTGCAGTGCGGCCACTGCGCGGCGCCCTGCGGTTTCGGGATGGAAGCTGTCAGGGCTCTCGTCGATCAGGCGTTCGCTCCGACCGCGGGCCACGACCACGACGCGCGGTTCGACCATGGCTCCCTTCGCGAAGACGTACTCGACATCGTCCTGGGTGCAGCGGAACCGGCATTCCCCCGCCGTGAACTCGTTGGCGAACCGCTGATGTGCGCCGAAGCGTCGGCACGTCTCGACGGCATCACGCAGACGCGCGGCCTCCTCAAAGCGCTTCCCGTTCGCGGCCCGGTCCCGTTTCTCCTCAAGCCGCTCCAGAACGACGATCGGCTCGCCCTGCAGGAAGTCCCGTGTCAATCTCACCAGCTCCCGGTAGTCGTGCGGCCCGACCGCTTCCCGGCACGGTCCCGAGCATCGGCCCAGATCGTAGTCCAGGCACTTCGCCGCCGGCGCAGACTCGCGGCACGTCCGGACTCCGAGCGTTTCGTGAAGGATGTCCTGCACCAGTCCAGCGAAGTGCTTGTCCTTGAACGGGCCGAACACCTCTCGCGTTCCGAAGTCGGGGAGGTGCTCGACGACCAGCAATGTCGGGTAGTCATCGTCCGTGAGTTCGAGGTACCGGTTCTCCTCGCATTCGCGCTGACGCGTGTTGAGCGGGGGGAGATGTTCCTTGATCAGAACATCTTCCAGCAGGAGCGCAAGCAGTTCGGACCGCGTCTCCCACCACGCGAAGCTCCGGACATTCGTGATCAGCTGACCGATGTGCGACTCCCCGGTGAACGGATCCTGCTGGAAGTAGCTCAGGACCCGCTGCCGGAGATTCACGGACTTGCCGATGTACTGGAGTCGTCCGTGGGCATCCAGGAACGCGTAGACTCCGGGTGCGTTCGGGACGGCCTCGCGAACCTCAGCCGCCAGCTCTCTGCGATGGTCGCTGTTCATGACGTGGACTCCCGGCGAGGTCGGTCGAAGAAGCCGGACCCGAAGTGGATGTTCAGGGTGGTTGGGAGACTGCGCGAGAGGCGCGCGGCGCTGAACTCACGGCGCAGCGCCGGGGAGACCTCCCCGGATGTGACGAACCGCACGATGGCGTCGGGCGGGACATCACGAACCACGCCGTTGAGGAGCCGCGTGACGCCCGCCGGCGTCATCTCGGTCGGCACCTCGACGGTCACCATTGGGCGCGCGGGGAGCGCCACGAATCCGGTCCGCGCCAGTCTCCACACGCCCTCTGTCGACCGTTCGAACTCCAGACGGCAGTACCCCTTCGTCTCCGCGGCCTCCGCGAACGACGTTCTCTCAGTGGAGCCGGGATAGACCACAGGCATCGACCTGCTGCCGTCCCTCGCGACCTCGATGATCTGGTGCCGATGGATGTGACCGGCGAGAACCGCATCGCAGGAGGTCGGAAGATCCCGCTGTCGGATGACGTCGTGGCCGTCGCGGAATGTGTATCCTCTGGGTCCGACGCTGGCGCCCTCGACCGTCTGATGCATGCAGAGGAGTCGCGTGTCGGCCGTCGTGTCATCGAGACCCGTTGCAGCGACAACTTTCCGGAATCCGTCCCGCACATCCCTCCGGACACTCGGGAACCCGCCGATCGCAACGCGCGCGCCGCCGAGTTCGAACATGAAGGTCCTGGGCGCGTCGAAGACGTGGATGCTCGGATGCTGGAGGAAAAGCGACGTTGGAAGTCGGGACCGCTCGTGGTTTCCGGGGACGATGACGAGGGGGATCCCGTGGCCCGCGAACTCAAGAAGCTCACTGTAGACGGTGTCCACGATGGCGGCGGGGACCTTCGAACGGAAGAAGAGGTCGCCGCCGTGAAGCACCAGGTCAACCTGTTGCTCCACGGCGGCGGTCAGGACGCGGCGGAAGTTTTCGAGGAAGTCGGGACCGCGCCGCCGACGCTCCACCCGGGGACGGACCGGATGGTCGAAGCCGAGGTGTGTATCGGCCAGGAACAGGAGTCTGAAGCTGGGTGTCGACGATCCCACGATGCTCCGCTTCTCGGCTGGTCGGGCCTGTGTCGCCGGGCCGTCGCCCGGGGTCGTGGCTACATACCCTCGACCTTGAGTCTTCCGTCCGGTGGCTCTGGATTGAGCACACCCTCGTTGCCCACGATCTCCTCGAGTATCGAGTAGAACGTGGAGTACGTGTTCTCCATGTCCCGTCCGTGCCTGCCGAACCAGAAGTAGCCATCCCCGCCCTTGTTGACGATGAAGCTGTTGCTGAGCACGCGGTACGCTCGCTCAGGGTCGACCGGCTCCCAGGTCCCGTCGGGTCCGGCGATCCGGATGTCGGCCACCCGCTCGCCGGGAACGGTGACGACCCACTTGCCTGAGTCATCCTGCCCGATCTCCTGTGGCGTGCGCCACATCTCGATGGTGTACCTGAGACCCGACGCGTGGAGCAGGCCTCCCTCGCCGAAGTTCGCCGCGCTGCGCTCGAGGATCTCCTTGAGATGGCGTCCGTCGAGGGTCAGCATTATGGCGTCGTTCCGGAACTCGTCGATCGAGCGGAGCATGACGTCGGTCACGGGTCCGGGCTCGTAGACCTTCTTGCCGCGGAACGCGCCGGCGTTGTTCATCACGATGTCGACGCCGAACTTGTCGCGCATCCGGTCGTTCACGAGGTTCGCCACCGTTGACTCGCCGCCGCGGACAGCGCTTGAGGAGAGATCCCACGCCACTTCGGTCCGGCCCAGCACGATCGCCTCCGGGAGCGAGTCCCTGAAGACCGTGAGCCTCTCGTCGATGTCCGCAGCAGCCGCGGTGCCGCTGTCGACCGGCAGCATCGCGTAGCGCACGCCCTCCACGTCCATGCGTCCCACGTGGTCGGTGGTGAGGTCGATGCGCATCAGGTGCGTGCCGCCGTACCCGCCGGGCACGACGTACGTACCGCCGACGCGGATCGGTTTCTCCACGTAGCTGTGCGAGTGACCGCCGAAGATGATGTCGATGCCGGGGATCTCACGCGCGACCTTGATGTCCTCCTCCAGACCGATGTGCGTGAGCGCGACGACGACCTGCGCTCCACGTTCGCGGAGCTCGCGGACGGCGTGCAGTGCCGCGTACGCGTTGTGGCCGGTCAGCTCGACATCGGCCGGACTCGACAGATAGGGGAGCCCCTCCGTAACGAGCGAGAAGAACCCAACCCGGAGCCCGTCGTAGTCCTCGATGAGATACGGCACGCAGAGGCTGTCGAGAACTGTTCCCTCAACAGCGAGGTCGGTGCAGAGGAACTCGAAGTCCGCCGACTTCAGCGCGTTGGCAAGCTGCTGCGGTCCCTTGTCGAACTCGTGGTTGCCGAAGATGGATATCTCCCATCCGGCATCGGACATCAGTCCGTATACTGCGCGGCCCTTGAACGCGTGGAAGTACGTGTCGGAGAGAGCGTCGCCGGAGAAGACGACAGCCACGGTGCCGGGGTTCTCATCCTCGATCTCGCGGATGAGCGTGGCAATGCGTGCGATGCCGCCGATCGACACGGTCTCCTCAACGCCGTCACCATCGGCGTCTTCCATCGAGGCGTACGAGTCGAGCTGGCCGTGGAGGTCGCCCATGCCGATGATGGTGAGTTCGTATCCCTCGGCGACCGGCTCGATGGTCTCCACCGGGCACGAACACGATGTAAGAAACAGCGATGAGAGTACCAGAGCTGCTGCTATGAAGGTGACGATCCTGATTCGCATACCGCCTCCCGTTGTGGGCCGCCGCCAGCATCCTTGTGATTTCACGTGCCGAAGTGTACCACATCGTGGTCGGGGAGGCACTCGGACGGGGTCGTAGCGAGGTGACACAGAGAGACCCCGGTCGCCAGGGCCGGGGTCTTCTGGTCGGCGTTCTCTGGCATGCGAGCGCGTGCCGTGGTCTTCCGGTGGCTCAGCGCACGAGCATCATCTTGGACGTCCGCGTCTCGCCGGCCGCCTCGAGACGCACGAAGTACATGCCCGCACCAAGTTCGTGACCGTTGCGGTCCCTTCCGTTCCACGATTCGTCGTGGGGTCCCTCCGTCTGGATCCCATCTTTCAGGACGACCACCTCACGGCCGGCGATGTTGTAGACGCTGAGCCGAACGTGCAACTGCTCTGGCAGCGAGTAGCTGATGGTCGTCGAAGGTCCAAAAGGGTTCGGGAAGCTCCGTTCGAGATGGAGACCGGTCTGCTGAGGCGGGTCGACCGGAGGCTCGACGCTGCTTCCGCCGGAGAACTCGTAGACGGCGGTCTCACGCCCGTCGAGACTCAGGCCGCTGATCTCATGTGATGCGGAGACCGTGATGTCGAGCGTGTCGCTTGCATCGAGCAGGTTGACGAGCGAATGCTCGCCCGGCTCGAGGCTGGTGGCGCTCCCCGTCAGTGAGATGCCGCTCTTCGATGAGGAGGATGTGTTCGTCATACAGAGCACGGTCTGCTCATCCGCACTCCGCACGAACGCCATCACCTGACCGTCGGAGCTCCCGAGCGGCTCGTGCGTGCCGCGACGGAGCGCGGGCGAACCGTTTCGGGCATGGATGAGCTTCTTGTACCACTCAAGCAGCGAGCCCGCGTCGGCCTCTTCGTCGGCGACGTTGTAGGTCGTGTAGTTGCTGTGAATGTAGTTCCATGGCGAGCCCGTCGTGAACCCCGCATTGCTTCCGTCGGTCCACTGCATCGGCGTGCGGATGTTGAGATGATCGCCGCTCCCGACCATCCCGATCTCCTCGCCGTAGTAGAGGAACGGCACACCGGGCAGCGTCAGGTAGAGTCCCGCGGCCACCTTCGTCTTGCCCTCGCTCTCGCCGAGCACCGTGAACAAGCGGTCCTGGTCGTGATTGGTGAGGAACGTGGCGTACTGGAGGTAGGGGTACTGCACGTAGACCTGGTTCGCCTTGTCCGACAGCCATCCCGGGTCGGCGTCGTTCGCTGCGCCGACGGTGGCGTACGAGAGGTCGAACTCAAAGCAGAGGTCGAGACGGTCGTTCGTGACGTACTGGAGGACCGTGCTCGTGTTCGTCCAGGCCTCGCCGACCGAGAGCATGTCGGGCGCGACCGACTTGACGTGCGCGTTGTACTCGGCCCAGAAGTCGAGCGTCGCCGGCGTGCTCTGGAGCTGTCCGCCGTCCTCCATGATGTAGAGCACCGCGTCGAGTCGGAACCCGTCGACGCCGATGGTGTCGAGCCAGTATGTGGCGGTCTGGAACATCGAGTCCTTCACGGCCGGTGTCTCGTAGTTGAGGTCGGGCATACCGCCGGTGAAGAGACCGTAGTACCAGCCGGAATCGTTCCAGTGCCACACGTTCTGTCCCCAGGGACCTGACTGGCCCGGGTCGTATCCCGACCAGCGGAAGTAGTCACGGTAGGCCGGGTCGTTGTCCTCGGACGCCTGGAACCATGGGTGGTCGTCGGAGCAATGGTTCATCACGTAGTCCATGATGACCTTGATGCCGCGCGCGTGTGCCGCCGCGAGGAACGCCTCGAAGTCGGCCATCGTGCCGTAGTCGGGGTTGATGGAGCGGTAGTCGACGGCATCGTAGCCGTGATAGCTGGGAGAGTCGTTGATCGGCATCAGCCAGATGCCCGTGATCCCCAGGTCGGTGTCCGTCTCGGGGTCGCCGTCATTGAGGTAGTCAAGCTTCTGCGTGAGCCCCTGGAAGTCGCCGGTCCCGTCACCGTCGCCGTCGTAGAAGCTGCGCACGAAGATCTCGTAGAAGACGCAGTCGTTCCACCAGGACAGCTGGTCCGGGTCGTAGCCGCCGCCGGGCTGAAGGTCGTTGTACCAAACGGTGACCGTCTCGTGCTGCGACGGCACCGTGTAGTAGCGGTTGTTGCCGTAGCCCGGGAACTCCTCGGTCCCGTCCCACTGCCCGTTGATGCGGTACTTGTACTCGATCTGCTCGCCCTGGCTGAAGCCGCCGAGCGTGACCGAATAGACCGTGTCACCGTCGGCGTCGGCAAGAGGAGTCAGAGGGTCTCCGCCCCAGCCGTTGAACGTGGCGGCGAGATCGACCGAGTCGCTGTATGGATCGAAGGCCCCGAGTTCGACCTGGTAAGACATACGGACCTGGAATGTGATGTCGACGGCCCGGGCCCTGGTAGCGGCGACAAGTGCCGTGACGAGCACGACGAGCGTAAGTGCTCTGAGTGTGCTGCGATTCATGGTTGACCCGTACCTTCTGCAAAGGAAACAGAGCATCCAGAGCGCTACAACACCCAATTATAGCACGTTTGGTGAGTTGATTCCACGCCCGGGGCTCCTGGGTGGAAGCGATGTGAGAGAAGACCGCGCCACCCGAGCCCGGCTCTCGTTTGGACCGGGTTTGCGGATCTTCGATCGACCTAGAAAGAGTACCTGGCCGCGATCGCACAGATCCATCCCTGGTCCCCGAACTCCGTGCCGTGCCGGCCATCGAACGATAGGATGCTGAGCGTGATGTCGAGATTCGTTGTCGCCGACCAACGGAGAGAGGGGAGGATTCCTGAGGAGCCATCTGCGGGATTGACTATGCCGGAGACGTCGACGCGCCAGAGCGGTGTCAGGTCCTTCGCGACCTCCACGAACACGGAACCGCGCGCCGGTGAAAGGTCGCGCCGCGCGCAGGCATCGAGGAGCAGTGGTCCGCCGGCGTCACCAGTCGTGCCCCGGCTGTTGTAGAGCGCTGCCACCTGCAGATACAACGTGTTCGCCCATGCGTAGTCGCCCGATACCGACGCGTTGACGTAGGATTCGTCCGCTCCACCAGCGCCGCCCTCCGGGCGGCCATACAGTATCTCACCTCGGAAGCCGGCCCCGGCGACAGACCCCGCCCAGGCGAACCCGCCGACCGTGTCCAGCGCTCTTCGTCCGCCGATCGCGATCCAGTCGTATCCGGCACGGTTGATCTTCAAACGCGCGGCCGCGTTCGTCTGATTCGGGTCGCGTGCGGGGGACCAGGCCAGGTCGAATTGTGAGTTCGGTCCGATGTAGTACTGAGCGCGGATCGCGTCGGTTCCAACATCCTCCTCGGCGTCGAACCGCTCGCAGGTCCCTTGGTGCGCTGGTCAGAA
>CAZRAD010000084.1:0-12066 GCA_964597945.1 uncultured bacterium
AGGTCTCCCGAGCCGCTTGAGGAGGATCTTGGCCGCGAGGCTCTCGATCACCTTCTCGGAGAGGCGCTCGGTCATGGGGGTCTGAATGAACCCCGGCGCGATGGCGTTGGCCGTGATATTGCGCGATGCGAACTCACGCGCCGTGGTCTTCGTCAACGCGATGAGACCCGCTTTCGATGCGGCGTAGTTCGCCTGTCCTATGTTTCCCACCTGACCGATCACGGACGCGATGTTGATAATGCGCCCCCACCGGGCGGACATCATCGGACGTACCGCGGCCCGTGTGCAGTTGAATGCCCCCTTGAGATTGACCTTGAGCACAAGGTCCCAGTCATCGGGCGACATACGGATGAGCAGATTGTCGCGCGTGATGCCCGCGTTGTTGACGAGGATGTCCAGTCCGCCGAGCTTCTCGGTGACCGCCTTCATGGCAACCGCAACGGCTTCGGCGTCCGATACGTCGAGCGCGAAAGCGGCACCCCTGCCGCCCCCCGCCTCGATCTCAGCGACCACGCCCTGCGCGGCCTCGACGTCGACATCGACGATGCCGACCGCCGCGCCCTCGGAGGCGAACGTGAGCGCGATGACCCGCCCGATACCGGAGCCGGCACCGGTGACGACCGCCTTGCGATCCGTGAACCTCATTGTCACCCTCCTCGTACACCCACCGTCAGGACGTCAGCTTCCCGATATCCTCGAGCCTGCCTCCGCCCGCTGTCGGGACCGCTGGAGCGATCTTCCGCATCAGACCGCGCAGAACGTTCCCCGGCCCCGCCTCGATGGCCCGGACGGCGCCGAGATCGGCCAGCGTCCGCATGCTCGTGACCCAACGGACGGGACTCACGACCTGCTCAACGAGGCGCGCGCGTATCTCTCCGGGGTCCTCAATGGCGCCGCCGGTGACATTGGCGATGAAAATCGCCTGCGGTCTCGCGACGTCGATTCCGGCGAGAAAGGACTCCATACCAAGTCTGGCGTCCTCCAGCAGCTCGCTGTGGAATGCGCCGCTTACCTTGAGCTCGATGGCACGCTGCGCGCCACGCTCGGTCGCGAGCGCCATCGCCGCACGGACCGCGTCAACCTCTCCGGAAATGACGATCTGCGTCGGTGAGTTGTAATTGGCGGCCTGGACGATCCCCGTGGAGCGAGCATCCGCGACGACGGCATCCAGTGTCTCCGCGTCGAGCCCGATGATGGCGGCCATCGTCCCGGGCACGGCAAGCCCTGCCTCGTACATCAGGCGGCCTCGCTCTCGCACGGCGCGGACGCCGTCCTCGAGCGTGAGGCTTCTCGCGGCGACGAGCGCCGTGTACTCGCCAAGGCTATGCCCCGCCACGGCCCACGGCTCGAAGCCCCGCTGAAGGAGAACCGTGTGTGCGGCGACGCCCGCCGTCAGAAGCGCGGGCTGCGTATTGATGGTCTTTGTGAGTTCCTCTTCCGGCCCCTTGAAGCTGAGCTCGGCAAGATCGACATCGATGGCCTCAGACGCGCGCTCGTAGACCTCGCGCACGGCCGGCGAACTCTCAAAGAGATCCGCGGCCATGCCGACGGCCTGAGAGCCCTGCCCCGGAAACAGAAATGCGATACGGTCCATTGCCGTTACCAACGCATGAGGGTCGAGCCCCACGTGAAGCCGGCGCCGAAGGCGACGGTCCCCGCGAGCATGCCCTCCTTGAGACTGCCGTCCTCGATCGCCTCATACATGGCCATCGGGATCGATGCGGCGGACGTGTTGCCGTACTTGTGGATATTGACGTAGACCTTCTCCATCGGCAGCCCCGCGCGTTCAGCGACCGACGTGATGATACGGATGTTCGCCTGATGCGGAAAGAGGATGTCGAGATCATCACCCGAGAGCCCCTGCTGATCGAGCACCTTCACGACGGAATCGCTCATCGCCCGCACGGCGTTGACGTAGACCTTGTTGCCGATCATACGGATACTGTGGTCGCGAGCATCGACCGTCTCATGGGATGCCGGGGTCTTCGAACCACCGGCCGGGCACATGAGAAGGCCGGCGAGCTTGCCGTCGCTCTGGATGTAATGGTCGACGAGCCCGCGCTCGGGCTCACACGCCTGGAACACGGCCGCACCGGCCCCATCCCCGAAGAGAATGCAGGACGAACGGTCGGTCATATCGGTGAAGCGCGTGAGACTCTCCGCACCGATGACGAGCGCCGTGTCGACCGTACCCGCGCGGATGAACTGCGACGCCACAACCGTCCCGTAGACGAATCCCGAACAGCCGGCGCTGATGTCGAACGCGAAAGCGTTCTTCGCGCCGATGTTGTACTGCGTCAGACACGCGGTCGACGGGAAGGACATGTCAGGCGTCGCCGTGGCGACGAGGATCATCTGAACGTCCTCGGGGGCGACGCCGGCACGTTCGAGCGCCTCGCTTGCGGCTCTGGTAGCAAGATCCGAGGTCGCCTCGCCATCTCCGATGTAGTGCCGCTCCTTCATGCCCGTCATCTGAACGATCCACTCATCGGACGTGTCGACGAGCTTCTCGAAATCCGCGTTCGTCATGATCTCCGGCGGCACGTACATCCCGAGACTCGTGATGCGCGCGTTACGCTCTTTCGTTGCCATTGCTGATCGCCACCTCTCTCAATCGCTCGACGATGGTGCCGCCGAGGTTCTTCTGCACGAACCGCTGCGCCATCAGCGCAGCGTTCTTGATCGCTTTGCCCGAGGAACCGCCGTGGGCGATGATGACCACGCCGTTCACGCCGAGAAGCGGCGCCCCCCCGTACTCCTCGTAGTCGAACTGCTTGCGTATCCCATCCAAGCCCATGCTCTTCTCGTCACCACCGGTGAAACGCGGCAGAACATAGAGCACACTCTCTATCACTTTAAGCATGACGTTTCCAACGAATCCATCACAGACAACAACGTCGGCGGCTCCCGTCATCAGATCGCGACCCTCGACATTGCCGACGAAATTGAGCGGACTGTCTGAGATCAGCCTGTATGCCGCCTGCGTGACCTCGTTTCCCTTGGACGGTTCCTCGCCGACGTTCATCAGCGCAACCCGCGGTCGTTCGCGCTCGAGCACGTCCTGAACGTACGCGCTGCCCATCACCGCGAACTCGAGCAGGTCGGACGGCCGACAGTCGACGCTGGCACCCACGTCGAGAACAACGGCCGGCTCGCCGAGCGCCGGGAAGAAGCTCGCAATGGCCGGGCGTCGCACGTTCGGGAGCATGCCGAGCCCGAGCAGCGTCGAGGCGACGACAGCGCCGGTGTTGCCGGCGCTGACAAGACCGTCGACCGCACCGGACTTGTGCAGCCCGGCGGCGATAACAATAGAAGACCCCCGCTTGCGCCTGACGGCATCGGCGGGGGACTCATGCATGGTGATGATCTCGTCCGCATGCGCGACGGTGAGCGGCAGATCCCCGACCCCCTGTCGGGCGAGCTGCGCTTCAAGCACCTCTGTCTGACCGACGAGCACGATCTCGAGCGACCCGGCTGCTTCACGGACAGCCGCTATCGCACCCTCGACCTCCGCGCCCGGAGCGTTGTCTCCACCCATCGCATCGACCGCGATCCGCACGGGGCGGCCGGCACCAGCGCTGTCATCAGTGGAGGTGGTTCCGGAACTCAGAGACACCCTACTCGCTCTCCTTGACCTCTGGGAGAATCTCGCGACCGTTATAGGTTCCGCAGTGCGGGCACATGCGATGCGGCAGCTTGGACTCGCCGCACGACGAACACGCCGACATCGACGGCGCGGACGCCTTCTTGTGCGTCCGGCGCTTCCTGCCTCGTGTCTTGGAGCTTCGCCTCTTTGGGACTGCCATGCTTCCTCCATGTACGTAAGTGGTGCGATCACGTCCTGCCGATAGCGTCGACAGGGATTCCGGAAGGAACCCCTGCCGCACACTGAGCCCTTCTATTCTGAAGACACGGGGCTACCAAGTCAAGCTGAAACTCCCACCCGGCGCACCACATGGTCGCTCAACCCCTGCTCCTCAGCCATTCTGGAGAACCGCGCCTCGATGGCGTCGGTCCACCGCGGATCGAATATCATCTCACCACCCGTGCAGCCAGGCGGCGCAAGCTCGGCCTCTCCACCCGCCGGACGCCCCTCCGCCCGACCCGGGACGCTCCAGACGGAGCCATTCGGCCGGTCGGGCATCCCCTGGTCCGCGTACGGACCGCGGAGTGCCGCGTAAACCTCCGGCGGCGTGCCCGGCACATCGGCGCCGGCGCGTGCGGCCAGCGATGCCAGGACCTCGAGCGTCGCGCGTCCGTCCGCCGCGGCGTTCGCAGACACGACCGTCTGGACGCGATGCTCGCTGTTCGTATAGCTGCCGGTGGTTCCCGTCGGCGGAGCCATCGGGAGCACGATATCGGCGAGGGACGTCGTCGGTGTCTCTATGGTGTCCATGACGACGAGGTGCTCCAGTCTGCCGAGCGCCGCCTTGACCCGCTCCGGGTCGACGGCCGCGCCCACGGGGTCCTCACCGACGATGAACGCCGACGTGACCTTTCCCGCCTCGATGGCCGCCCAGAGATCTCCGCCGTCCTCGCCGCAGCAGGACGGACCGCAGAGACCGCCGGCAGGTTCGAACCCGAGGTCGGACAGACCCTGCCCGTTCGCGCGCACCCTCAGGAAAAGGACGCCGGATCCGGCGCCAACGCCGCTTCCCGCGAGCGTCGCGAGAGCGACCGCCAGATGAGCGTCTCCACATGCGGATGCGGGAGCGAATGCCGCCGCGCTCGCGATGGTCACCACATGGTCCGCCCCGCAGAAGAGCGTCGCCGCGCGCTTCAGGTCATCGACTGCCATGCCTGCCTTCGAGGCGAACGAGTCCGGCGTGATCCCGGAGATGGAGGCCGTGAGTTCGGTCAGGCCGGAGATGTCGAAACCGAGCGTCCCCGTGTCGATCATGCCCTCCGTCAGGCCGTGGTTGATCATCGCCGATAGAACCGCCCCGACCTGCTCGCGTCCGGCCGGGATCCAGATATCGGCCAGCAACGCCAGGCGGGTCTCGCGTTCGGCGATCACGACGAGGCCGGCGCCCCGCTGAACCGCCTTCCGCACCGAGATGGCGGCGACGGTCTGCTCCTCGGCGATGTCCGAGTCGATCACGAGAATCGTGTCCGCGTTCCGTACGTCCTCGTACGTCGCGGTCGAGGAGGCATGCCCGAGCACGCGCTCGAGCGCTCCGAATACCGCACCCTCGCCGGCGAGACCGAACGATCCTGTCGCGCCGCCGGCCGCCCTGGCGAGCGAGGCAAGCGTATGGGCCTCCTCGTTCGTCATCCTCGGCGAACCGAAGAAGGCGCCGCCGTCAAGCCTCGCCGATGCTGCGTCGATCGCGGCGCCCCACGTCGACTCGCTCCCGTTCACCCGTGGCGCGGTGATCCTCTCACCGAGCGCGCCTCGGAAGCCGAACCGTCCGCGGACACAGAGATTGCCTTCGTTGACGCCGACACCAGCCGCGGGGGCGATGGAGACGAGATCTCCCGCCGCCGTGCAGAGGTCGACCGCGCACCCGGTCCCGCAGAAGCCACATGTCGAGACCGTCGACTCAAGATCCCACGGACCGGGCTTGACGGCCACCGGCTTCGCGGTGAGCGCCGCGGTCGGGCACGACTCCACGCACTGACCGCAGGACTCACAATCGGTCATCGCGAGCGGCTCGCAGAGCGCCGGCTTCATCTGGGCGACGAACCCACGCCGGTAGAATCCGAGCGCGGATGCGCCCTGAACGTCCTGACAGATACGGATACACCGGCCGCACATGATGCACTTCTCCGGCTCGATACGGATGAACGGATGACGCTCGTCGGGCGGGTCGGAGACGACCTCACCGCCCAGCCGTCCGAGCGTGACCTCGTACTCGGCCGCGTACTCCCGGAGCTGACAGCTGAAGCCCTCAGCACAGCCGCACTCGAGACATCGCTTCGTCTCCTCAAGCGCCTGCGCTTCCGTGAGTCCCAGCTCGACCTCGTCCAGGGTCTTGATGCGCTCGGCGACCGGGAGCTCCGGCATCTCCTGGCGCTCCTGCCGAACGACGTCCGCGAGTTCCTCCTCGGGGAAGCTGTCCCAGCGCTCCTCCTGGATATTGAAGTACGACGGGACGGCGTCGACCGCCTCGCCGTGGAACATGCGGATGATGGCCGCGGCCGCGCGACCGCCGGCCGCGATGGCCTCGATGGCCGTCGCCGCGCCGTTGACCACGTCGCCTCCGGCGAAGACGCCGGGCACCGCGGTCAGTCCTGAGTTCTCGTCGGCGATGATTGTGCCCCAGTGTGTCAGCTCGAGCTTCGCCTCGAGCGAGTCGGGATCCTTCTCGGCGGTCTTCTGGATACAGTCGAGGTTCGGGAGCTGGCCGATGGCCGCGATGACGTTGTCGACCTCGATAACGGACTCGGAACCCTCAACCGGGACCGGGCGACGACGTCCGCTCTCGTCGGGCTCGCCGAGTTCCATGCGGATGAACTCGAGACGCTCACACTTCCCCTCACCCTCGATCTTCGTCGGCGCCGCGAGGAAGTGCATCTCGACCCCCTCCTCCTCGGCCGCGTCGACCTCGACGTCCCATGCCGGCATCTCCTTGCGGGATCGGCGGTAGACGATGGTCACCTTCTCGGCGCCGAGTCGCAGACTTGTACGCGCGGCGTCGACGGCGGTGTTGCCGCCGCCGATGATGGCCACGTGTCTGCCGACAGGCGGCGGATCGTTGAGGCCCATTCTCCCGAGAAAGTCCGTGCCCGCCCAGACTCCGTCGAGCTCCTCACCCGGGCAGCGCATCGTGCGGCTCGCCATGGCGCCGAGTCCGAGGAAGACCGCCTCGTATCCCTGGTCGAACAGATCGCTGAGCGTGAAGTCGCAACCAAGTCGCTGTCCGTACTTCACCTCGACACCGAGACCCGTGATCAGACCGATCTCATCGTCGAGCGTGCGCTTCGGCAGACGGTACTCCGGGATGCCGTATCGGAGCATGCCACCGGGGTCCGGAAGCGCCTCGAAGATGGTCACGTCGTGGCCCGCCTGCGCCAGGTAGTATGCGGCCGTCAGACTCGCGGGACCGGCGCCGACGGCGGCGACCCTGTGGCCGCTTCGCGCCGCCACGGGCGGCGAATATGGACCCGGATGGGAAATGTCCCAATCGGCGGCGAAACGCTTCAGATAGTCGATGCAGACCGGTCCGTCGACGGCGTTCCGTCGACACTCGCCCTCACACGGACGGGTGCAGACGCGGCCGATGGAGAGCGGGAACGGATTGACCTCCTTGACCAGCTTCGTCGCGTCGCGGTACCTGCCCTGCGCGATGAGGGCGATGTATCCCTGGACGTCGACGCTCGCGGGACACGCCTCCTTGCACGGGGCGATACAGTCGCCGCGATGATTCGAGAGCAGGAGTTCGAGCGCCATCCGTCTGACGGCGCGAACGTCCTCGGTGTCCGTCCAGACCTTCATCCCCTCGGCCACCTTCGTACCGCAGGACGGGACGTACCGCTTCATGCCCTCGAGCTTGACGGCGCAGAGCCAGCACGATGCGAACGGCTCGAGCTGCTCGTCGTGACAGAGCGTCGGGATTCGGATGCCGTTCGCGCGCGCCGCCTCGAGGATGGTCACCCCCGATTCGACCTGCACGTCGGTACCGTTCAGTGTGATGCTTACGAGTGCCACCTTTGAACTCTCCTGGAAGCCGGTTCCCGCGGGATCCATCGCACGGACCCCGTCGACGAATCTAGCGGACCGTCACGGCGTCGAACTTGCACGCCTGTCTGCAGGCGTCGCACCTCGTGCAGAGGTCATGATCGATCGTGTGCACTTTCTTGCGCTCCCCGGTGATGGCGCCGACCGGGCACTTCTTCGCGCAGACCGTGCACCCGATGCACTTGTCGGGATCGATGTCGTAGGTGATCAGCGCCTTGCACGACAGCGCGGGACATCGCTTCTCGTTGATGTGCGCCTCGTACTCGTCGCGGAAGTACTTGATGGTCGTCAGTACGGGGTTCGGCGCAGACTGCCCGAGACCGCAGAGCGAGGAGCCGATGATCTGTTCGCCGAGTTCGACGAGAAGATCGATGTCCCCCTCGCGCCCGTCGCCTGCGGTGATGCGCTCGAGGATCTCGAGCATGCGCTTCGTCCCGACGCGACAGAACGTGCACTTCCCACAGCTCTCGTCCTGCGTGAAGTTCAGGAAGAACCGCGCGATGTCGACCATGCAGGTCGAGTCGTCCATGACGACCATGCCGCCGGACCCCATGATGGCGCCCGTCTTCGTGATCGACTCGTAGTCGATGGGCGTGTCCATGAACTCGACCGGCACGCAGCCGCCCGACGGACCTCCCAGCTGAACGGCCTTGAACGAACGCCCCTCGGGGACGCCGCCGCCGACCTCTTCGATGACCTGTCTGATCGTCAGACCCATCGGAACCTCGACGAGCCCGCCGCGCGTGATCTTGCCGGCGAGCGCGAAGACCTTGGTCCCCTTGCTCGACTCGGTGCCGTACGCGGCGTAGGCGGCCGCACCGTTGCTGATGATCCACGGGACGTTGGCGTAGGTCTCGACGTTGTTGTTGTTCGTCGGCTTGCCCCAGAGACCCTTGACTGCTGGATACGGGGGACGGAGCCGCGGCATGCCGCGCTGTCCCTCGATCGATGCGATGAGGGCCGTCTCCTCACCGCAGACGAACGCTCCGGCGCCCTCCTTGATGTGGACCTTGAAGGAGAAGTCGGAACCGAAGATGTTCTCGCCGATGAAACCGCGCTCGGTGGCGTCCTCGATGGCGATCCTCAAACGCTTGATGGCGAGCGGGTACTCGGCACGAACATAGAAGTAGCCCTCCTGCGCACCGATGGCGAACGCCGCGATCGCCAGACCTTCGAGCACGCTGTGTGGGTCACCCTCGAGGATGCTCCTGTCCATGAACGCGCCCGGATCGCCCTCGTCTGCGTTGACGATCACGTACTTCACATCACCCGGCGCCTTCTTGGCGAGACCCCACTTGATCCCTGTCGGGAATCCCGCCCCTCCGCGACCGCGGAGTCCGGACGCCTTGAGCTCCTCGATGACGTCGTCCGGCGACATCTGCTTGACGACCTTCGTGAGCGCGGCGTAGCCGCCGACCTCGATGTACTCATCGATCGACTCCGGGTCGATGACACCCGCGTTTCGGAGTACGAGGCGAACCTGTTGATCGTAATACGTCTCGTCGGGGAGCTCTCTGCCCTCAGCGCGCACCAGCCAATCGTCGACCGGCTTCCCGCCGACGACGTGCTCCTCCACAACCCGTCCCACCTGGTCCGCAGTGAGTCCTCCGTATGTGTACTTCGCGCCCCCGCTGGTCACGACATCGACGATCGGCTCCCGATAGCACATGCCGACGCATCCGGTGCGCCGGAGGCGGGCGTCGACGCCCTTCTCCTTGAACTCCCGCTGGAACGCGCTGAAGACGTCGGCCGCCCCCGCGGCAATGCCGCAGCTCGAGAGCCCGACGGTGACCTCAACGGTCGCACCTGTCTTCGCCATCATCTCTCTCCGATGATTCGTGTGGTTCGTGACGCGGCCCGCCGGGCTTCCGCCCGACGCGGGCGCCTAGTCGCCGTACTCCCTGATGATCTTGCGCGCCTCATCCGGTGTCAGCCGGCCGTAGGTGTTGTCCTCGATCATGATGACGGGCGCCAGACTGCAGCACCCGATGCAGGCAACCGATTCGACCGTGAACTTCCCGTCCTCGGTCGTGGCGCCATCGGTCACGCCGAGTTCGTCGCAGAGCGCATCCGTGATCGCCGTCGCACCCTGCACGTGACACGCGGTCCCGTGACAGACCTTGACGACGTACTTGCCCACGGGCGCCATTCTGAACTGCGCGTAGAAGCTGGCGACGCCGAAGATCTGCGCCGGCGGGACGCCAAGCCGCTCGCCGATGCGCTTCATCACCTCCGGCGGCAGGTATCCGATGCGTTCCTGCACCTGCTGAAGCACCGGGATGACGCTCCCGCGAAGGCCCGCGTACTTCGCCGCGACCTCGTCGGCCACGCCGAGGTACTCCACCATTCTCTCGCTCTGAGCCACCGTGTCCTCCATCGCTCCTCCGAGCTCTCCCATGTGGGGCGAGCTATCCGGCTATCGTTCGCGGGCAGTCACCGAAGTGGATCGCAGACTCATGCGCGACCCGCTCGGGCGAGTCCGAAGCGTGTACCGCGTTCTGCGTGAGACTCCTGCCGTAGGTCGCTCTGATGGTCCCCTGCTCCGCCTGCTCCGGATCGGTCGCGCCGATGAACGAGCGAAGCGCCGGCACCGCGTCGGGCGCCTCGAGCAGCACGCCGACGGTCATACCGGATGTAACGAACTCGATAAGCGTATCGAAGAACGGCTTGCCGACGTGCACGTCGTAGAAGATGTGCGCCTCGTCGCTCGTGAGCCTTCGGGACGCGAGCCCGACGATGCGGAATCCACCCCTCTCGAGCTCCGCGAGAATGGGACCGGTGAGTCCCTCGCTCACGGCGCGCGGTTTGACCATCAGAAATGTCCTGTCCATCAGTTGGTCTTCTCCCTTGCCTTTATCGCTGCCTCGCGCCCGACATCGAGCGCCTTCTGATTCAGCTCCTCGGTGCCCTCCGGCACGCGAGCCATGACCGCCTTCGACAGGCTGTCCCAATCGACAACGCCCGTCAGCGCGGCGATGGCGCCGAGAGCGACCACGTTGGCGAACAGCATCCTCCCGCAATGCTCGACCGCGAGCATGGTGAACGGGATCTGGATGGTCCCCTCACGCGCTACCGTATCCACGAGGTACGAGTCGACGACCATCAGTCCGCCGTCCTTGAGAGAATCGGCGTACTCGTCGGCCGCCACCTGCGTCATCGCGAGCAGGACATCGACCTTCGTTGCCTTCGGATAGTCGATCTCCTCTGTCGATATCACAACATCGGTCTTGCTCTTGCCGCCGCGAGCCTCCGGTCCGTAGCTCTGTGTCTGTACGGTGTTCTTGCCGTCGTAGACGGACGCCGCCTCCGCCAGGAGCTTCCCGCCCAGCATCAGCCCCTGTCCTCCGGATCCCGAGAGGCGAACCTCGAACCTGCCCCCACTCTTCGTCACGTGAGCACCCTCGCTGCTGAGCCGCCCCGACCGCGTGGGCCTCAAGGCAGCCGCCTCGCCGACAGACGCTAGCCGATCGCCTTGAGTCGGTCTCCCAGTCGCTCGTACCGCTCCATGGTCTCCCGCAGCTGAGTCGCCACGGTCGCCGAATCGCTCGTCAGGCGCTCCGCGAGGTTGTCGTACACCTCGATGAACTCGGGCAGGTAGTTCTCCACGAAGATGCCGCGGGTGAACTTGCCTTCGAGCTCCTCAGGTGACATCCTCTCGGCCTGCTTGAGCGTCACCGAACTGTCCTTCATCCACCGGAACATGTCCACGGGGGACTTGTACTGGTTCAGTCTTCCGTAGCTCGTGTAGCAGTTGCTCATCACCTCGACGACCGAGAACCCGCGGTGACGGATCGCCTGCTCGAGGAGCTTGTCCAGTTCGCGGACGTGATAGACGGACGTCCTGGCGACGAACGAGGCGCCGGCGCCGGCGGCCAGCGCCGACGCGTCGAACTCGTGCTCCACATTCCCGTACGGCGCGGTCGTGCCGCGCTTGCCGTGCGGCGTCGTCGGCGAATACTGCCCGCCGGTCATGCCGTAGATACAGTTGTTGGCGACGATCGCGGTGATATCGATGTTCCGGCGGCACGCGTGAATGAAGTGATTGCCGCCGATCGCGAGCGCGTCGCCATCGCCCATCGCCGCGAGGACGGTGAGCTTCGGATTGGCGAGTTTGACGCCCGTCGCGAATGCGAGAGCGCGACCGTGCGTCGTGTGCAGCGTGTTCGAGTCGACATAGGTCGGCATACGACCGGTGCACCCGATGCCGGATACGGTCACAATATCGTTCTTGGGGATCTCCATCTTCGAGATGACCCGGAGAAGGCTGCTCATGATGACGCCGAGACCACAGCCTCCGCACCAGACCGTCGGCAGCTTCTTGTGCGGCTGGAGATAGGTTCGCGCTGTCTCTATCGCCTGACTCATGCGCTCAGTTCCTCCGTCAC
>CAZRAD010000085.1:0-11994 GCA_964597945.1 uncultured bacterium
TTAGCGAGAGCTTGGCGCTTTCCTTAGAAAGCGCAGGTCTGAAGCAGAAGAACCATCGGAGCGGGGGCCGGAGGAACGGCCCCCGCTTTCCGTATCGGTCCGAGGAAGGGAACCCGATCTCGCGGTTCTGTTGTGGCGAATCGATCGGCGAACTGCTATTCTCCGCTCGCGAAAGAGCTCCATTCGAAGAGGTGAACGATCGCATGAATCAGCCGATGGCCACAGCCGACATGGTGGGATGGGAAGCGTTCGGGGGGGCGCTCTTCCGCGCGCGCGGCGTCACGCCGCTCGTGCTCGTGGTCGTGATGCTGTTCTGGCCGACGCCGGCCGGACTTCCGCTCCCGGTCCTCGCTGTTGCGCTCGCGTTCATTCTCGCGGGGGAGGCGATACGGTTTCGCGCGGTTAGATACGCAGGCAAGCACACGCGAACGCGCGGAACGAAGGTCAAAGAGCTCGTCACGGCGGGACCCTTCGCGCATGTCAGGAACCCTCTCTACATCGGGAACTTCCTGCTCGCGCTCGGGCTTATCATCCTCTCGCGCGTGTCGTGGCTGCTCTGGGTGTTTCCCATTCTGTTCTTCCTTCAGTACGCAGCCATCATCGCCTGGGAGGAACGCATTCTCACAAATCAGTTCGGAAGCGAATACCGGAGATACGTAAGCCGGGTGCCCCGTTGGATCCCGAGAGTGACACCAGCGAGAACACAGAACTCGCACAAGCACTCAACAGAGGTCGCATGGCGGAGCGAGCGCGACTCGCTCCGCGCGCTCATCGTGCTCTTCGCGCTGCTGGTACTCAAGCACGCGCTCTGGAACGATGCGTTCTCCTGGCCGGCCCGGCAGATCATTCGACTCGTCACCGGGTCGTAGGACGCTCGATACGGGGGTATATCGCCATGAAGCTCATGAAGTCAGAGAACCGTATTCCGCAGCCGATCGAGGTCGAGGGCGCCGCCGGCGTCAAGAAGGCGGGACTTGTGACGGCAGGCGATGGCTCCCCGACGGCCGCCATGCGCCTCTTCGAACTCGGGCGCGGCGGACACACTCCATGGCATGCGCACGACTGGGAACACGTCGTCTATGTCCTCGAGGGTGAGGGAGTCCTCAAGTCGGCGAACGGGGACGCTCCGTTCGCCGCCGGCGACTCGCTGCTCATCGACCCCGGCGAGGAACACAACTTCACGAACACGGGCGACGGCCCGCTCAGGTTCATCTGCGTGGTGCCACTCAGGGGAGACTGAGTGCCCGACCGGTTCGCGACGAGCGAATGACAGCCTGTGCCGCAGCCGCAGATCCTCACAGGAAAAAAACACACGGATCGCTGGAAAGAGCTTGCAGAACGGATGACGCGCACATATACTCCGCTCCACAGACATGAAGTGACCTTTTAAACTAGCACTGCGAGGCTAGAAAGGGTGAAGAGAGACACAGTCATAAGAACGGGTCGTCGCCAGCAGCAGGTGGTGTGACCCGTTTCTGTGTTTCACCCTCGGCCTCGAGGAGGAGGGAATGGGCTGGAGTCGTAAACACCTCCTGGGCCTCGAGGATGTCGGCCGCGACGAGATCACGGCGATTCTCGACACGGCATCGAAGTTCAGAGAGGTCCTGGACCGTCCGGTGAAGAAAGTGCCGACGTTCCGGGGTATCACGGTTGTCAATCTGTTCTTCGAAGCGAGCACGAGAACGCGCATGTCATTTGAGCTCGCCGAGAAGCGACTCTCCGCGGACGTGATGAACTTCTCCGCGTCCACATCGAGCCTCAAGAAGGGGGAGACGCTTCGAGACACGGCCCGCAACATCGAGGCCATGAAGGTGGACATGGTCGTCATGCGTCACCCATCACCGGGGGCTCCCCATTTCCTTACGCAGCATATCGATGCGTCGATCATCAACGCCGGTGACGGCCCACACGAGCATCCGACCCAGGCGCTTCTCGACCTGTTCACGATGCGCGAGAACGTAGGCGACCTCCGCGGAAAACGGGTCACGATCGTCGGTGACATCGTCCACTCGCGGGTCGCCCGATCGGACATCTGGGGTCTCGTGACGATGGGCGCTGAGGTCACGCTCTGCGGTCCGAAGACGTTCATGCCGGCAGAGGTCGAAGCGATGGGTGTCACGGTGAGCCACGACATCCGCGAGGCCACCATCGACGCCGATATCGTCAATATCCTCCGCATCCAGCGCGAGCGGCAGGAGGGCTGTTTCCTTCCGAGCCTGCGCGAGTACACGCATCTCTTCGGGATCGACAGCGAACGGCTCGCCTCGATGCGGCCCGACGTACTGATCATGCACCCCGGCCCCATCAACCGGGGCGTTGAACTCGCGCCCGATGTCGCCGACGGTCCGCGCTCAGTTATCCTCGACCAGGTGACGAACGGAGTCGCCGTCCGAATGGCCGTTCTCTATCTCCTCTCGCGCGTCCGCGCCTCCGAGCGTGTCGACGAGCTGGAGATCCTCGCGGAGGTGACCATATGAAGCCCATGATCCTCAGAGGCGGACGAGTCATCGATCCGGCCTCGAACACCGACGCTACGCTCGACGTTCTGATCTCGGGCGGTTCGATCGCGGAGGTCGGGCATTCGATCAACGCGGGCGACGCCACCGAGATCTACGTCGACGGGCTGGTCGTGGCACCGGGTCTCGTGGACATCCATACTCACCTGAGGGAGCCGGGTCGTGAGGACGAGGAAACGATAGAGAGCGGGACGTACGCCGCCGCTCACGGCGGAGTGACGACGGTCGCTGCCATGCCGAACACCGACCCGGTGATCGACGATCCGTCCTGGGTCGAGTACGTGCGAGCGCGAGGGAAGGTGGCCACGGTCCATCCGATCGCCGCGATCACCATGGGACGCGAGGGCAGAACGCTGACCGGAATGGCGGAGCTGGCAGCCGCCGGGGCGGCCGCCTTCTCGGACGACGGCTGTTCAGTGATGAGCGCCAACGTGATGCGGCGCGCTCTCCAGTACGCGAGCATGGTCGGTCGACCCGTCGTCGCGCACTGCGAGGATCCGACCCTGGTGGGTCACGGAGTTATGCACGAGGGACTCGCTTCGACACGCGCGGGTCTCAGACCGATACCGGCCGCGGCCGAGGAGGTCATGGTCTCCCGCGATATCATCCTGGCCGCCGACATCGGAGCACGGCTGCACGTAGCACACGTCTCGACGGCGGGCTCGGTCGAACTCGTCCGGAGGGCGAAGGCGGACGGAGTCGCGGTGACCTGTGAGACCTGTCCGCACTACTTCAGTCTGACTGACGACGATGTGCGATCGTACGACACGAGCCTGCGGGTCAATCCACCGCTGAGGACGGCCGCGGATGTTGCCGCCGTCATCCGGGGACTCGCCGACGGCACGATCGACGCGATCGCCAGCGATCACGCCCCGCACTCGCTGGAGGAAAAGCAGGTGGAATTCGACGCAGCACCTCCCGGCATGATCGGACTGGAGACGCTCCTGCCCGTCGCGCTGACACATCTCGTCCATTCGGGAGCGATGGCGCTTCCGGTCGCGCTCGGTCTGCTGACATCGGGACCCGCCCGCGCGCTGGACATCCCAGGAGGCACGCTCGGGGTCGGAACGCAGGCCGACATCGTCGTCTTCGATCCGGACGCCGAGTGGACGGTCGGAGCCGACTGGTTCCGCTCGAAGTCGAAGAACTCGCCCTACATCGGCAGGACGCTCAACGGACGCGTCCGGATGACGATCAACCGCGGCAGCATCGTGTTTGAAGAGGAGATTCATGACGAGGGATGTCCAGGCGACGATTGCGACTCGAGAGACGCCGAGCGCAACGAGCTTGCTGTTAACATGTAGGCCGTTGACGGTGTTCGACACCGCTGAGCCGGGCCAGTTCGTACTCGTCGACACTGGACCCGAGCGCGCGCTCAGGCGTCCGTTCTCTGTCGCGGGTGTCACAGCCGACGGAGATGTCGAACTCCTCATCGCGCTTCGCGGGGACGGCACTCGGGCGCTGGCGGACCTCCCGGTCGGCTCACTGTTGACCATCATGGGACCGCTCGGCCGTGGGTTCATGCCCCCGGCATCGCGACGGGCCGCCCATGTCGCTCCGCACGCCGCGGGAGCTACGCAAGGGGCGTCCGAAGCCGCCCCTTGGTCGCCCGACGCTGACCCTTGGTCGCCCGAAGCCGCCCCTTGGTCGACCGAAGCTCCCCCCGCGGCGGTCGTCGTAGCGGGAGGAATCGGTGTGGCCGGAGTACGCTTCCTCGTGCAGCGCCTGTCCTCGGCGGGAACGACCGCGACGCTGTTCGTCGGAGCACGGACCGGGGACACGCTCCTCCACACAACGCTTCCTGAACCGGACGCGGTCCATCTCGCGACCGACGACGGCACGATGGGATTCCGCGGCACGGTCTGCGACCTCTTCGCAGCCGAGTCGGCGACGCTGCCCGTGAATACGAAGATCTACGGGTGCGGACCCCGCGCGATGCTGGATTCACTGTCAGCCATCGCCGACGAGCGCGGCATGGCCTGTGAGCTCTCCCTGGAGGAGATGATGGCCTGCGGCGTCGGCGCCTGCAGGGGCTGTGTCGTCTCGACGGTCGACGGGTACCGCACGGTCTGTAAGGACGGCCCGGTCTTCGACGCGTCGGTCCTTGTCCCGGAGAGATGCGTGATCGAGGTCGCCGATGGTTGACCCGTCGATCAGGCTGGCGGGTCTCAGACTCGCGACTCCGCTCATGCTCGCGTCGGGCACGGTCGGCTACGGCCCCGAGTACGATGGGCTCGTCGACTTCTCGAAGGTCGGCGCCATCGTCACGAAGACCGTCACGCCCAAGCCGCGAGCGGGGAACGCACCACCGCGGCTGGCCGAGACGCGCGGAGGAATGCTCAACTCGATCGGACTCGAGAATGTCGGGCTTGACCGATTCCTCTCCGAGAAGCTGGCGGAGGCCGGGCGCCTTCCCACGCTCGTCATAGCGAGTGTTGCGGGGGAGACGCCGAGTGAGTTCGCGGCGCTCTGCGAGGCGATCGGTGAACGCGAAGAGACGGCTGGTCTGGAGCTCAACGTCTCGTGTCCCAACGTCAGGCGAGCGAGGCGCCCCCTGTGGGCGGACCCTGACGGCGTTTCCGCGGTCGTGGCTGCGGCACGCTGCGCTACGGACAAGCCGCTCCTCCTCAAGCTGTCGCCTAACGCGGCGGACGTCACGAGCGTCGCGGAAGCCGGCGAGCGAGCGGGAGCTGACGCGCTGGTCGTGGCGAACACGCTCCCGGGCATGCGGATCGACGTGACGACCCAAGCCCCGATGCTCGGCAACAGGTTCGGAGGTCTCTCGGGACCGGCGCTGCTCCCCGTCAATCTGGCGCTGGTCTGGCAGCTCTCGGAGAGCATTGGCATTCCCATCGTGGGTTCGGGGGGTATCGAACGAGCGGAGGACGCACTCGAGTACATGATGGCCGGCGCGAGCGCCTTCCAGGTCGGCACGGCGCTCTTCCGGACCCCGTCGGTCGTCGATCGAATCGTCGATGACCTGACACAACACGCTCTATCAGACGGAGTCAACTGCCTGTCCGGATACACCGGCGCGGCGAAGGAGGCGGATACAACATGCCTGAGAACAAGAGCAGACTGATCGTAGCGCTCGACGTCCCGTCGAGAGGCGAGGCGCTCGATCTGGCGCACAGAACAGCCGAGTACACATCGCACTTCAAGGTGGGGAGCCGGCTGTTCACAGCCGAGGGACCGAGCTTCGTTCGGGAACTCAAGGAGTCCGGGTACGGCGTCTTCCTGGACCTCAAGTTCCACGACATTCCGAACACCGTCGGTGAGGCGGCCGCTGCTGCGACCGCTCTTGGTGTGGACATCTTCGACGTGCACGCGTCAGGCGGAACGGCCATGATGAAGACCGCCGTCGCCGCGAGCCGCAAAGAGGCTGACAGACTGGGGATTCCCGCACCGCGCATCATCGCCATCACGGTCCTGACAAGCATGGCATCGACGGTCGACGAGGTGCTCGCCCTGGCCGAGCGCGCCCGAGACGCGGGTCTCGACGGCGTCGTGTCATCGGCGTGGGAGGCACGAGCCATCCGGGATGCCATGGGCCCGGACTTCCTGATCGTCACACCCGGCATCCGTCCGAGCTGGGCGGCCAAGCAGGACCAGCGCCGAGTCGCGACGCCGCACGAGGCCTTCGAGAACGGAGCCGACTACATCGTCATCGGGCGTCCGATCCGCAATTCGGACAAGCAACCGAGCGAGGCGGCGAGGCTCATCCTCGAGGAGTCGAGCATGCTGGAGGTTCGCGAGTGACAACAGCGACGCGGGATGCCGCCAGGCCGTTGCGGAACGCAGCGGCCGATAGAGCCGCCGCCATCGTCGAGGAGACCGGCGCTCAGTTCACGGGACACTTCCGACTAACGTCCGGAAGACACAGCGGCGAGTACTTCCAGTGCGCCAGGGTACTGGAGCGACCGGAGCACGCGGAGGAACTCGGACGGCTTCTCGCCGACCGTTTCCAGGACGAGCGGGTTGAGGCCGTCGTCGCGCCGGCCCTTGGCGGGGTCGTTATCGGCTACGAGGTCGCCCGCGCACTCGGTGTGAGGTTCCTCTTCGCTGAACGGCAGGAGGGACGCATGAAGCTCCGTCGCGGCTTCGCTCTCGAGCCGGGCGAGCGGGTCCTCATCGTAGAGGACGTCGTCACGACAGGAGGCTCGGTTAAGGAGGTCGCAGGACTGACGCGTGCCGCCGGAGCGGATGTCGTCGGGTTCGGCTTCATCGTCGACAGGAGCATGTCGGATCCGGGCCTCACGCCGCGGGCGGAATCGCTACTCCGCCGTGTCGCTGAGAGCTTTGATCCGGACGCCTGCCCGCTCTGCAGGCAGGGGCTTCCCATCGTCAAGCCCGGGAGCAGGCAGGAATAGAAACACGGCGAGAGCGAGACCACGGTCACTCTTCACAGGAGGACTCGATGGGGATGTATATTGGTCAGGGGAGGAAGGCGCGGCGCGCCTTCGGCTTCGACGAGGTGGCGATCGTTCCGGGCAGGACCACTATCAACCCGGTCGAAACGGACACGACATGGCGACTCCGTGATATGGAGTTCGCCGTCCCGATCCTCGCGGCTGCTATGGACGGGGTCGTGGACGTGACGATGGCCATCCGCATGTCTGAGCTCGGGGGCATCGGCGTGCTCAACCTCGAGGGCGTGCAGACGCGCTACCCCGATCCGGGTGAGGTGCTCGGTAGGATCGCGGGAGCAACACCCGAGGAGGCGACGCACCTCGTCCAGGAGCTCTACAAACCGGAGATCAAGGACGAGCTCGTCGGCAAGCGTGTCCAGGAGATCAAGGACGCGGGAGCCGTGGCGGCCGTATCCGCCACGCCGATCCGCGCGGCGCGGTTCGGGAAGCTCGCCGAGGACGCGGGAGCCGATATCTTCGTCGTGCAGTCGACGGTCGCAACGATCGACCACATCTCCACTGAGTACGAGACCCTCGACCTCCAGTCGTTCATCGACTCGATGTCCATCCCTGTGATCGTCGGCAACTGCGTTACGTACGACGTCACACTCGACCTGATGGAGGCCGGCGTGGACGCAGTGCTCGTCGGAGTGGGACCGGGAGCCGCGTGCACGACGCGAGGAGTGCTCGGGATCGGCGTGCCACAGGTCACGGCCACGGTGGACGCCGCCGCGGCGCGCGACTTCTACTACAAGCGCACCGGGAAGTACGTGCCCGTCCTCACCGATGGCGGAATGGACACCGGCGGGGATGTCTGCAAGGCGTTCGTCTCCGGCGCCGACGCGGTCATGATCGGCTCCGCGATGGCGCGCGCGAAGGAAGCGCCGGGGAGCGGCTACCACTGGGGAATGTCTACGCCGCACGGTGATCTGCCCCGCGGAGCCAGGGTCAAGACAGGAACATCGGGGTCGCTCAAGGAGATCATCCTCGGTCCGGCCCGAACGGACGACGGAACCCAGAACTTCGTCGGCGCGATCAAGACGTGCATGGGGTCGGTCGGTGCCAAGAACATCTTCGAGTTCCAGCAGGCCGAGCTCATCATCGCTCCGTCGATCAGGTCGGAGGGGAAACTGATGCAGCAGAGCCAGCACGTGGGAATGTACCGGTAGGCCCAGAGCGGAGGGGCACATGACGCAGGGGAGCACGGCGGCGCTGACCGGCAAGGGAGCCGACCTGATCCACACGGGTCACATCACGGTCGTCATCCTGGACTTCGGCTCGCAGTACACGCATCTGATAGCGCGCAGGATACGCGAGTTCGGCGTCTTCTCGGAGGTCGTCCGGTTCGACACACCGGCGACCGAGTTCCCGGCGACCGCGGGAGCCATCGTGCTATCCGGCGGCCCATCGAGTATCTATGCGGACGGGGCGCCTCGCCCTGATCCGGCGATCTTCGAGTTGGGTCTGCCAGTGCTCGGCATCTGCTACGGCATGCACGCGGCCGCGGACGCGCTCGGGGGCCGCGTCTCTCCCGGGACGACGCGGGAGTACGGACCGATGGGGTTCGACCCGGAGCGCGGCCATCCACTGTTCCAGGGCATCTCGGAACGTACGCAGGTCTGGATGAGCCACGGCGACGAGGTGTCGGAGCCGCCGGACGGATTCGTCGTGCTCGGAAGGAGCTCGGACGGCAAGATCGCCGCGATGGGCTCCGACGAGCGACGCGTCTACGGTCTCCAGTTCCACCCGGAGGTCATCCACACGGCACAGGGCAACCGTCTGCTCGAAAACTTCGTCCGCCGGGTCGGCGGGATCGAGGGCGACTGGACGCCGCGCTCGTTCGTCGAGGAGACGATCGAGGGGATCCGCAGTACGGTCGGTGAAGCGAAGGTCGTCTGCGCTCTCTCGGGCGGGGTTGACTCGTCGGTCATGTCGGTTCTCATCCATCGCGCGATCGGTGACAACCTGGTACCGATCTTCGTCGACAACGGTCTGCTCAGGAAGAACGAGGAACACGAGGTCATATCCCGGCTCCACGAGAAGCTCGGTGTCAGGATCAAGGTCGTCAAGGCGGGCGACCGGTTCCTCTCGGCACTCGAGGGTGTGACCGACCCGGAGCGCAAGCGGAAGATCATCGGACACGAGTTCATCCGCGTGTTCGAGGCGGAGGCGCAGCACGTCGGCGGCGCCCGCTTCCTGGCGCAGGGGACGCTCTACCCCGACGTCATCGAGAGCGTCTCGGTTAAGGGGCCCTCGGCCACGATCAAGAGTCATCACAACGTCGGCGGACTGCCGGAGCGAATGGACCTCGAACTCATCGAGCCGGTCCGGACGCTGTTCAAGGACGAGGTCCGCAAGGTCGGAGCCGAACTCGGCATCGATGCCGACATCCTCGGCCGGCAGCCGTTCCCCGGCCCGGGACTGGCGATCCGCGTACTGGGCGAGGTCACGGAGGAGCGGCTGGCCGTGCTCCGCGAGGCGGACGCCATCTACCTCGAGGAGATCCGCAGCGCGGGGCTCTACGACGACATCTGGCAGGCGTTCGTCGTGCTGCTTCCCGTGAAGACCGTCGGCGTCATGGGTGACGAACGTACGTACGAGCACGTCGTCGCTCTCCGCGCGGTCCACTCGCACGACGGCATGACGGCGCACTGGTACCCGATGCCCCAGGAGGTACTCGAGCGGATATCGGCGCGTATCATCAACGAGGTCCGCGGCGTCAACAGGGTCTGCTACGACATCAGTTCAAAACCGCCGTCCACCATCGAGTGGGAGTAGGCCACCGCAGGACGGGAGCGAGGGAACGAAAGTGATAGAACGCTATTCCACCCCCGAGATGAACGAGATCTGGAGCGAGGAGACGCGCATCGGTCTGTGGCTGCAGATCGAGATTGAGGCCGTACGCGCCTGGAGCGAACTCGGACGCGTCCCCCCCGAGGCCGTGGAGATCATCGACGAGAAGGCGTCGGTCGATATCGCGCGCATGAAACAGATCGAGGAGGAGACACACCACGACGTCATCGCATTTCTCAAGACGCTGGGCGAGTCCATCGGACCCGAGGCCAGGTACGTTCATCTGGGCATGACGTCCTCCGACATCCTCGATACCGCGACGGCGGTCCAGCTGAAGCAGGCCGGGCTCCTCGTCCTCGACGAGCTCAACACGCTCTGCGAGGCGGTTCGCCTGCTCGCGCTCAAGCACGAGAAGACACCGGTGATGGGACGAACGCACGGCGTGCACGCCGAACCGACATCGCTCGGGCTCAAGTTCGCCTACTGGTGG
Source organism: uncultured bacterium (assembly GCA_964597945.1). GTDB lineage: Bacteria > Joyebacterota > Joyebacteria > Joyebacterales > Joyebacteraceae > JAPEKQ01. The sequence continues at coordinate 10,209 of CAZRAD010000085.1, forward strand.
GACGAGCTCTCGCGTGCGGGTGACATGTTCGCCGTGGCGGTCGGGTCGGCGTCGGTCGGCAAGCTCTCCGGTGCCGTCGGGACCTACGTAAACCTGGACCCGGCCGTGGAGCTTCACGTCTGCAAGACGCTCGGACTCCGTCCGGCGGGCATCAGTTCGCAGATCGTCGCACGTGACCGGCACGCGGGCTACCTCAACGCACTCGCAGTGCTCGGAGCCGTCATCGCCCGTGAGGCGCTCGAGGTCCGCCTCCTCGCGCGCACCGAGACGAGCGAGATCCTCGAGGGCTTTGCGAAGAAACAGAAGGGCAGCTCGGCGATGCCGCATAAGCGCAACCCGATCAAGTGCGAACAGCTCTGCGGCCTCGCCAGGCTTCTGCGAACCAACGCGCTGGCGGGCGTGGAGAACATCGAGCTCTGGCACGAACGCGACATCTCGCACTCGTCGGTTGAGCGCGTCATCCTGCCGGACAGCTCGACGCTCGCGCACTACATGATCAGGAGATTCCGGACGGTCGTCGAGCGTCTCGACATCCGCCCGGACCGTATGATCGAGAACATCAACTCGACGAACGGGCTCTTCGCCTCGGGCACCGTTCTGACGATGCTCGTCGAGAAGGGACTGTCGCGGGATGAGGCGTACGATGTTGTGCAGTCGGCGGCGATGACGGCACGGAAGGAGGGAACGCAGTTCACCGATGAGATAGCCAGGGACGCAAGAACTCTCGAGCTTCTCGGCAGGGATGGGATCGCAGAGGCGACACGGATGGAACGCCATCTGGCGTCGACCGACGCGATCTTCGAGAGGCTGGAGATACGGGAACCAGGAAAGGAGTGCGGAGCGTGAAGAAGACGAATCCCCTGTACGAAGGCAAGGCGAAGATCCTGTGGGAGACCGACGATCCAGGTCGAATGATCCAGGAGTTCAAGGATGACGCGACCGCGTTCAACGGGGTGAAGCACGAGGTCATCTCGGGAAAGGGCGTGCTCAACAACCAGATCTCCTCGCACTTCTTCAGATTGCTCGAGGAGGCCGGTGTGCGGACACACTTCGTCGAGCAGATCTCGGACAACGAGATGGTGGTCGAGCGGCTCAACATGCTGGCGCTCGAGGTGGTCGTTCGCAACATCGCGGCGGGCTCGATGGTCAAGCGCCTCGGCGTCGAGCCGGGAACCGTCTTCGACCCGCCGATCGTCGAGTTCTACCTCAAGGACGATGACCTCAATGACCCCATTCTCGCTGAGGAGCACGTGCGGGCGCTCGGACTGGCGACCGACGAACAGGTGGCGCATCTGAAGCGGACCGCGCTGACGGTCAACAGAGTTCTCACGGGATTCCTGTCGGAGCGAAACACACGCCTCGTAGACTTCAAGCTTGAGTTCGGGACGTCGGGCGCTGAGATGGTCCTCGGGGACGAGATCTCACCCGATACGTGCCGGTTCCACGACGCGCCGTCCGGGAAGATCATGGACAAGGACCGGTTCCGGCAGGATCTCGGTGGTTTCATAGACGCCTACAAAGAGGTTCTCGACAGAGTCTCTTCCTGAGAGGAGCTGTGTGTGTTTCACGAGGAGTGCGGCGTATTCGGCGTGTCCGGCAGCCATGCCGCGGCGAGACTGACGTACCTCGGGCTCTACGCCCTTCAGCACCGTGGGCAGGAGAGCGCGGGCATCGTGACATGGGACGGCGAGACCGCCTTCCAGCACCGGGCGATGGGTCTGGTGAGTCACGTGTTCAACGAGGAGATCCTCGACCGGCTACCGGGCGATGTTGCGATCGGGCACGT
>CAZRAD010000086.1:0-11968 GCA_964597945.1 uncultured bacterium
CGAAAGCTGATCGAACATGCGCAGCCGCCAACCTTCCCACGGGATCCGCGCGCCGGAGTCGCACACCGAGGCGACAACGACGGGTAGAGAGGGTCACGAACCCAGGACACACAGCGCCAACACGGCCCACTCCAGGGCAGAATAGCCCTCTGCCCCGGCTGAACTCTCTCGAGTCCCGGGCCTGCAAGTGGTACAGCCTTGAGAATATACCAGTAAGGCAGGTATCACGCAAGAGGAAAAGCGGACGAAGCACGCATCGAGACCGAGCGGGATGTGAGACACCTCTAACCGGCCTGCCTGTTTGTAGCTACACCTGAACGCCCGGCCAGTTCCTCCCTCAGTCCGGGGATGGCGGAGGCCAGCGCTGACCGCAGCAACTTGAGGCGCGCCTCATCGAGCTCGCCCGTCCATTCGTCCATGAAGGTCTTCTTGAACTCGACGGCGAGGCAGCACGAGCTCGTCGGGAATCGGTCGCGGACCCACCTGGTGAAGTCGCCACCGGTGAACTTCACGTTCTCACGAACGTCGAGCGGCTCAGCTCCGGTGTCGAACGCACCCAGGTCGCGGATGAACCGGTCGATCAGCGGCCGCCACCGCGTCCCGTCCGTGTTCCCCGTCCCGACGATCACAACAGGGTTCCCCGCCGGGTCGGCAGGCTCGCCATCTGGACCATCGGGCATGTGGTTGTAGCTGTGCAGATCGAGAACGACGAACGCCCCATACACTCTCTCCAGCCGATCGAGGAACGTGCCCATCGCATCGTAGAACGCATCGTGGAGCGCGTACGACCGCTCCAGCTCGTCGTCGGGGGGACGCTCGCGCCAGACCCTCAGTCCCCACGCGTCATCCGGCGTCAGATAGACGGCCTTCGCGCGTCTGCGGTTCATGTCCGCCTCGAACCTCGACGTCTGGACGACCAGCTGTGCGTCACCGACGACCGTGAGCCGACCCGTGTACGGGTCCTCATCGCGGAGACGCTGAGCCTCGGTGACGTTCATGATGGTGAGAAGGGATGGGCGGACCGCATGGCCGTCGTGGATGGCTGTGGCGACGATCGGACCGAACCCGTCGAGCGTGAAGTGGCTGTCGCGCGAGGTCACAGCCGCGCCGCCTCCGCGGCGTTGCGGATCGCGCCGACCGCCGCGGCCGGGTCATCGGCCCCGAATACCGCCGAGCCGGCCACGAGGACTTCACCGCCGTTGGATGCCACCGTCGGAGCCGTTGTGACGGAGACGCCGCCGTCGACCTCGATGAGCACGTCGAGCCCGCGTTCGCGCTTCCAGTCCGCGATTCGCCGGAGCTTGGGCATCACATCACTCATGAAACTCTGGCCTGCGAAGCCGGGATTGACGGTCATGACGAGGAGCATATCGATGTGCTCCATCCACGGTTCGATCCGCTCCGCCTGCGTCGGCGGATTGATGGAGAGGCCCGGCTTCGCCCCGGCCTCTCGGATGACGTCGATCAGAGGCCTCGGATCATCAGAGACCTCCGTGTGGAACACCACGTAGTCCGCGCCGGCATCGACGAACGACCGCACGTATCGCTCGGGTTCGGTGATCATCAGGTGCGCATCGATCGGCAGACTGGTCGCGCGGCGGACCGCTTCGACGATGAAGGGCCCCATCGTCAGGTTCGGGACGAAGTGTCCGTCCATCACATCGACGTGAATGAGGTCGGCCCCGCCGTCCTCGATCCGCTTGAGCTCATCGCCCAGCCGCGTGAAGTCGGCCGCGAGAATCGACGGTGCGATCCGGATCCGTCCGATACCCATGTTCCGTGCGCTCCTTCCCTGCTCAGTGACCACCGTGGATGCCTCACCGGCTCGAGTCTCGCGTCGCCCGCTAGCCCTTCCCGATGCGAAGCGTGATCCCATCTCCCTCGTGAACGCGCGCGCCTGCCGGAGGCTCCTGGACGATGACCACGTCGCGCAGCGCTCCGCTCCGGCTCCTGCCTCGCTCGTACTTCGTCGAGCGAACCACGAGACCGAGCCCCTCCGCTATGACACGCGCCTCCTGTGGCGTCTTCCCTATGAGCGACGGCATGACGAGCTCAAGCGGTCTCGGCCCGAGGCTGACGATGAGCCTCAGACCCGTTCCCGCCGGATGGATGGAGCCATCGCCCGGATCGCTGCCCACGACCATTCCGCGCTCGACTGTGGGCGTGTGGACCTCAACGATCTCGGAGACGGCGAACCCGGCGCTCTCGGCGTCTATCTGAGCCTGTCGCGCGGGCAGCCCCGCGAGTCGCGGAACGGCTCTGAGATCGAGCCCGGTGCTCGTCACAACGGCGACGGTCCGTCCGCACTTGATGTCCGTGCCCGCCGGCGGAATCTGCTGCAGAACGCTCCCCGCGGGGACATCCGGGTCCGGGCGTTCGGTGTCGACGCGCACTCCCAACCCGACCGCTTCGGCGGCGGACGTCGCCTCGACGAGAGAGCGTCCGACGAGATCGGGGGCGGGAACAAGATCACCCTGTCGAACAAGAAGCGGCATGACGACGTAGTTGACGAGCAGGAATGCGATGAAGAGCGCCGCGACGACGGCCGAGGCATAGAACAGGACGCGTTTCGCGACCAGCCGGATCCGATTCGGAGCTGCGCCAGCATCGCGCGCGGGATCATCCCCGTGGCTCGCCGTCCGCCCGCGCTCCGGCGTCTCCTGACGCTCCTGCATATGCCCTGTCCGCTCTTCGGTCATCAGTTGTGTCCCTCGTGGCGCTTGCGCAGCCGCGCCGCGTATGCTCCATCGATCCCGTGCTTGTGGGGCAGGATTCTAACATGGTTCCCGTCGATGAACATCGCGGGAACGTACGGTGCCGGATCGTCGAGCTGGAACTCCGGTCGCTTCGTGAGGAAGCGCTCGACAACGAGTTCGTTCTCCTCCGGCTCGAGACTGCACGTGCTGTAAACGAGGCGGCCACCGACCCTCACGAGATCGGCCGCCTGCAGGAGGAGCCTCAGCTGTCGGCTCGACTGCTTGGCGAAGATTCCGCGCGGGTGATACCGCTCATGATCCTCAAGGTAGTCCTTGTCGTGCTTGCGGGCTGTGAGGTCGAACTTCCACCGTGAGTCGGCTCTGCGCGCGAGCGTCCCCGTCCCCGTGCAGGGAGCGTCGACCAGCACGGCGTCCGCCGGCTCCATCACCGCGTTGGGCTCCCGACCTCGCTGCGCCCGCAGCGCCGCATCGAACTCCATAGCATCAGACGCCGTACTCGTCCGGAGCACTTCGCAGTTCCTCACTCCCAGCCGGGAGATGTTGCGCCTGAGATACTCCAGTCGGTCGTGAGACACATCGTGCGCGATCAGGTCACCATGACCCCGCATCAGCTCGGCGATGTACGTCGTCTTGCCGCCGGGGGCGGCGCAGAGGTCGATCACGGTCTCCCCGGGCTGCGGCGCAAGCAGGCGGACCGACGCGAGTGTCGCCTCATCCTGGACCTGGAAGAGTCCGTTCTGGAAGCTCGCGAACCTCGTCAGATCACCGCCGCCGACAAGCTCCAGACACTCCGGAAAATACCTGCCGGGTCTCGTCTGCACACCGTCCCGATCGAACGACCGAGCGAGCGCATCGCTTGTGTTCCTCAGACCGTTGGCGCGCACGACCATGCGCGGGACCTGGTTGTCGTACTCGCACAACAGCATGGTGTCCTCGACACCGTAGCGCTCGATCCACCGGGCCACGAGTACGCGAGGATGCGAGTAGACGATGCTGACGTGACCGACCGGGTCCGTCGCGATGTCCGGGAAATCCGGACGCAGGCTCTTGAGGATGTTGCGAAGGACCGCATTGACCAGACCGGCCGTGCCCTTGTGTCCGAATCTCCGCGCGAGCCGCACCGATTCGTTGACGGCCGCATGCGGCGGGATCCGGTCGAGGAAGTCGATCTGGTAGAGACCGAGCCTGAGCGCGTTGCGGATGGGAACGGGCAGAGCTCTCAGTCCGCCCTTGACGTACTGGTCGAGCGTCCAATCGAGCCGCCCTCTCCACCGCATCACACCGTAGCAGAGATTCTGGATCAGGGCCTTGTCCAGCGGAGACAGCTCCGGCTCCATGAGTATGCGATCGAGCTCGACATCGATCGGTTCGGTCGTCGACTCCCATCGAGCGAGCGCCCTCAGTGCGCGTTCACGGGCGGCCATCGACCACCACCTCTCCGTCCTCACCAAGCATCGCGATCGCCGCGCGCACCGCGGCAAGATCGACTGTCGTGTCGCGACATGGACCGTTCGGACGCTCGTTGAGGACGCCGTAGACCGGCAGCGGGTAGCTGTCCCGGATGCCGCTGGTGAGGTCCATCTCGCACGCGACCGCCACGATCGCCTCCGGCCTCTGCTCCTTGATGACGCGCCGCGCCAGCGTTCCCCCGGTCGCTACCGCGAGCGCGAGGTCATGCTCGTTCGCGAGTTCCAGGAGTCCCGCGATCACGCACCGACCGCACCCACGGCAGTTCTCGATGAGACCGCCCGTGATCTTGTGCGGACAGTCGGTCGCCTGGAGACAGTGCGGCAGAAGCAGGAGCACGCGGTGCGCCCGGACCTCCATCCTGCCGGCCTTGACGAGTGCGTTGTTGACGGCGATGAACGACCGCTTCACGCGGTCGCGGTCGATGCCCAGGATGCTTGCGAGCATGAGAACGGGCGGGAACAGGATACGGACCACGGTCGATGTCATGCGCTGTCCGAGCAGCATCCGCCGTCCCGTCAGCGCCGAGACCGCAACCGACAGAAGCCCGACCGCGATGATGACCGAAGCGAGGAGTGCTGCGACACCGATGATCCCCGGAAGTCCGGGGTAGAACGTCTCGAGTCTTGGGGAGATGAGATACCAGGCGAGCCATGCAACCACCGCGAGCAGGAGGAGTCCACCCGCCGACATGAGGAAGAAGAGCCTCTTCTCACCAAGACTCACGCTCCCTCCCCATCGCCAAGCCGAGCGCCCGGCTCGGGCCGGTACCCGCGCGCAAACTCATCGGCCGTCATCGTGCGCTTCCCCTCGGGTTTCACCTCGGTCAGAAGCACCGATCCGTCGCTGACGGCGATCTCGAGTCCGCCCTCGAGCGAGATGATTGTCCCCGGTGCGGCCGGCGCACTCGCCTCACCCGACCTGGCGACCGTGGAGCGCATCACGAGGAGCATCCGGCCGGCGAACCGTGTTGTGGCACCCGGCCACGGCGTCATGCCGCGGATGTGATCGTGCACGGCCCGGGCCGTGAGCGACCAATCGATGGTCCCATCCGCGCGCCTGAGCTTGCGCGCGTACCCGACCCTCGGCGTCCCCTGCTCCGCGCGTGGCGCCTCACCCCGCGCGATGAGATCCGCCGTCTCTGCGATCAGCTCGCCGCCGAGCACCGAGAGGCGATCGTACAGCTCGCCGGCCGTCTCCTCGGGGCCGATCGGCGTGCTGCGCTTCAGGATGATGGCTCCGGTGTCGACCGACCTCGCCATGTACATCGTCGTCACGCCGGTCTGTGTCTCACCGCGGACGATGGCCCAGTTGATCGGGGCGACGCCGCGGTAGTCCGGGAGCAGCGACCCGTGGACGTTGATCGAGCCGAGCGGCGGGATGTCGAGGAGCCTCTGCTTGAGGATCTGGCCGAAGGCCACGACGACGAACAGGTCGGGCGCGAGCTCGCGCAGACGCCGGACGAACTCGTCGGTGTTGACCGACCCGGGCTGTGCGACCTCGAGACCGAGATCGATCGCCGCGCTCTTGATGGGTGGAGGCGTGAGCTTCCGTCCGCGCCCCGCGGGGCGGTCGGGCTGCGTGACGACGAGCACGAGCTCGTGTCCGGCCGCGTGGAGGCTCTTGAGAGAGGGGACCGCGAAATCCGGGGTCCCCATGAAGACGATACGCATGTCGGCAACTCACCTGGGCGAAGTGCACTCGCCTATGTTCTTCGGATCCGGGACTTGAGGAGCTGCCTCTTGATGGGGTTGATGTGGTCGAAGAAGAACTTCCCCATGAGATGGTCGACCTCGTGCTGGAAGATCCGCGCGAGCGCACCATCGACGTCCAGCTTCACCTCGTTGCCATCGCGATCCAGCCCCTTGATGACAACCCGGGCCGGACGCTCGACATCAGCCGTGATGCCGGGGCAGCTGACGCACCCCTCCTCGACGACCGTGTGCCCCGATCCGAGGATGATCTCGGGATTGATGAGCACGACGGCGCCGTCGTAGATGGCGTCCTCACCCTCGTGGTCCGGCGGCGGCTCGGCAACGATGATCGCCATCGCGCGCCCGACCTGGGGCGCCGCGAGGCCGACGGCCGGCGTCTCACCGTTGCGCATCGTGTCGATCATGTCGTCGATGAGCGTGCGAATCTCGTCATCGATCGCTTCGACGTGTTTGACGCCCTCGACCAGGACCGGGTGACCCTGCTTGACGACTTCGAGGATGGCCATAGACCTTGCTACTCCCTCACGGCACTGATAGCCGACTTCGAGACCTCGACCTTGACGCTCTCGGCGATCTTGATGACGATCCTATCGTCGTGGACGTCCTGTATCTCACCGTAGAGCCCGCCGAGCGTGACGATCCTGTCACCACGCTGAAGCGCGTCGAGCATGTTCTGACGTTCCTTGCGGCGCTTCGACTCCGGACGGATCATGAGGAAGTAGAATATCGCGAAGATGGCCACGAGCATGATGAGCATGCTCGCACCGCCGCCCTGCTGAGCTCCCTCTGCGCCTGATACACCCATGGCATGCGCCACATCCGGGAACAGCATCATGAGAAACAGCATCGAGTACCCCTCCTAGTGCTTCAGATCGTCGTCCGGCACCGGCGGCATGCCGTCCCGGAATCGCTCTGTCTTGACCTTCTCCATCTCCTTGAGGAGCTCCCCGGGATCGATGTTGCCGTTCCGCGAGAGTACGCGAACGAGGGCCTCAAGCGACAGCGTGTTGGACAGCGCCAGCTCCTCGAACGAGACCTCGCGCTTCTTGCCGTTCTTGACCATGATGAGGCCGGACTTCGGCTGCTCGCCCTTCTTCTCGTCCTTGGGCTTCTTCCTGAACAAAGCTCCCCCTGGTTCGCGCCTTCGCCAGCCAATGAATGCTAACAGGCGTTCCCCCGGGAGTCAAGCCGACACGGACACGCGTTTCCGCACCGCGCCGGAGCATGGTATACTTGAGGCTGACACGCTTCGTGGAACCGCTCATCACACGCGTCCCCCTGGGAGGACACCATGGCTTCACTCGCTCCTCCGCGCACGCTGCTGTCGGCGTCGCTCGTCGCCGCGCTGCTCGCGCTCGCCGCGGGAACGACAGCCGCCTACGACGTCGTCCAGGTCACCGACGACGCCCATCAGAACTACATGCCATCACTGGTCCAGCTCGCTGACGGCTCTCTGATGATAGCCTACGAGCGCCTCGACACGAACTTCGAGAACGGCGACATTCTCGTGACCTTCTCAACAGACGGTTCATCGTGGACCGAGCCGACGCTCGCCGTGGCAGCCGCCGGAAACGAACGGCACCCCGCGCTCGTGCAGCTCGGCGACGGGACGTTCCAGATCTACTACCTCTCGGATGAGACCGGCGGGTACCGCATCCACATGGCCTCCTCCCCTGACGGTGTCACCTGGACGCGGAACGGGATCGTCACGCTCGGCTGGTCGAGCGAGAACCTCGTCAACCCGACCGTCTGTGTCGAGACCGACGGCTCGCTGACGATGGCGTACGACGTGCTGTCGAACGGTGGGTACGTCGCGCATTCGCCCGACGGGATCACGTGGGACCAGGACAGAACGAACGTGAGCACGGGATCGCTCAACCGCATCATGCGCCACACGGACGGAACGTACGTCCTGAGCTACCAGCGTAGGACCGGCATCCACTACTACCAGATCGACATCTTCACGAAGACATCACCTGACCGCGTGAGCTGGAGTGGCGAGACCCGCGTCACAACGACGATGAACTCGCACGACTCCTTCCCGCTGGAACTGGCTGACGGCAGCTACGGGCTCTTCTACGCAACATCGTCCGGAGGCAACCCCTACGAGCTCTTCACGCGGGACAGCGTCGACGGCGGCGCGTGGTCGAACGAGCTGCCATGGCTCCCTGACGCGGGCTGGGACACGCAGCCCCACCCGGTCACGCTTGCAGATGGCCGCATCGCCATGGCATGGGCGCACGGACCTGCGCAGGCGAACACGGAGGTCCACTTCGTCGTGCTCGATCCATCAACGGGAGTTGCACCTCCCGTCGCGTCCGAGCAGCCGCCTCGTACCTCTCGGCTCTCGTTCTCCCGGAACCCGTTCTCCGATTCTGTAGCCGTCTCGTGCGACGGAGAGACCGTTTCTGGCACTGTCACCGTCCACGATGTAGCCGGCCGCCTCGTGCGGCGGCTCGAGACGGATGACGTCGGAGCCGGTGTCGTCTGGGACGGGACCGACGAGACGGGCCAGAGCCTCCCGTCAGGCATCTACTTCCTCCGCACCGGGACGGCGACGGGAACCGCCTGCGGCAAGGTAGCGCTCCTTCGCTAGCGGGACCCGTTGCGCACACGTCTACGGGGACGCCACGCGCGCCTCTCCACCCCCGAGCACCCTCCAAGGCGGAATCCCTTGCGGTCATCACCCGCTCGTGGCACGATGTCGGGCAGACACCGGCTATCTCAAGGAGACACGCATCGTGACCCGCCCACCACGCTACACTCCCACACGGGGACTCACACGCACGACTCTCATCACAGGGACGCTGCTCCTGGCAGGGGCGCTCCTCCTCGCACTTGCGGCAACCGCGGCGGCTCAAAGCGAGACCGTCTGGGTCCAGCCGCCGGGCGAGCCGGGGCTCGCACCGAGCCAGTTTTCGACCGACGCCCCGATCTACGCGGAGGTCGCCGACGACTTCATCCCGGAGCACGACTACGACATCAACGAGATCTCGTGGTGGGGGCGGTTCGACAGCGGTGATGCGCGCGTGAAGGACTCGGGTCAGCCGAGCGTGGGCGCGAACCGTCGAGGCGGCACCCGGTACCTCGACTGCACGGACCCGATCCTCCTCCCCTGCGGCTCGGTCGTCTCGGACCACAACAGCTCCGGGAACGATGACGTGGACAACTACGACTGTGCAGGGACCTGGCATGAGACCGGCCCCGAGATGCTCTACGAGCTCCCGATCCCGGGACCGGGGGTCGGGCTGACGCTCACGCTCTCGGACATGACCGCCGACCTCGACCTCTTTCTCCTCTGGGCATGCCACGCGGATTCCTGTCTGATCAGCGGTGAGAACGGGATCTCAATTACGCTCGACGACGCTGGTACCTACTACGTCATCGTCGACGGGTATCACGGGGCGGAGAGCCCCTACACGCTCACGGTCGACTGTCAGGGCACGGCCGACCGCGTGTTCGTGGTGCGCATATACCTCGCCAATCCACTCTCGGGCCTGCCGGTCGACCTCGTCGGTGAGCGGTACATCATGGACTTCACCGAGACACCGGGACCGCAGGGGCTCACGGAGTATCACGCCACCTTTGACCCCATCGAGGTAGATGCCGGCACCCGCTACTGCGTGAGCGTCCAGATGGTCGGGCAGAGCCTCACAGAGGGCGAGTGGTTCTGGGCCCAGGCGGAGGGCGCCGTGCAGGAGCCCAACGACTACCCCTGGATCGAGGACGCCCGCCTTTCGGCCGATAGATGGACATCATTCGAGAATCTCGCTGGATTCCCGGGCGACTGGGACTATGATATGGCCTTTGAACTCGGCGGCGTAGAGACGCCGGTCGAGAAGAGGAACTGGGGAACGATCAAGGCGCTCTATAGATAGCCCCTGAGCCGGGTCCCCTGGGAACGACTGGAGAACACGATGCCTCGCACAAGCATGGACAAGGTCCGCAACGTCGGCGTGACGGCCCACATCGACGCCGGCAAGACGACCGCCACCGAGCGGATCCTCTATTTCACGGGCCGAACGCATCGTCTCGGTGAGGTCCACGATGGCGAGGCGACGATGGACTGGATGGTCCAGGAGCAGGAGCGCGGCATCACCATCACCTCCGCCGCGACGACCGCCTACTGGAAGGACCACCGCATCAACATCATCGATACGCCCGGCCACGTCGACTTCACCGCCGAGGTCGAGCGCTCGCTGCGCGTGCTCGACGGCACGGTCGCGCTCTTCTGCGCCGTCGGCGGCGTCCAGCCGCAGTCGGAGACCGTCTGGCGTCAGGCCGAGAAGTATCGCGTGCCCCGCATCGCGTTCATCAACAAGATGGACCGGATCGGCGCCGATTTCGACCGCGTCGTCACGGACATCCAGAAGGAGCTCGGCGCGAACGCAGTACCGGTCGTCCTCCCCATCGGTGCGGAGGACGAGTTCGTCGGCATCATCGACCTGGTCGACATGAAGGCCGTCTACTACGACCAGAAGGAGAAGGGCGTCGACATCCGCGAGGAGGAGATCCCGGAGGAACTCTGTGAGAAGGCTCGGGCTGCTGAGGCGGTGATGATCGAACGCATCAGCGAGCAGGACGACAAGCTCATGGAGAAGTTCCTCGAGGGCGACATCCCGTCACGAGAGGAGTGTGTCGCCGCGATGCGCAGAGCGACCATCGCCGGCGACATCATCCCCGTGCTCTGCGGTGCGGCCTTCAAGAACAAGGGAGTCCGGAGACTTCTGGACGCGATCATCGACTATCTCCCCTCGCCACTCGACCTGCCGCCCGTCATCGGGACGAAGCTCGAGAGCGACGCCGAGATCCTGAGGCATCCGACGGACGACAGCCCGCTTGCCGCGCTCGCGTTCAAGGTCCAGGCCGACAAGCACATGGGCAAGCTCACCTACGTCCGCGTCTACTCGGGCGTCCTGAAGTCCGGCGAGACGTACTATAACTCGTCGCGCGAGAAGCGCCAGCGCATCGGCCGCATCTTCGAGATGCACGCCGACAACCGCGTGGCCGTCGATGCGCTCCATGCCGGAGAGGTCGGCGCTGTGGTAGGACTGGGCGACACGCGGACCGGCGACACGATCTGCAGCGAGGAACACCCGATCATCCTTGAGACGATCGAGTTCCCGACGCCCGTCATCGATATGGCTGTCACGCCGGAGAGCAGGACCGACCGCGACAACCTCAGCAAGGCGCTCATCCGCCTCGCCGAGGAGGATCCGACATTCACGGTCCGCGCCGACGAGGAGACAGGGGATGTCGTCATCTCGGGGATGGGCGAGCTTCATCTCGATATCATCGTCGACCGCCTGAAGCGCGAGTTCGGGGTTCAAACGAAGGTGGGACGACCGCAGGTCGCCTACCGCGAGACCATTACCGCAGCGGTCGATCACGAGCACAAGCACGTCAAGCAGAGCGGCGGGCACGGTCAGTACGCGCACATCAAGTTCTCCATCGAACCCGGCGGACCTGGATACGGGTTCTCGTTCGACAACAAGGTCGTCGGTGGCCGCATCCCGCGCGAGTACATCCCCGCCGTTGAGAAGGGCATCGTCGACACAATGGCGGAGGGTCCCTACGCGCAGTTCCCGATGGTCGACATCAAGGTCGTCTTGAACGACGGGTCGTCGCACGATGTCGACTCGTCGGAGATGGCGTTCCGCACCTGCGCGAGCATGGGGTTCCGCGACGCCTGCCGGAAGGCCGGCCCGGCGCTTCTCGAGCCTGTGATGAGTGTCGAGGTGACGGCGCACGAGGACAACACGGGCGCGGTGACCGGCAGCCTCTGTGGAAAGCGCGGCAAGATCATCGACATGGAGACCCGGGGCAAGGCCAGCATCATAAGAGCGCACGTGCCGCTCGCGGAGATGTTCGGATACTCCTCCGAGCTTCGAAACATCACCAGCGGACGCGGCGAGTTCACGATGACCTTCGAGCACTACGAGGCGGTCCCGTTCTCGATCGCAGAGGAGATCGTCGAGGAGCGACGGAAGCTGCGCGAGAAGAAGTAGCCGGAGCGCACGGTCGCCGTACCGTCGCCGGACCCGGTCCATAGACGCAGACAACGCAAGA
>CAZRAD010000087.1:0-11909 GCA_964597945.1 uncultured bacterium
TAGCCACCGTTGTTGTCAGTCCACGTCGCCGTCGGGATCGTGGGCCAGACGGTCATGGCGAAGTTGGGCCGCGGCGCCGACAGCATCTCGTGACCCATCGTCTCCTGATGGAGAACGCCGCCCGGGAAGTGGATCTCCACGGAGGCTATCCACTCGTAGTCGGATGAGGCGTTCTGAACCGTGAAGAGCATCGTCTGCGTTGCGCCTGGGGTGACGTTGGCGGGTGAGATGAGCGTCACAGTGGCGCCGTCGATCTCGCGCGCCGTCAGTGGCAGCGCGAGTGCGAGAACGAGCAACACTAGGAGCAGTCTGCTCACGGTGCACCTCCCTATCCGCGTGCGCGGACGTCTGTGGCGGGGCGACGTCTGAGGCGAAGAGAGAGACGCGGAGATGGTGGCATCGTCACGCCGATCTGCTCTGGGGGCTGGGCGAGCAGCACTCCTCATGCACTGCCGCTCCACCTGCGGCTCCCGAGAATTCGCGACTACAGTTCAGTGTACAGCTGCGCGGCCTGGACGGTCAAGCGAAATCACCGACGTCCGCGGGAGACATCTCGCGCTCTGAAGTGCCCACCGGCTGGCGCGTTGACGGGCATCGGTCTCCATGATATCATCCCTCTGAACTTGCTGGCGGGCGTCTCGCGCCCGTCTTTCACTCTCCGCTCTCACCGTGAGGCACCGACGTGATTCTGGGTCCCCACGTTCTCACTCCGCTTGACGCCGGGTCGTTCCTCTACGACGGCGGGGCGATGTTCGGCGTCGTCCCGCGTGTGATCTGGGGGCGGCTGCTCGAGCCCGACGGGGACAACAGGATCCTGCTCGCGCTCGTGCCGCTGCTCATCGAGACCCCCACACGGCGGATCCTGGTCGACACCGGGTTCGGGCCGCGTCTCGGCAAGCGGGAACGGAAGGTCTTCGGTTTGGGCGATGACAGCGGTGTCGTGACGGCGCTGCGTTCACACGGGGTCACGCCTGAGAAGATCGACCTCGTGATTCTCACACACCTGCACATGGACCACGCCGGCGGTGCCGTCGCGAAGAGCGGCGACGTGCTCGTCCCGGCATTCCCGAACGCGAGATACCTCGTGCATGAACTCGAGTGGACCGAGGGGCACGCGCCGAACGCGATGAACGCGGCCGCGTACCGACTCGACGACTTCGCTCCGCTCCACGAGGCGGGCGTCCTCGATATCATCACGGACGACGAGATGTCTCTCGGCGAGGGGGTCTCCGTCGTCAGGACGGGCGGACACTGCGCCGGACATCTGATCGTTACGGTCACGAGCGACGGGGAGACCGCCGTGTATCCGGCGGACCTCATCCCGACGCGACACCACCTGCGCGCACCGTACACCGCCGGCGTGGACGTATACCCGCTCGAGGTCATCGAGCGGAAGGAAGAGCTGCTGCGCGAGGCCGCGGAGGGCGGGTGGACGCTCATCCTCGATCACGATCCGGCGGGTGCCGTCGGTCGCGTAACGCGTGACGAGAAGGGACGATATCGATTCGAGGACATCCCGGACACGGAGGAACCAGTATGACTTCAGGAGCGACCGCCGCGAACCGAGAGTCTGTAGCCGAGATACGTGGAGAGCGCATGCTCGTTCTCAACCCGGGCTCGACGTCGACGAAGCTCGCGGTCTTCGACGGCGAATCGCCGGTCTTCGAGGAGACACTGAGACACGGACGGAAGGAGCTGTCGCAGTTTCCGTCGATCATGGACCAGCTCGATTATCGCAGGGACATGGTGCTCGCCGTGCTCGCAGAGCGCGGCGTCGAGGTCGCGTCGCTCGCGGCCGTGGTGGGACGGGGAGGTCTGATGCGGCCCGTCGCGAGCGGGACCTACGCCGTGAACGAAGCGATGCTTCATGATGTCCGTGTCGGATTCCTCGGACAGCACGCGTCGAACCTCGGTGCCGTGCTGGCGCACGACATCGCCTCGATGGCCGGGCTTCCATCGTTCGTGGTCGATCCCGTCGTGGTCGACGAGATGAACGATCTCGCGCGGTACTCCGGCACGCCGGAGATCGAACGCGCGAGCCTCGTCCACGCCCTCAACGTCAAGGCAACGGCTCGGCGCGCGGCGCGCGAGCTTGAGCGGTCTCTCGACGACATCAACCTCGTCGTCGCGCACCTCGGCGGCGGCATCAGTGTGGTCGCCATCGACCGGGGACGCATGACCGACGTGTCGAGCGCGCTCTCCGCGGGCCCGTTCACACCCGAGCGCGCCGGGACCGTCCCGACGCTCGAGCTCGTCGATATGTGCTTCTCGGGCGAGCATACACGCGATGAGATCCGCAGGAAGCTCGTCGGCGGGGGAGGTTTCGTCGCGTATCTCGGTACGAACAGCGCCAGAGAGGTGGAGGACCGCATCGCGGAGGGCGACGAGCGCGCGGCGGTGGTCATGGATGCGATGCTCTACCAGATCGCGAAGGAGATCGGCTCAATGGCGGCGGTGCTCCGGGGGAACGTTGACGCGGTCGTGCTGACAGGCGGACTGGCGAACGCCGACTACATCACTTCGAGGCTTGCCGCATATGTGGACTTCATCGCTCCGGTCATCGTCGTGCCCGGGGAGGATGAGATGGAGGCGCTGTCGGAGGGCTGTCTTCGCGTGCTGCGGGGTGAGGAAGCGGCGCGTGAGTACCCGGGAGACTCCGGCGCGGCCGGGGAGGGACACGAGGATGCGTGACCGACACGAGACGGGGTGGATCGAGGTCATCTGCGGGAGCATGTTCTCGGGCAAGAGCGAGGAGCTCATCAGACGGCTCCGGCGCGCGAAGATCGCGAAGCAGAAGGTCATGACCTTCAAACCCGCGCTCGACGACCGCTACGACGAGGACAGCATCGTCTCGCATGACGACCGGCGGGTTGAGTCCATCGCTGTCGCCGACGCGCGAGAGGTTCTCGGGTACGTTGACGATGCGACCGAGGTCGTCGGGCTCGACGAGGGTCAGTTCCTCGGCGAGGCACTGCCGCAGGTCTGCGAGCAACTCGCCGACCGCGGCATCCGCGTTATCGTCGCCGGTCTCGACCAGGACTACCTCGGCCGACCGTTCGAACCGATGCCGCAGGTCATGGCGGTCGCGGAGTACGTCACGAAAACGCTGGCCGTATGTATGCAGTGCGGTAAACCGGCCAATCGGACGCAGCGTCTCATCCACTCGGATAAGCGTGTGGTCGTGGGTGCCACCGGGGCCTACGAAGCGCGCTGCCGGGCCTGTTTCCGCCCGCACGAGGATGGCGATACCGAGCCCGTGTAGAGCGCGGTGCCGGTCCCGATGCGGAGGTTCTTCGGCCGGTGGATCCACTCGGCAGGCGTTCCCGGCACCAGGGGCGTCTGCCTTTTGCGTTGCTGAGGCCGTGCACCCTGTCTATAATCAATGGTTCTGTAGGAGTGTGGGTCCTTCTCGGTGGGAGCTCATGTCGATAGCGGACAATGTTCAGGCGGTACGGGCGCGGATGGAAGCCGCGTGCGACCGCTCGTTCCGCGACCCGGCCGACGTCCGGCTCGTCGCGGTCACCAAGACGGTCGACGTGGCCGGGGTCATTGAGGCCGTCGAGGCCGGCATCGACTGTATCGGGGAGAACCGCATTCAGGAGGCGGCCGGCAAGTTCGGCGGACTGCCGCCGGTCGAGAGGCATCTGGTCGGACACCTGCAGACGAACAAGGTCAAGCGCGCGCTTGAGCTCTTTGACGTCATCCAGTCCATCGACAGCGTCCGGCTCGCGCGCGAGGTATCGATACGGTCCGAGACCGCCGGACGCCGGATGCCCGTGTTCGCCGAGGTCAATACCTCCGGCGAGGAGAGCAAGTACGGGCTCGAGCCCGACGAGACCTTCGCAGCCATCGAGGAGATGGCGGATCTGGGCGGGATCGAGATCGTCGGGCTGATGACCATCGGGGCGTTTCTGCCGGATCCGGAGGATGTCCGCCCGTGCTTCCGGAGACTCCGGGCCATACGTGATGAGATCGAGGATCGCGTGATCCCGGGCGTTCGTATGGAACACCTGTCGATGGGGATGACGAACGACTTCGAGGTTGCTATAGAGGAAGGCGCGACCATTGTGCGAGTCGGCCGCGCCATATTCGGGGAGCGCTGATGTTCGCCGCTGCAAACCTCCTGACGGCCCTGGCCTACATCGTTGATCTGGCGCTCCAGCTGTACGCGTTCTGCATCATCGGGGTCGCCATCATCTCGTGGGTGGCACCGCGCTCTTCGCACCCTGTCATCATGTACCTGCGCGGCATCACGGAACCAGTGCTCTACAGGGTCCGCCGGGCGCTGCCGTTCACGTATCAGTCGGGGATGGACTTCTCGCCGATCGTTGTGCTCCTCGGAATCCATTTTCTGAGGATGTTCATCACTCCGACGCTCAATCAGATGGCTGCGCGGCTCGGGTAGCCGCGAAGCTTGAATGCCGCGAAGCTTGAATGCCGCGAGGCGAAAGGGAGGACACCATGGCGAAGGCACTGACACTGAGAGACAAAATCGAGCGAGCGGTTGCGTACATCCGCAAGCAGAGCGACGTCAAGCCGACGATCGCCGTGGTGCTCGGCAGCGGTCTCGGGAAGCTCTCGAGTCACATGGACATCGACGCCGTCATCCCGTTCGACAAGATCCCGCATTTCCCGGTCTCGGGCGTCGAGGGTCACGCCGGCGAGCTCATTCTCGGCAAGGTCGGTCGCCGGCGCGTCGCGCTGATGAACGGACGCGTGCACTACTACGAGGGCTACACGATGCAGGAGGTCACCTTCCCGATCCGTGTCCTGCGGGCGCTGGGGGCGAAGAAGCTCGTCCTGACGTGTGCCGCCGGCGGGATGAACCCGCTCTACGAGAAGGGCGACATCGTCTCGATCGTCGACCAGATCAACCTGACCGGCGACAATCCGCTCATCGGTCCGAACGACGACACGCTCGGCGCTCGCTTCCCCGACATGTCGCAGCCGTACGACCGCGATTACGTCAAGATCACCGAGGAGATCGCGCTCGAAGAGCAGATCCCGCTCAAGAAGGGTGTCTTCGTCGGCGTCGCGGGACCGTGTCTCGAGACCGCGGCGGAGTATCGCTTCCTCTCTATGATAGGGGGCGACGTCGTGAGCATGTCGATGGTCGCTGAGAACATCGTGGCCATCCATGGGAAGATGAGGGTCGTTGGGCTTGCCGTCGTCACGGACATCTGTCTCGCTGACGCACTGGAACCGGCAAGCCACCGGGAGATTCTCAAGGTCGCGAGAGCGACCGAACCCAGGCTCACGCAACTCGTTTTCAGGCTCATTGGCAAGATGTAGCACGCTCCGGGTAGTCACGCCGGCGCGACCGGCGTGGACAGCCGGGAGAAGAGGGACGACATGGGTTTCCGGGAGTTTCCAAGAGAACTGACGACAGCCCAGCTCGAGCGCGAGGTGCTCGGGTTCTGGGATGCGAACGAAACGTTCAAGCGAAGCGTGGACGATCGCGAAGGCTCGCCGCGCTTCGTGTTCTTCGAGGGACCGCCGACCGCCAACGGCCATCCCGGCGCGCACCACGTGCTGGCGCGGACCATCAAGGACATCGTCTGCCGCTACAAGACGATGACCGGGTTCCAGGTCAGCCGCAAGGCCGGCTGGGACACGCACGGCCTTCCGGTCGAGATCGACGTGGAGAAGCGTCTGAAGCTCGAGGACAAGGAGGGCATCGAGCGGTACGGCATCGCCGAGTTCATCGAGCAGTGCCGCGACAGCGTCTTCACCTACAAGAACGAGTGGGATGAACTGACGCGTCGCATGGCGTACTGGGTCGACCTCGAGAACCCGTACGTGACCTACACGAACGACTACATCGAGACCATCTGGCACATCCTCAAGTTGATGTGGGATCGTGACCTCATCTACCAGGGTCACAAGATCCTGCCGTACTGTCCTCGCTGCGGGACGCCGCTGTCGAGCCACGAGGTGGCGCAGGGGTACGCGGATGCCGAGGACCCATCCGTCTTCGTGCGGATGAATCTGAGAGATGAGCCCGGAACGTCGTTCCTCGTCTGGACGACGACGCCCTGGACACTCCTGTCGAACGTCGCGCTCGCCGTGGCGCCGGAGGAGTCGTACGCGGTCGTCGACAACGGCACGGAGAAGCTCATCCTCGCCGAGGCGCTGCTCAAGGTGCTCGACGCGCCGCTGGCGTTCGCCGACGACGAACTGCCCGAGGGCGGCTGGCGCGTGGTCGACCGCATCAAGGGCGCCGACCTCCTCGGGAGGGACTACGAACCGCTCTACAGCTTCGTTCCGTTCGAGGAGCGCGGTCACTACGTCATCGCGGGTGATTTCGTCACGCTCGAGGACGGCACGGGGATCGTTCACATCGCGCCCGCGTTCGGCGAGGACGACAGCCGCGTCGGCCGCGAGAATAGGCTTCCGTTCGTCCAGCCCGTCGACGGCGCCGGGAAGCTCACCGAGGATATCACGCCGTGGGCCGGTCTGTTCATCAAGGACGCCGACCCGCTCATCATGGACGAGCTCGCGGAACGCGGACTGTTGTTCCGTCGCGGGACCATCGTCCACACGTATCCCTTCTGTTGGCGATGCGACTCGCCGCTGGTCTACTACGCGCGGAACTCGTGGTATCTGAAGACGACACAGTTCAAGGACCAGATGATAGAGCTCAACAAGAAGATCAACTGGCATCCGAGAGAGATCGGTCTCAACAGGCTCGGTGACTGGCTCGAGAACAACGTCGACTGGGCAATCTCTCGCGACCGCTACTGGGGCACGCCGCTGAACGTCTGGATCTGCGACGACTGCGGCGCCATGGCCTCGGTCGGCAGCATCGAAGAGCTCCGCTCGCGCGCGACCGACGCGCCGGACGGCGAGATCGACCTGCACAAGCCGGTCATCGACGGCATCCACCTGACATGTGAGAGCTGCGGCGGATCGATGACCCGCACGCCCGAGGTCATCGACTGCTGGTTCGACTCCGGCAGCATGCCGTATGCGCAGTGGCACTGGCCGTTCGAGAACCAGGAGCTCTTCGAAAAGAACTTCCCCGCGGACTTCATCGCGGAGGGCGTCGACCAGACACGCGGCTGGTTCTACTCGCTTCTGGCGATCTCGACCATCGTGTCCGGCGAGGCGGCGTACAAGCGCTGTGTCGTCAACGACATGGTGCTCGACAAGAACGGCAAGAAGATGAGCAAGCGGATCGGCAACATCGTCGACTCCATGGCGCTGATGGACAGTAGTGGGGCGGACGCACTCCGCTGGTACATGCTGTCGACGAGCCCGCCGTGGCTCCCGACGCGGTTCGACGAGGACGGCGTCAAGGAGGTTGCGAGCAAGGTCATCGGGACGCTCCGAAACACCTACGGGTTCTTCGCGCTCTACGCGAACATCGACGGATACGATCCGGCCGAGCATTCGGTGCCGATGTCCGAGCGGCCGGTCATGGACCGCTGGATCATCTCGCGGATGCACGCGACGGTCACCGATGCGACACGGAGTATGGAGAGCTACGACATCACGAAGGCCGTCCGGCGGCTCCAGGCGTTCATCCAGGAGGATCTGTCGAACTGGTACGTCCGGTTGTCGAGGTCGAGGTTCTGGAAGGGCGAGATGGATGCGGACAAGAGAGCCGCCTACTCAACGCTCTTCGAGGTCCTGCTGACGACGGCCCGGGCGACGGCACCGTTCGCGCCGCTGCTCTCGGAGGCCGTCTATCGGGAGTTGTGCGAGGGCGCCGGAGACGTGGTCGTCAATCACACGTTCGGGTGCGTCACCGAGAGCGTGCATCTGACGCCGTATCCGGGGGTGCCCGAGGGCGGCATCGACGGCAAGCTCGATACCGACATGGAGCTTGCGCGCTCCATCGTCGGACTCGGACGCGCCGCGCGGAACGTCGCGAACGTGAAGGTCCGACAGCCGCTCTCCCGCATTCTCGTGGCCGGAGTGCCCAGCGTTCTTCAGTCCGGAGTCGAGCGACTCGCGGAACTCGTGCTGGCGGAGCTCAACGTCAAGAGTGTCGAGTGGGCGGATACTGCGGACCTCGCGGCCCTGCGAGCCGTCCCGATCTTCCCCGCGCTTGGACCGAAGCACGGCAAGAGGGTGAATGAGGCCGCGGAGGCCATTCGGGCTCTTTCGGAGACCGACGTCAGGGAGCTCGCGGATGGGAACAGCGTGGACGCGCGAATCGGAGAGGATGCTATCGTCATCGAACCAGGTGACGTTGAGTTCGAGACGGAGCCTAGGCCCGGATTCGCCGTGCAGAGCGAGGGGATCCTGACCGTCGGGCTCGACCTCGCGATCGACGATGACCTCAGGGATGAGGGCTTCGCGCGCGAGATGATCAACAAGATTCAGTTCATGCGGAAGGAAGCGGGCTTCGAGGTCGTGGACCGGATCACGGTCTCCTACGAGGCCGGGCCGCTTCTGACACGTGCGATCGAGCGGTTCGCCGAACGGATCACCGGTGAGACGCTTGCCGAGAGTATCACCTCCGGTCGAAAGACCGGTGACCTCGCGAAGGACTGGGACATAAACGGAGAGAGTGCGTGGATCGCCGTTGAGCGCACCGAGAAGAGCGGCCGGGAGTAATCCCTGGACTCGCTGGTGGAGGGGGAGCGTTGAACAAGAAGGATCTCAATCACTTCGAAGAGAGGCTCATCGAGGAGAGAATGAAGCTGCTCAAGGAATTGGGCTACTTCGAGGACAAGATCTTCAGTGAGTCGCAGCGCAATGCCGCTGGAGACCTCTCCGCCTATTCGGTTCACATGGCCGACCAGGCGAGCGATGCGCAGGAGCGCGAGAAGGCGTATCAGATGGCCTCGGTCGAGGGACGTCTCGTCTATCACATCGATGAGGCGCTCGTGCGGATCAAGAACGGAACGTACGGTTGTTGTTCGGCGTGCGGCAAGAGGATCAAGAAGCCGCGTCTCGAGGTGGTCCCGCACGCCCGCCTTTGCATCGAGTGCAAGAAGGCGGAAGAGAATGGGGACCTTGAGAAGGACGACGAGTAGCACGGGCCGCGGGACCCCCGCGCGTATGCTGCTGCTCAGCGCGTTGATCGTCGTCGCCGATCAGATCGCGAAGCTCATCGTGGTCAATACGATGCGGATGGGGCACTCGATCGACGTCATCGGTTCGGTCGTTCGACTGACGCGCACGGCAAACACCGGAGCTGCGTTCGGGCTGTTCCGCGGCGGGAGCACCTGGTTCGTGTGGATCTCCGCGGCGGCCTCGGTCGCGATCATCGCGTTCTCGCGAGAGATCGTGAAGATGCGGTTCTGGGAGCGGACGGCGTTCGGGCTCGTGCTCGGCGGCGCGGTCGGCAACCTTGTCGACCGGATCCGACTCGGCGCCGTCGTCGACTTCCTCGACATCGGTTTCGGTACGCTGCGCTGGCCGTCCTTCAATGTGGCCGACAGCGCCATCACGATCGGCGTCGTCATTCTCGCCATCCATCTCGTCTTCCTCTCCGACCCCCACCAGAGTACACCCTTGTCCCCGAGCGGGGAGAACGAATGAGCAGGAGCGTCGTGCTCGTTGTGACCGAGGACAGCCAGGGCGACCGGCTGGACCACTTCCTGGGTGCGCACGCACCCGACCTGTCCCGCACACGTGCCAAGGACATCATCCTGTCGGAGCTCGCAACGCTCAATGGGAAGTCCGCCAAGCCGTCCACCAGGCTCGTCGCCGGTGACCGCGTTGAGGCGGAGGTTCCTGAACTCGAACATCTCTCCGCTGAACCCGAGGACATCCCGCTCGATGTCGTGTTCGAGGACGACGACATCATCGTCGTCGACAAGCCCGTCGGCATGGTTGTCCACCCCGCGCCCGGCGCGAGGTCCGGTACCCTTGTCAATGCGCTGCTCGGCCGCGGACTCGGGCTCTCGTCGGTCGGCGGCACACTCCGTCCCGGTATCGTCCACCGCCTCGACCGGAACACCTCCGGACTCATCGTGGTGGCGAAGAACGACGAGTCGCATCGCGCTCTCGCCGCGGCCTTTGAAGCACGAGAGGTGCGGAAGGAGTATCTCACGATCGTGTGGGGGACGTTCGATGAGGAGTCGGGTATCATCGAGGAACCGATCGGCCGGCGCGCGAACGACCGGAAGCGGATGGGTGTCCGGGACGACGGCCGGCATGCTCTCACCGGCTGGACGGTCCGCGAGGAGTTCCCGTTTGCGACGCTGCTCTCCATCGATCTGAAGACCGGCCGGACGCACCAGATCCGCGTGCATATGTCACACATCCATCGTCCCGTCATCGGTGATGCCGACTACGGCGGCGTGCGACGCTCGTTCTCGGAGGTCTCGCCGCACTACCGGCCTCAGGCCAAACGCGTCAACGACGCGGCCGGCCGGCAGGCGCTCTTCGCGAGGCGTCTCTCGTTCACGCACCCGCGAACCGGGAAGCGGATGGAGTTCGCTACGCCGATGCCTGACGACTTCGCCGAGCTCCTTTCGCTGCTGCGGAACCCGCGCGGTGAGAAGGGAAGAGTCATCGGCGTCGACCCGGGTGAAGCCAGGGTCGGAGTCGCGGTGAGCGACGAGAGCCGGTTTCTTGCGACGTCGGATGAGACACTGAAGTTCGACTCGGACGCCGGCGTCGCGAGAAGACTTGCGGAACTGGCGAGCGAACGTGGCGCGGACACCATAGTCGTCGGATATCCGATTCGGATGGATGGGTCGGTCGGTCCGAGAGCCATGCGCTCGCGCGATCTCGCGGTCGCGCTCGAGGATGCATCGCTCTGCCGCGTGGTGCTGCAGGACGAGCGACTGTCGAGCACGGAAGCCGAGCGCATCATGCGTGAGGCCGGTGAGAAGAGCCGGGGGAGGAAGGGGCGCGTCGACCAGATCGCCGCGGCCGTGATCCTCCAGGGCTACCTGGACGCAGCGGGAAGGTGAGCATGCCGGTTGCGAACGACAGAGGAGTCATGCGGCTGGGTCGCGCCGGCGACCGCGTGAGTCCGCCGACGCCGCAGAAACGGCGGAAGGGCTGGTTCGTCCGCGATCTCATCATCCTGTCGATCGTCGCCGTGGTGCTCTTCCTCTTCCTCATTCAGGGGCTGGCGTTCCTGCGGACGCGCGAGATCGACCGTCGCATCCTCGTGCAGATCCCGGAAGGCGCGGCGTTCAGTGAGATCGCCGCGACGCTTGAGGCGGCCGGGCTCGTCCACGACATGCAGCGGTTCAGACTCGCCGCCCAGGTCCTCGACATGGACGGGAAGCTCCAGGCAGGGGCCTACGAATTCGGGCCGCGCTACTCCGAGCTTGAGCTCCTGCTCGCGCTCAGCCAGGGCGAGGTGGCGACACGACGTGTCACCATCCCCGAGGGATATCGCATCGAACAGATCGCCGTGCTTCTCGAGGGCGCCGTCGGATTGGACGCCGAGGAGTTCGTGCGGCTCGCCAATGATCCCGAGGTCATCGCACGTCTCAGGTTCTATGCGCCGTCGCTCGAGGGCTATCTGTATCCCGATACGTATCGCGTCGAACTCGACATGGAGGAGATGGCAGCCATCGAGATGATGACGTGGGAGACGGGTCGCATCTTCGAGCGTTACGCCACGCGCGCCGAGTCTCTCGGAATGTCGATGCACGAGGTGCTCACACTCGCGTCCATCATCGAGGCGGAGGCGCTGTTCGACCGGGAGCGTCCCCGCATCTCGGCCGTCTATCACAATCGTCTCGATACCGGACAGCGGCTCGAGGCCGACCCGACCGTCCGGTACGCGAAGGGCATCTATCACCGCAAGCTCTACTACAGCGACCTGAGGTTCGAGTCGCCGTACAATACGTATCGGCACTCGGGACTCCCGCCGGGCCCCATCGGGAGCCCCGGCACCGCCTCGATCCGCGCGGCGCTCTATCCAGTTTCCGGGAGCGATGAGTTCTTCTTCGTTGCCAATGGTGACGGAACGCACACTTTCAGTCGCA